>JAQUKQ010000037.1 GCA_028718985.1 Desulfobulbaceae bacterium | reverse complement strand
TGATGCCGATCAGCAAGGGCCACAGCAACATCTTAAATATCGCCATGATCTACCCCTCCGATGATGCCGCCATTGCCGACATCGAAGGCTATACTGGCATGGTTGTCAAACCGGTGTTGGCCCGAGGCAAGGACATTTCAGCGGCGATTAACCGTCACATCCCCTTTTCCCTCAAAGACATCTTCAATCCCCAAGTTTACGGTCGTTTCACCAAGTTCACCACCGCCTTCGCCTTGGTTCTGCTTTTTGTGATTGGCTGGGCATCCTATCGCTATATTCTCAACGAGAAATATGGCTCGATCTCGGTGACAGCAGACACGACCACCTACAAAAATCACGACCTGATGCTGGGCGTTGAGGGGAACGGCAAAATTTCGCTTTTAGGTCACGGGGCCTATACGAAGGGGTTTTATTCGGTCAGCTTCCCGGCGGTTGACGCCCTGCAGACCTTTGTCGAACAAAAACGCAAGAATTTTTCAGACAAGCAGGCCGAATGGCTGCTCTGGGTAATCAACACCCATTTGTCGGCGGCAAAAAAACCTACCGCGTAACGTCCCTGGCGATCACTGCCCAGGAGTCAGATCAAGCATTGAGGATCAAGTTGCGCCATGGCTTGTCGAGCCAAAGTGCCAACCGTGACCTCAAGAAAATTCCCGTTCTGATACAGAGACAGCAAACGCTGATCCTCTTGAAAGGGCCGCAAAGAAGTCACATGATGCCCCTCTCCCAAGCGGCCCAGTGCCAGACAGGCAAAACCAAGTACCAGCGGATCCTTGGAGTTGAGGTAGGGCAGAAGGTAGCGCACTACATTCTTAGACCGTAAAAGTTGCGACCTCACCGTAGCTGCGCGAGCAACCCCCCACAACAACCCCCCCTGCATAGCTTCCAGTTCCAGATAGAAGCCATCCTCCCGCATGAAAGAAACCAGCACGTGGCCGTACTCTTCAGCCAAGCCCTGATGGCAAGCCAGAGTCTCTCCCAAGGCCTCCGGCACACCCCAACCGATACCGCCGGACTCATCGTTGAGCATCCACATAAAGCGCCGCATCACCACTCGGGCGGACTCCATCTCCTGGTCGGCAAGCTTGGCAACACTCTGCCCCATGGCCGAGACCGCCTGCCACTTGACCCGACGGTCGCAGCTACAAAGGCATGAAAAGAGCGGCTTGATGACCTTCTCCGGTGGGAGCGAAGCTATCGAGGCAAGGGCCGCCTCAAGGGACGGCACTTGTAGCCAGGCGTTGACCTGCTTGGTCAGCGTCCTGACGCCCTTGCCCGTAACATCCACTCTTAACCCATCTCCTTGACAGCCGCAGCAATCTTGACGCCCAACTCCTTGCACTTAGCAAAATCCACGTCAACTGGAACATTTTTCACCTTCAAGCCAGGATCAAGAACCGTAATTTCCATTACCTCCATGGCTTCGTTCAGAATCTTGACCGCCTCGCCACTCCAACCAAAAGAGCCAAAGGCCGCGCCAACTTTCCCCTTGGGCCGCAATCCTTTAAGGTAGGTTAAAAAATCCCCCATGCGCGGGAGGATGCCGTTGTTCAAGGTCGGCGAACCAAAAACAAGCGCCCGACAATCGAGAACCTCCGTCATAATGTCGCTACGGTGATTGACAGCCAGATTCAGCATCTTGACCTGCACCCCTTCACGACTGATGGCCCCTCCAATGGCCTTAGCCATCTTCGCGGTACTATGCCACATGGAGTCATAAATCACCAGGGCCTTAAGCGAAGTCTCGCGCTTACTCCAACGATCGTAAGCACTTAAAATAACCTCCGGGTTGCCACGCCAGATCAAGCCGTGGTCAGGCGCAATCATGTCTATCTCCCAACCCAACTCCGTCACTTGCGCCAATAATTTCTGAATATTTGGCGCAAACAGGTGCAGGATATTAGCGTAATACTTTGCCGCATGAGTCATGATTTCGCCAATAGCTATTTCATCGACGTACCGTTCGGTGCTGGCCAGGTGTTGGCCAAAGGCATCACTGGAAATTAACAGCTTATCCTCTTTGATATAGGAGAACATGCTGTCTGGCCAGTGCAGCATCTTGGTCTCCAAAAAGGTAACTGTTTTTTTGCCAAGACTAATGCTGTCACCTGATTTGACCACATGAATCGGCCAATCCTCCCTGTGAAAATGGTCCATCAGCGCCTTCTGCCCCATGGGCGAGCAAAATACCTTTTCTGGCTTACACAACTCAATGATCTTCGGCAAACAACCGGAGTGGTCCATTTCGACATGGTTGACCACAATGTAATCAATCTTGGTCGGATCGGTCAGCTCACTGATATGATACAACAATTCGTCATAGCAATCTCCCTTGACCGTATCGAAAAGGGTAATTTTCTCATCCATGCACAAATAAGCATTATAGGTGGTGCCTTTGTAGGTTGAATAACCATGGAAATCACGGATATCCCAATCTACCGCGCCCACCCAATAGATATTTTCTTTGATCTCAGTTCGCGCCATTAGTCCTCTCCTCTCTCCAATACACTTTTTTCTCTTTACGGTTCAATGCCCCAACGTACCCTGTCCTTGGTACGGCATAAAAAAAGTGCCGGCCATTGCTGAACCGGCACCGTAACTAAATATGATTTACTTCATCCTGCAAAGCTACTATGACAGGCAACCCCTTTTCACGCTGCCTGCGGAGCGGGTAACGTGAACACCCGTTGTCCTAACTCCTGGTCCAAGGCAAAGAGGCTGCTAGCATCTTGACCAATCATCTTTAACTTACAAACAATGCCACTGGCATTGGCCTCTTCCTCGACCTGCTCCGTGACAAACCACTGTAAAAAAATCGTCGTGGCATGATCTCGTTCCTTCATCGACAAGTCAACCAAGTCGTTAATCAACGAGGTAACCTTCTCCTCATGCGCCAAGGCATTTTCAAAAACTGCCAAGGGGGAATCCCAACTCGCCGGTGGCTGATCAATAGCATGCAGGATAGCCCTGCCGCCACGCTCATTGACGAAATCATACATCTTGCTGCCATGAAACATCTCTTCCTGAGTCTGTACCCGCATCCAAGTCGCCATGCCAACCAGATTCACCGAGGTGAAATAGGAGTTCATCGCCAAATAGAGGTAGGCCGAATACCATTCGGCATTGATTTGGGCATTAAGCGCATCCTGCATCTTTTGACTCATCATGGCCTAGGCCCTCCACAATCCATGCAGATTACAATAAGCCCGCGCCGACACTTGCGTCGCCGTTGTCGCAAAAAACACCTCCGGTGCATCCCCTGCTTTCAAGGCATGTCGGTATACCGTGGACCCTGCAATCAACTCAATCCATTCAATCAAATGCTCCGCGGTCATAGGATGGGCAACGGAACCAACTTTCACTGTATAGCCACCATCGCCACTGACAATGACAGGCACATGTTTTTCCTTAGCGGCATCGGTACTGTTCTCGGCCAAGAGTTTCATCGGTTGGCCACAGCAGACCAACTCACCACCACCCGCATGGAGAACCTCAACCATATTGCCGCACATTTCACATTGATAGACACCCATTAGTTGCGCCATTGTACTCTCTCCCTTTTTATTTTGCTGTTTTTGGCAGGCAAACACGCTCAACCAATTCTTTCTTGCTTCGCTTTTACTCTTTATGTTGCGCTCTCAACTCATTTGAAGCTACTGCAGCACACTTCGATCTGAATCCCAACAAACATAAATATGCCTTTTTACCAATTCTCCCCGAGCAACTCGAAATAGTCCCGCGGATGAGAACAGGCAGCACACGTCTCCGGCGCTGCTTCCCCCTTGTGGACATAGCCACAATTCGAGCAACGCCACGCCACCTTACCCTCACGCTTGAAAACCCGGCCGGCCTCAATGTTTGCAGCCAGCTCAAGGTATCTTTTTTCGTGCTGCTTCTCGGCCACTGCGATCGATTTGAAGATGTAAGCAACATCAGGAAACCCCTCCTCCTTCGCAACCTTGGCAAATTCGGGATACATGATTGCCTGCTCGTAATGTTCGCCAGCAGCAGAGGCCTTGAGATTTTCCAACGTCGTGCCAATCACCCCGGCAGGGAAGCTGGCCGTGATCTCCAATTCTCGCCCTTCTAGTAGCTTAAAGAGGCGCTTGGCGTGTTCCTTCTCCTGATTAGCGGTCTCTTCAAAAATCTGGGACATCTGAACATAGCCCTCTTTTTTCGCCGCCTTGGCAAAATAGGTATATCGATTTCTGGCCTGTGACTCACCAGCAAATGCCTTTAAAATATTCTTTTCCGTTTCTGTTCCCTTCAATCTGGACATTTCGATATGCACTCCTAGCAAAATTTATTCATTACTCTCAAGAGCAAGACTCAGCCCTTGAACAAATACCTCTCCACAGCAACAAGCAAGGAACGCATGGTTCAGGAAAAGTATAGGGCGAAATACTTATTAATAGCAAGGAAAACATGAGGTCTTCATTGCTTCGGCCGACAACCAGGACAAATTCCAATAAATTCCAAGCGATGCCGAAGAATGGTGTAATCCGTGTTCATCGCAGCTATCGCCTCAAGATCCACGCCGGTGTCGATGTGCGCGTCATCGACGCGTCCACAGAGCGTACAACGCAGGTGATGATGCAGATCCACATTGCCATCAAAGCGCTTTTTTGTGCCACCAATGTCGATTTTTTGCACCACACCGCTCTCAGCCAATATCTCCAGGTTTCGATAGACAGTGCCAAGGCTCACATTGGGTAAACGACGACGAACCATGTCATACATGTCATCTGCCGTTGGGTGAGAGGTAACTGCTCGTAACTCCTCAAGAATCACCTGCCGCTGTTTGGTCATCCGTAAACTAGTGTCTTCTAACATATGCGAACCCTTACCTTAAAGAAGGGGCGTAATTGCCCTTGTCTCTATTTATAGTAATAGTTACTAATAGTGTCAATACTTATTTTCCCTCCTGCTCCAGGGCCACTGGTGCTCTTCCTGAACGCTAGGATGAGAGCTCGTCATCGTCATGGCCCTCATTGGTGTCTGGATGCAGGGCAAAAACCTTCCTTACCAAGTCAAGTTTCAGGGTTTGCTCCACTGGAGTCCCTGTTTCCTTCAAAAAAGCGATGGGATGATGCAGCATCTTATTGGTTATTGAAGCCGCCAGAACTTCAATCGCTTTAATTTGCTTGGGAGACCAATCCTTGACTTGGGACAGAGTTCTTTCAAGCTCAGAGCGCCGCAGCTCATCTGCCTTTTGCCGAAGCGCTACAATGGTGGGGGTGATCTCCATGCCATCCAGCCAACGCTGGAACTTGATTGTCTCTTCATCGACGATACGACTGGCGCTATCGGCCTCTTTATTCCGTTCAGATTTATTGACCTCAACAACGTCTTTCAAGTTGTCAATATCATAAAGATAAACATTATCCAAATCGTTCAGCTTCGGATCAAGATCGCGCGGCACAGCGATATCAATCAAAAACAGCGGCCGATTCATGCGCTGCCGCATGATAGGCTTCACATCGTCCTTCATCAGCACCAACCCGGTAGCCCCAGTTGAACTGATCAGGATATCGACATTTTCCAACTCAGAGGCCAAACCCTCCAGGGTGACGGCTGTCCCATTAAAGCGCTGTGCCAAGTTGATCGCCCGCTCTAAGGTCCTGTTAGCCACTACAACCCCTGCGATGCCCTGGGCAATCAGGTGCTCGGCCGCCAACTCCGCCATCTCCCCGGCCCCAACCAGCATCACCCGCTTATCGGCCAAGGTGCCAAAGATCTTCTTGGCCAACTGCACCGCGGCATAGCTAATCGAAACAGCGCTGGAACCAATATTGGTTTCGGTGCGCACCCGCTTGGCAACCGAAAACGATTTATTGATGAACTTATTGAGAACAGGCCCAACCGTGCTTAGCTCAGCAGCTGCCTTATAGGCCTTTTTTAGTTGACCAAGAATCTGGGGCTCGCCAATAATCATCGAATCTAGGCTTGCCGCCACCCTGAAGAGATGATTCACCGCCTCCTGACCGACGTGAAGATAGCTGTACTTTTCTACCTCTTCTTCCGACAGCCCGCTCCCAGCAAAGAGATGCTGGCGGATAGCCCGCGCCGTCGACTCGGACTCAGAGGTCGAACAGATAACCTCTACCCGGTTGCACGTCCCTAGAAAACAACACTCCCGGCAACCTGGAATGGTCTTGATCGCCACCACAGGGTTCTCGCAGCCAGCGGTATGGGCGAGCTTTTCACGAACCTCAACCGGTGCCACCTTATGGTTAACACCGATAATCAATAGTGTATCAGCCTGCATAGGAATGGATACCCCCTAGTAAATAGGTTACCCCCCACAGGGTAAACAAAGCGGAGCTAAAGCCGATTATCGACATAATCGCGGCCCGCCGCCGTCGCCAGCCCATGGTAAAACGGAAGTGAAGAAGGGCCGCATAAATAAACCAGGTAATCAGCGACCACGTCTCCTTGGGATCCCATTGCCAATACGTTCCCCAAGCCTGCTTCGCCCAAATCGAGCCGGAGATAATGCCAAGGGTCAGGAGGGGAAAGCCGATGGAGAGACAGTGTTGATTTAAGCTGTCCAAGGCCTCGAGCGACGGGAGGCGCTCATAAAAAATACCGAACCTTCTGGATTTTATCTCCCGCTCCTGCAGCAAATACATGATGCCACCACAAAACCCCATCCCCAGAAAGGCATTGGCCATGATCGCAATGGAGGCATGAACGGGTAGCCAAAGACTCTGCATCGCTGGTGGCAACGGTGCCACCTCCTTCGAGGCGATCGCCGCCACCAGCATCAAAAGGCTGATGCCGATGCTGACAAAGGTGCCAAAATTCTTCACCCGGTAACGCCAGCGAAAAATCAAAAAACCCCAGGTCATCGACCAGGCAAAGAAGGATACTGCCTCGTGCATGTTGCTGATCGGCGTGTGCCCCACCTCAAAGTATCGGGTCAGCAAAGTGAGTGTATGAAGCACTCCAGCCACCGTCAACATCCAGCGCGCAGCCATCCTCGCCTCTTTCTGCTGCTTGGCGAACCAGAGCACATAGGTGCCGGTCGCCACAAGATAGGCAACAAAGGTAATTTGAAATAATAGTGCCATAAAAAATACCCCCAACCGGAAGGTTTATCTTCAACAAAAACTGCTCTCACAGGAAAGCAAACAGCTTGACCAAGCTCCGCTAAACGATACTAAAATACCCCGGCCTTGACAATAGCACTTTCACTGCTCCAAAAGCTTTTTCAGCTCCTGTACCAACTCCAGCGGCAACTCCTGCTTGAGCCCACGTTCCAAGTAAGCCTGCAGGCCCGGCCAATCGAGCCGGCGGATATGTTCGAGGATATCCCCATCCACCAAACTCTGGAAAATCCTTTCGTTCTCTGCCTGCGGTAAATTCCACCGTAGGACATATGGTCGGATCAGCCCCATCACTTCGGTTAAGCATTCATAATCCTGGCCAATCGAGCCTTGCATTTCGCGTCGCAAGCGCTTGGCCAGGGCAGGGCTCTTGCCGCTGGTCGAGATAGCAATTGACAAAGGCCCGCGCTTGACCAAGGCTGGCAAGATAAAATTACACTTTTCAGGGACATCGGCGACATTCAAGAGGATTTGATGCCGCTCTGCATCTGCTTGTACCTGATCCTGAACCTGCCGATCATCGGTTGCCGCCATCACCAGAAAAAACCCCACAACATCGCCCGGAAGATACCCGCGTTCCTGCCAGGCAATCTCGCCAGCCTCCTGCATCCTCCTCAAGCTCTCCGTCAACTCAGGACTAATGACCACGACGCTGGCACCGCTTTCCAACAAGCCCTGCACCTTCCGTTCGGCCACCTTGCCACCACCGACCACCAAACAGCGACGCCCCTCAATCTGTAAGCAGATTGGATAGTATTTCATCGAAAAATTCCCCACCCTCTGAACCCTTGCCGGCCTAAAATGATTGACATGAATTAGAGAGTATTATAGTGATTCAACGTACCCGCATTCAAATCTTCATAAATAATCTGTTAACCATTGCGAAGAGGAACTCTTTTGCATAAAGGCTCGATCGCTGTCAAAAGCTCGAAACGAATTGAATTCATTGATATTACCAAACAAATCAATCATGCCATCAGCGCAAGCGGATGCCACTCGGGAATTTGCTACCTCTACAACCCGCACACCACCGCCGCCGTAACCATCAACGAAGGGGCTGACCCTGCCGTTCAAGAAGACCTCATCAAGATTTTCGGAGAAATGGCGCCCAACAATCGTCACTACAAGCACCTGGAAGGTAACTCCCCAGCCCATGCCATGACCGCCATGATCGGCAATTCTTCCCTCGTCTTCATTGAAAACGGCGCCGCTCTACTGGGCACCTGGCAGCGAATCTTCTTTTGTGAATTTGATGGCCCTCGTAGTCGCCAACTCCATTGGCGGCTGCGAGAAGACTAGCTAAACGCCAAAAAATCGGACCCGTCATGGATCAATATCAGAGGGATTCTGCCGCCAGTATCAGTTTTGGTTGGGATCGAAGCACGGATGAGCGCTCCTGCCAGGCCTTTATCCAGCGCTTCAGCCGCCCGAACCTACTCTCAGTCCTAACGCCCCGACTGACAGATCAGGAGCTGACCGCCTTGATCGATCACCTCTCCGTCCTCATGAAGCAACACCTTTCGGAGAGAGAGTACCATCGTCTTTTCTTAGCGGACTCGGCCACCAAAAGAGTATAACATATTGGCATCTCATGCCAGAAAATAATGCCAGATCTCCCGTCCAGGCATAGCAGAGACAGCAACAACTCTTCGCTACAACCAAAACTCAATCCATTGCTTCGGAGCAAAGCCGTGCCGACCATTCTCTCTGATCTTCCCAGTTACCTCGAACTCCTGCGCTCCGAGTCGGAGCTCCATATCGTCGAAGAGGAGGTCGATCCCTACTTAGAAATTGCTGAAATCCATCGTCGGGTGATCGAGCGTCAGGGTCCAGCCCTGCTGTTCACCAAGGTCAAAGGCAGCCGCTTTCCGGTAGTCACGAATCTCTTTGGCTCCAACCACCGCCTTGAACTGGCTTTTGGCCGACGTCCACAAAAATTCGTCTCCGGCATGGTGGCAATGGCTGAGAGTCTGGGCCCGCCCAGCCTCAGCAAGCTCTGGTCCCAACGGGGGCTGCTGCGCCAGGCATTGGCGATCGGCACCAAGCATGTCCAGCACGCCCCTATCCTGGAGCAGTGCCAACACCCCGCCAGACTGACAGAATTGCCTATGCTGACCTCCTGGGATACCGATGGTGGTGCCTTTGTCACCCTGCCTCTGGTCTACACCGAGCACCCCGATGGTCGTGGTCATAACTTAGGCATGTACCGCATTCAGCGCTACGACGACCAAACCACCGGCATCCACTGGCAAATCCACAAAGGTGGCGGCTACCACTACCACGAAGCGGAAAAAAGAGATCAGTCCCTGCCGGTCACCCTGTTCATTGGCGGCCCCCCGGCCTTGATGATGGCGGCCATCGCCCCACTGCCAGAGAACATTCCGGAACTGCTTCTCGCCTCATTACTCCTCGGCCAGAAGCTGCCGCTCGTCAAAAGTCCAAGCGGCCACCACCCCTTAGTCGCCAACGCTGAATTCGCGGCCCAAGGCTTCGTTCCGCCGCACCTGAGGAGAGCAGAAGGCCCGTTTGGCGATCACTACGGCTATAACTCCCTGACCCATGATTACCCAATATTCCAAGTCAAACACCTCTATAGCCGCAAAAAAGCCATCTATCCTGCTACCGTAGTTGGCCAACCCCGCCAAGAGGACTACTATATCGGCGATTTTCTGCAAGACTTACTGTCACCGCTTTTCCCTCTGGTGATGAGTGGGGTGCGTCAACTCAAAACCTTTGGCGATGCTGGCTTCCATTGTCTCGCCGCCGCCCGGGTCATGGATCGCTACCCCCGCGAGGCCTTTGCCTCCGGCTTACGTATTTTAGGCGAAGGGCAACTCTCGCTGACTAAATTTCTGATCGTCACTGATGGCGACTTGGACGTAGCCGATTTCCCCGCCCTATGGAAACACGTTCTCGAGCGAATCAACTGGGCAACTGACCTCTTCGTTTTCGCCAATGTCTCCCAAGACACCCTGGACTACACCGGACCGTCGGTGAATAAGGGCTCCAAAGCGATGATGATGGGGCTTGGCAAGGAGCCGGCTCGTGACCTGCCCGAGGCCTTTGATGGCTATCTCCCTCCAGGTGTGACGCTGCCGCTCGTCTTTTTGCCGGGCACACTCGTCGTGCAGGGGGCCTCCTTCGATCAAGACCGTGATCTTCCCGCGCGTCTGGCCGCCGACCCTAACCTCGGCCAATGGCCGGTCGTGGTCTTGGTGGACGACACTAAAAAGGCAACCGCCAATCTGAAGAATTTTCTCTGGACCCTGTTCACCCGCTTTGAACCAGCGGCAGATATCCATGCCGCACAAACTTTAACCCGGCGCTTCCACGTTGGCCTCAATCCACCCATCGTCTTCGACTGTCGGATGAAACCCTGGTATCCTCATATTTTGGAAGTAGACCCAGCGACCAAAGGAAAGGTCGACAATCGCATCAATCACCTGATTCCAAGCCAATGGCGTTAAGGTTGCCACTTACTTTTTTCTCCCCTACCAAAAAATGGCCGGCAAATTGCAGAAGCACCAAGACAGAATCCTTTTCAGGCAATTTTTGCCCCCGCTCCCTATGCCATGGAGATCGCCATGATTATCAATCCTCTGACCGGACAACGAGTTACTGACTCGAAGTCAAGCAATAAGGCGAAAGCTGTCTCCTCCACCTCTTTTTTTGATCTTTTAACAGACCAACTGCAAGGACCGGAAGAGACGCAGGTCCTCAACCAAGCCGAGGCCCTGACAACAGAAAACCCTGTCCCGGCAGAACTGCGTTTGGCAGGTCTTTCCATGAGCGAAAACACCATCGACCTGCTCGAGTCGTTCAGCCAGGCGCTGGGGGAGTTACGCCTTTCGGCGAGTGATCTCTTGCCTCTGGTCGAGGCACTTGAAGACGACACCACCACCCTGCTCGACATCAAAGAACAGCTCCCGCAACACGATCCGCTCGCCCAGCTTATCGACCGAGTCGCAACCGTCAGCACTATCGAAGCTGAAAAATTCCGCCGCGGCGACTACAACTAGCATGGAAGAGCGACTCCAGAAGATCCTGGCACAAGCGGGGGTCTGTTCCAGAAGGGCCGCCGAAGAGCTGATCCGCCAGGGAAGGGTCAAGGTTGATGGAACGATTGTCACTGAGATGGGCGTCAAAATTGATCCAAATCGACATAGGATCACTGTCAACGGTAGGCCCATTCAAGGTTCTGAAAAGAAAATCACCGTACTGCTCAACAAGCCCAAGGGCTTCGTCACCACCATGAGCGACCCCCAGGGCCGCCCCATCGTCTCATCACTCATCAAAGACATTGACGAACGTCTGTTCCCGGTCGGTCGCTTGGATCTTGATACCGAAGGTGCCTTGCTGATGACGAACGACGGCGAGCTCGCCCAAAAATTGTTGCACCCGAAATTCGAAGTCAACAAGACGTACCAAGTTACTATCCTTGGCCACATTGAACCCCAAAAAATTCAAGCCTTGGAGCAAGGCATTGACCTTGATGGCCGCCAAACCTGGCCCGCCAAGATCTCCGTCCGCGAAAAATCTGAAAAAACTACCTCCCTGCACATCATCATCCATGAGGGCCGTAAACGACAGGTACGGCGGATGTTCGAGGCCGTTGGCCATCCGGTTATCCACCTCAAAAGGCTGGCTTACGGCAACCTCCGTCTCGGCAATCTCTCCCCTGGCAAATATCGTTTTCTCAGCCCGAAAGACCTGGCAAGCCTCTTTCGTTGATCGTTTTTGTAGAGAAAAAAAACTGCCCTCTAAATTTTTTCTTTACAAATACAAAAATGATTTATAACATCGATAAGTTAGATTAACTTTTCTCGTAAGTAGTCAGCAGCAAGGTCAAACAGAGGCAGTTGAAATGATCAAAACCGTTTTTCGAATGTAACATTACAAGTTACTTCCCCTTTGCTCTTATCATTGTTGTCGGAGGATGTATGAATAAGTCAGAACTCATCGAGGCGCTCGCAAACGATCTCAACCTGCCAACCCGGCAGGCCAGCAGCATTTTGAATACTATCCTCGAAACGATGATGGAGTCTCTGGAACGTGGTGACAACATTGAGATACGCGGCTTTGGAAGTTTTGTTGTCAAAACCTACGAACCATACACCGGCAGAAACCCAAAAACAGGCCAGCAGATTAAAGTGCGCCCCAAAAAACTGCCCTTCTTTAAGGTGGGAAAAGAGTTAAAAGAACGGGTCGACGGATAAAATTCTCCCGTCCGTCATGCCGTTTAAGCCGACTCGTCATCCGCTTCAATAATTTCGCCCACGACATCATAGGTATGGGCCTCGGTGACCATGAGATCAACGATATCCCCAACCGCACACTCCCCGGAAGTAATATAAACGCAACCATCGATATCCGGGGCCTGACTCGCTAGTCTCCCCTCAAGTAAGAGATCCGTTTCCGCACTCACCCCCTCGACCAACACCTGTACTTTGCGCCCCACCAAGGCCTGATTCTTCGCCAAAGAGATTTCTGCTTGCAACTCCATCAAGCGTTGCTCGCGCTCCTCTTTCACCTCTGCTGAGCAGTGCTCAGGGAGCTTCGCCGCCGCCGACCCCTCTTCGTCAGAATAGGCAAAAACGCCAACATGATCTAAGCGGTAGGTGCGCATAAACTCTTCTAGCAGCTTTACATCGGCCTCAGTCTCTCCTGGAAAGCCAACGATGAATGTCGTCCTAATCGCCGCGTGCGGCAAAATCCGCCGGATTTTAGCGAACAACTCGTCCAACGCCCCTTTGGCAAAAGGACGATTCATCAGACGTAGGACATTTGGACTGACGTGCTGCAGAGGAATGTCCAAATAGGGCAACAAACGCGGATTCTCAGCAATCACCTGAAGCAAGTCCTCGGTGATACGATGCGGATAGAGATAGAGCATCCTCAACCAGGGAATTGTTGTCTGACTCAACAAGTGGTTCAAGAGCCGCACAAGGCGCGGTCCAGACGCACCCAAGTCAAGCCCATAAGCCGTCAGATCCTGTCCAATGAGGGTGAGTTCTTTGACCCCTTGCTGCGCGAGTTTTTGGGCTTCAGAGATCACATCATCTAGCCTGCGACTGCGCAAACGGCCGCGAATGGCGGGTATCATGCAGTAACTACAGGCGTTAGAACACCCCTCGGTGATTTTCAAATAGGCTCGATGGGACGGGGTAGAAATAAGGCGCGGCATCGAACTATCCATCAAAAAACGCTGCCCGGATAGATCGGCCATGGCGGGTAAAATCTCTTGTCCCAAGGCGGCGATACGAGTTGCAATATCGAAAAAGTTCTCGGTACCGAGAAAGAGGTCCACTTCAGGCAACGCCTTCTTCAAGTCCTCACCGTAACGCTGTACCAGACATCCCGTAACCACCAACCGAGTGCCAGGCCGCTCGGTCTTGACAGCAGCGAGCCGCAGAATCTCATCAACCGCCTCCTCTGCCGCTGATTGGATAAAGCCGCAGGTATTCACCAACAAGACCTGCGCCTCTTCGGGCGTGGCGCAGGTCTTGTAGCCTGCAAGGGCTAGGGTGCCAAGCATAACCTCGGAATCCACCAAATTCTTGGGGCAGCCAAGGCTGACAATAAAAACGTTTTTTGTCATCATCTCATCCATCTAAATCCCAACCCTTTGTTCAAAATTGCCCTCTGACAAGTCCGGAAAACAGTGCCTGAGCTACTCTGGCCGTTGCCGCCTTAAAAGGACGTGAACGAAAACCAGGCCGCCAGATATCATCGGACAGCAAGTCGGAAACCACCATCACTGCGGCCAACTCCACTTGCCGAAAAGAGGCGACCGTCAGCAAAGCACTAAATTCCATGTCCACCGCACCTACCGCCATGGACTGATAACGCCGTACGACGTCTCGGCGTTCTCGATAGGGGGCATCGGTAGTCCATATCCCACCGGTTTTAGCTTCGACGCCAAGTTGCTGCAGGCATTCTAGCAACTTCACGTGCAGATGCATTGATGGAGTCGCTGGCCCTGCCAGAGGATAGTGGCACGAGGTCCCCTCCTCACTAACGGTCCAGGTCGGCATAAAAACATCGCCCACTGCTAAATCCGGCAGGAGCGCCCCGCAACTGCCAAAAACCACCACCCTCTGACAGCCTAGGGCGATCAACTTCTCCAGCGTCAACACCGCCATGGGTGCACCCACCGCCGGGCCGCAGAGGGCGACTCCGCCCTCCAAAGGACTCCAACGATTGGAGTTGTATAAAAAATGCCGCTGCCATGACAATTCCTTGGCATAACGTCCTAATGACGAAACCTCCCCAGGTCCCGGGCAGAAAAGCACCGTGCCCGAAACGCCCTCCTCGCCCCGGCCTCGCTCGGGATTGATCAAACACTCCATCGTTACATCTTTGCCCACCAAACTCTCCTGCCTTGCCTGCAAGCGCGCCCTGCCGGAAGCACCAACGCAAAAAGGCCACAGGTTTCCCTGCGGCCTTTCCAATACGACGGGATCTACTCAGATCGGTTATTTAACCAACGGATTAGCGTAGAGCAAGATCAAAGAGATAACCAGACCATAAATGGTCAAGGACTCGATCAAGGCCAGACCGATGATCATGGTCACGGTGATCTTACCAGAAGCCTCTGGATTACGTGCTGTACCAGTACAAGCGCCACCAACTGCGGAACCCATACCAATGCCACAACCAAGAGCGGCGATACCAACTGACAACGCGGCGGCAATACAAATCAAAGCCACATTCACGCCACCACCGGCTTCCATGCCTTCAGATGCCATTGCTAAAGAAGCCATACCCAACACCATCACTGCCGTCAACATACCTACTTTCTTCATCCTTCTTCCTCCGTTAAATTAAATAATTGGCCTTCTTCTTTTGTAAGTAAACTCAACATGACCGTCCCGCAGGAACCAAAAATTGACCCTACATAGAACGGACGCGTATTTCTATCAATGCGCATGTTCCATAGCTGCCGAGAAATACAGAATCGACAACAGCACAAAAACAAGTGACTGCACAACCGAGACCAAAACACCCAAGCAAAGAATAGGCAATGGCGCAAAGTAGGCCCCAGCCAGCATAAAGAGAATCCCCAGCAAGGTCTCCTTGGCCATGATATTTCCGAAAAGACGGATAGAGAGCGACAAGATACGGGCCAAGTGACTGATAAGCTCGATCGGCAACATCAATGGGATCAACCATGGGATAGGTCCGAGGAAATGTTTGATATAGCCAACCCCATGGAACTTCACACCAAGAATATGAGTTGTGACAAAGATGATCAGCGTGCAACCCAGGGTAATGTTAAGATTTGATGTCGGTGACATGAAGCCCGGCATCAAACCGACCATATTACCAACCAGGATATACAGAGCAAATGTGCACAACATCGGGAACATCATTCGTGCGCCCTCTTTGCCCATATTTTCAGCCATGAAGCCCTCTATGCCATCAACCACCGCTTCCCAGAAATTCTGGCCCTTGCCGGGTATCATCTCAATCTTACCCATGGTCAATTTTGGCGCCAAAATCAGCACCAGCATGACGAACCAGGTGTAGGTCATGTGTGGCGAAACCAGCTTGGCAAGCAGGGTGTCGCCAACCAAGGTATGGGGTACCGGCAACCCTAAAAACTGCAGTATCAGTGAGATGAAGAGTATTGGATGTTCCATTATGGCTGCACTGCCTCCTTTCCTGAAATATAGATGTTTCGCGCCTGATCAACTGCGGCAACGACAATAGCGATTACCACGGTAGAGAGCCCGGCCAGCAATCCAAATACATGAATATGCCCATGTCTTACCAAAAGAAACAAGATAACAGCCAGGGCCGACAACCGTAGATAATACTTAATAAAAAATTGCAACTTTACTGCCCGCATCGGGCCTTGCATGATCTTGGTCAGATCGTTTTTAAGCAAAAAAAAGCTCAGATTGGCAATCAGGGAACCCACCAAAACGGCCCAAGCAACCGACCAGGAGAAAGTCACCCCTGCCGCCAAAGGCGTGGCAAAAAGCAAGAACCCGTTAACGACTTGGACTCTGGCCAATGAAAATTCTGGCTGCTGCGCTCCGTCGTTCACAACTCACAAATCCTTTCGCTTTGTCAAACGATACAAACTCCTAAACCCTGCAAACACACCTAAACCAAAAAAAATAACCATAAACCACGGTTTAGTGCGCCCACCAAAAACCTTCTCGTCAAGCAGATAGCCCATACCAAAGCCGACAAAGACACTTGATGCCAGGCTGAGACCAATGGTGGAAAACTCGGCCACCAAACGCATAAGTTCTTTGCGAACGCCGGGATTTTCGCTCACCGACTTGCAGCCCTTGAGGCCCGAGGAGAGTTTTCACGCCACCAAAAACCCTGGCAAGCCCCGGTATTCCTACCCATATCGGGCAGTGTCCCCATTAAAAACAGCATCCTAGGTATCATGCGTCACTTTGAAAGTCAATTGCTTTTTCAAGCTTTGGCCAATTTTCTGAACGAGCATTCAGTTTTCTGCAAGGCCTTCTCCAGATCCTCGGAAGTATGAGCATCCGAGATGAAAGCAGCCTCAAACTGCGATGGCGCCAAATAGATGCCCTGCTCCAACATATCTTTATAAAAAGAGGCGAACATGTTGGTGTCCGACCGCATAGCACTGACAAAATCGGTAACTGGGTTTGGGGTGAAAAAGGTTGTGATAACAGAGCCAACCCGATTTAAGGTCGTCGGCAGGGAATATTTCTTAGCCAACGATTCAAGAGCCGCGGCATATTCTGCAGCCTTCTTATCAAGTCTTTCATAAAAACCAGGTGCGCTCAAGGCCTTCAAGGTAGCAATGCCGGCAGCCATGGCAAGCGGATTGCCAGATAGCGTTCCGGCTTGATACACTGGGCCTTCCGGCGCAATCAAGCCCATGATCTCTTTTTTACCGCCATAAGCCCCAACCGGTAGACCGCCACCAATAATCTTGCCCATGCAGGTCAGGTCCGGCATGATATTGAATTTAGCCTGAGCCCCTCCAAGACTCAGACGAAAACCGGTAATGACCTCATCAAAGATCAAGAGGATCTTGTTGGCCGTTGTCAACGCCCTAACCTTCTCCAAAAAGCCGGGCGCAGCGGGGATGACGCCCATGTTGGCCGCCACTGGTTCCATAATCACACAGGCGATGTTGAGCGACTCATCACTCAATGTTTTCTCCAAGGTCTCAAAATCGTTGTAGGGAATCGATATCGTATTTTTGACGACATCATTGGGCACACCCGGGCTACCGGGAATGCCGAGTGTCACCACGCCAGAGCCCGCTTTGACAAGGAAGGCATCGGCGTGACCATGATAGCAACCATCAAACTTGACCACCACATTTTTGCCGGTATAGCCGCGAGCCAAACGGATGGCGCTCATGGTAGCCTCGGTCCCGGAGTTGACGAAACGCACCTTCTCAACCGAAGGCATGGCCTGGCAAACCATCTCGGCCAACTCGACCTCCAAAGGTGTCGGGGCTCCGAAACTGGTGCCCTTGCCCAAGGCCTCTCTAATTGCCTCTGCCACTGCCGGATGATTGTGACCCAAGATCATCGGCCCCCAGGAGCAAACAAAATCGACATACTCATTGCCATCGACATCATAAACCTTTGAGCCATTGGCGCGCTCGATAAACACCGGATCGCAGCCTACTGACTTACAGGCGCGCACCGGGCTGCTCACCCCTCCAGGAATTGATAGTTGGGCCCTTTGGAAAAAAGTGCGAGAGCTGTCAGTCTTCATAATCAAAATCTCCACAGGTAATATTGTCGTCCACACGTCACCAGAGGTCATGCCCCCCCTAATTCCGCACGATTTCAGGTAACACCAAGATTTGCATAAAAAACAGGCAACACCATAGCATGACACTAACTATTCGTCAAAGAACTATTGCCGCCCCCTTTTTTTTCGTGTGCGTCGCGCCAACAAAGAGCTCTACCCCGCAATTAACTTGACAATCTTTATGCAGCCATTGTATTAAATTTTGTCAAGGTAAGTCATTATCGTAATTGATAGTCTCGCACATAGCCAGGAGCACAAGTCGCTTTTTGGCCCCAAAACTTTCATATCAACAGGGATCGACTATGTCAGAAGATCAAAACACCCCGGACAATCAACTCATTATCGGCATCGACTTAGGCACCTCGCGAACGGCAGTGATGTCCAATCGGGGATATAAACAGATCACCCGCACCATAGTCGGTTACCCAAAGGATATCATCGGCATTAAACTCCTGGGTAAGGCCCAGGTCTTTGGTGACGAAGCACTTAAAAATCGCTCGGCCCTGACCCTATATCACCCCCTGGAAGATGGCGTTATTCGTGACGCCAGCGAACGAGATTATACCGCAGCCCTCGAACTGCTCAAGCATGTCGTTCAAGAGGCACAACAAGGGGACGATATGCCGGTCGCCGGCATCATAGGCGTTCCTTCGCGGGCCTCTATCATGAACAAGGAACTTCTCCTGCAAATTGCCAACGAGGTAATGGCCACCGCCTTGGTGGTCTCTGAACCGTTCATGGTCGCTTACCACCTCAACAAGTTGAACGATGCCATCATCGTTGATATTGGCGCTGGCACGGTGGATATCTGCGGGGTCAAGGGCTCCGTTCCGACGCAAAAAGACCAGATCACTACCCTGAAAGGTGGGGACTACATCGACGAACGGCTCGAATCAGCCATTCAGCAGAAATTTTACGATGTCCAGATCACTCGAAACCTGGTTCGCGTGATCAAAGAACAGCACGCCTTCGTCGGTGAGCCGAGTGAACCCATCAAGGTCACCCTGCGCAGCGACGGCAAACCGGCAGAGTACGATATTACCAGAGAAATTCGCTCCGTCTGTGAGAGCATCATCCCTGATATCGTTGAAAATATTATCAGCATCATGAAAGGCTATGACCCTGAGAACCAGATCGATGTCTTGCAGAATATCTACCTGGCAGGTGGCGGCTCCAACATCAAAGGGATCGCCGCCATGGTCGAGAAAATGTTGGGCGAATATGGCCAAGTGAAAGTGACCTGCGTCGCCGATCCCGATTTTGCCGGTTGTTAAGGTGCCCTGAAACTTGCCATGGATCTGCCTGCCAAGCATTGGGACAAAATCGGCTTTTCAGGCCAGAACGCTTAACCATCTGCCATGCCATCCATCAAAACATCGCTCTTCATCCTTCTCGGTCTCTGCCTGGGGTCAGGCCTGACGCTGATCGCCCTGCAAGAGCGCTTTGTCCGCGAGCGGCGCCGTTTGCTGGCCATGAGTGAATCACAACGAACCAAATCAGCTCACGCAGCGGTGGCGGTCTCCACCAAGCAGTGGGAGCAAAAATGCCAGCAACTGGAAGAAGATCTCCACGCTGTCCAGGCGCAACTCGCCTTCGCCGAAGCGAACCCACCGCCAATTGACCTTAAAGAATTTATCGCCCGCAGCGAACATGAGCGGCTCATCCAGGAGAAAAACAGCGAGTTAAATCGTCTCACAGCCGATCATAAAATGACCACCGGCCAACTGACCAAAGACCAAGAGGAGATCAATGAGCTCCAAGCCCAGATCACCTTTCTTGGCGGTGAAATCTCCCGACTTGAAAAAGAGAAAACAACCGTTCCAATCGATGATGACTTCCTCTTACTCGGCCCACCAGGTGGGCATCTCTTGCCAGGCTCCGTTGTGCGAGCCTTTATCAAAGGGCACTAAAACTCCCCGACCAGAGCAGGGGGCATCCCTCTTCGGATCAACACCGCCCTACACTTGCGCATCATGAATGAATCGACGTACTTGATCGCACCTTCCTGTTCTCTGAAATATCTTCACATATCTTCCAACGCTATCCGCACCAAAAGACAACACCAACCATGAGAAGTCCCTGCCTCACCGCCATCACCATCGCTACACGGCCCGTCATTTCCTGCCGACTATAACCATGGGCATAAAATCGAAAAAAAATTACCTGTGCAACGCCTGTGGTGTCTTGCTCGGCAAATGGGCCGGACAGTGCCCTGAGTGTCAAGAGTGGAATTGCGTCGAAGAGGCTGCTCCGGCCCAAGTGGCCGAGGCCTTGCGCAGTGTCGGCTTTTCCGGTACCGAGGCGCAGGTCAAACGAATGGCCGATGTCGCCATCGATCACTTTCCGCGCCTTAGCACCGGCCTCTCCGAACTCGACCGGGTATTGGGTGGAGGCCTGGTTCCCGGTTCGGTCGTGCTGATCGGTGGCGACCCCGGCGTTGGCAAAAGTACCGCCCTGCTTCAGGTCTGCTGCGGGCTTAAAGAGGTAAAGGCGATGTACGTCAGCGGAGAAGAGTCCCTCCCGCAAATCGCCATGCGCGCCAAACGCCTGGGGCTTCCGGACCAAGATCTTCTCCTTTTGGCCGAGACCCAGGTAGAACATATCTGTGCGGTCGCAGCCCGAGAAAAACCGGCGATCATGGTCATCGACTCCATCCAAACAATGCAAGTCTCGGGCGTCGACTCGGCCCCCGGCGGCGTCAGCCAGGTGCGAGAATCGGCCTCCTACCTCACCCGTTTCGCCAAACAAAGCGGGGTCGCAATTTTTCTGGTTGGCCATGTCACAAAGTCCGGAGGACTGGCCGGCCCCAGAGTCCTTGAGCATATTATCGATGTCGTCTGTTATTTTGAAGGCGGCAGTGACTCGCGTTATCGGATGATGCGGGCTATGAAAAACCGTTATGGCGCCGTCAACGAGCTTGGGGTCTTTGCTATGACCGAGACTGGCCTTAAGGAGATCAAAAACCCTTCTGCCATCTTTCTCACCCGAGGCGAGGTGGCCATGCCCGGTAGCGCCGTGATGGTGCTCTGGGAAGGCAGTCGCCCGCTGCTGGTCGAGATCCAATCCCTGATCGACACCTGTTACGCCGAACATCCACGGCGCCTTGCCGTTGGTCTCGACCAAAACCGCCTGACCATGTTGCTCGCGGTCCTGCACCGCCATGGCGGAGTGGCAACGTTTGACAAGGATGTTTTTGTCAACGTGGTGGGCGGCGTCAAGGTCGAGGAGACTGGCTCTGACCTGGCGCTGCTGCTGGCAATCATCTCGAGCCTCAAGGGACTCCCCTTGCCAAACGACATGGTGATCTTTGGGGAGATCGGTTTATCCGGCGAGATCAGGCCGGTCCCCAATGGCCAGGAACGGCTGCGAGAGGCGGTCAAACACGGATTCCGGCAAGCCATTGTACCCAAAGCCAATGCCCCAAAGGCTGGAAGTCAGGGCATGAAAATCCATGGCGTCCAAAATTTGAGTGAAGCATTACACGCCCTGGGCTACACGTAACAGCTCCGTCTTGAAAAATAGCCCCCTCCCAGGATTGACAGGCCAAGACTGAAGTGGTAAAAGTCCTCTTGCATAAGAGGAGGAATGGCCGAGTGGTTTAAGGCGGCGGTCTTGAAAACCGTTGAACGAAAGTTCCGTGGGTTCGAATCCTACTTCCTCCGCCATTTTCATCTTTCCCCCTCGCCACACAAGTCCAGCCATAAGCCCGAATCCTCAATGGTTTTGGGCTTTTTTCTTTTACCAGTGCTTTTGGGTCCCGGGGCGCGGACACATAACCCTCTGACAGTTGGCAAACTAGCACCAACCGGGTATCCGGACGCGGCAGACCGTTCCCGTCCAGCACTTAGCATCTCAGTACCCCCACCCTCAATACCATGAAGATCCGAGCAAAAAAATTCCTTCCCGGCGAAAATTCGTTGATGGTAATCATCGCCTCCTGCATTGGACTGGCGGCAGGGCTCGCCAATATCGCTTTCCGAAGTACGACAGAGCTAGTGCATACCTTTATCTTTGAACCTGCCTACGCCATTGTCAGTCAGGGGGGCTGGCACATCCTGCTCCTGCCTTTGATCCCAATGACGGGTATGATCCTGTTGATTCCATTATCCCTACTCTTTCCTGGTGAGGTCAATGGCTACGGTTTCACAAAATTCCTCCGCAAGGTCAATCTGCAAGGCGGTTACATCACCTTCCGTACCATCCTCCTGCGAACCATCTCCTGCGCCCTGACCATTGGCACGGGCAACTCGGCAGGTGTCGAAGGTCCCATCGCCCAAGTCGGAGGAGCCTTGGGCTCGCAAGTCGGACGTTTCTTCCGGGTCTCTGGTGACCGCATGAAAGTCTATATCGCAGCAGGGTGTGCCGGCGGCATCGCCGCCATGTTCAATGCACCCATTGCCGGGATGTTTTTTGCCTCAGAAATCGTCCTGCTCGGCACCTATGAAATCGCCTCCTTCTCTGCCCTCGTCATCTCGTCTGCCATGGCCACCGTTCTCTCCCGTGCCTACTACGGTGCCAACCCAGCCTTTCCTATCGCAGAATTTCACCTGGTCAACCCTTTGGCAGAGATTCCGCTCTACATGATAATGGGGGTATGGGTCGGTGTCCTCGCCGTTCTGCACATCTGGGTCTTCTATCAGGTGCGTGATCGCTTCGCGGCCCACGCCATGCACTCGCAACTCAAACCAATTTTCGGCGCTTTTCTGGTTGGCGTAAGCGCCATGGTTTTCCCGCAAATCATGGGCGATGGCTATCACTTCATCAATGAAGTGTTAAATGATAACCCCGCCATGTGGCTGGTGACCGCTTTAATTTTCCTGAAAATCGCCGCCACCGCTATCACTCTCGGTTCGGGCGGTTCGGGTGGAGTTTTTGCCCCCGCCCTTTTTATTGGTGCCATGTCCGGCGGCTCCTTCGGTTGGCTCGTCCATACACTCTTCCCCTCCGTCACCGCACCTCCAGGGGCTTACGCCGCAGTCGGTATCGGCGCCTTCCTGGCAGCCTCGACCCACGCCCCGCTTACTGCTATTTTCCTGCTCTTTGAAATGACCGGCGACTCCAGCATCATCATTCCCATCATGCTTTCCAGCATCATTGGCACAGTTGTCTCCGCCCGCCTCTCGCACGACTCGATCGACACGGTGGATTTCTCCCGCGAAGGCATCGACATCAGCGAAGGCCGCGAAACGGCCATCATGCGCTCCATCAAAGTTGGCCGCGTCATGAATGAGGATGTTGATTTTATCAGCGAATATGCCAATGTCGACCAACTCCTCCATATCTTCAGCCAGGCTGGCGACAGCTTCTACTTCCCAGTCATCAATGAAACAGGCACTATGACCGGCATCGTCTCCCTGCAAGACGTCAAGAATCTCCTGCATGATGAGACCCTGCGATGCTCGGCCACGGTTGGGCAGGTCTGCGCCCGTAAGGTTGTCTTTATCACCGCCGAAGATACACTCTACTCGGCGATCACCTTGTTTGACAGAAAGGGCTTTGATGAAATCCCGGTGGTAGAATCCGCCGAATCCCTTTGGGTCGTGGGCATGTTGAAACGTCGAGATGTCATCAACGCCTACAACGCCGAGGTCCTCAAAAGGGGCATCAGTGAAAGGAGTTGCCCGGTCAAGGTGAGCTAATTCGAGCCTGTGAAAAAGATTGCGCCTAAAGATCAAAGTAAGCAACGCAATGAAAAGCACAAAGGACGTGCAGGTAAGACCATGCCATTTGGCAAGGTGCTGTTGCAGGGGTTGATTTTTTCCTGCCTGTCCTGCCGGCTCGTTTTCAGTCAAGAGCCAGCGCCGGAAACCGCTGCCGGTTGCCATTGTTTCCAGGAACGTACCTTCAATCCGGCCAACAAATTCGCAGCAGATGAGTATATACTTGCCACAACCTTCAACAGCTTACTCTCCCGCTCGTTCGATCTCCCCAAACGCGATATTGTCCTGCTGAAAATGCAGGGTGGTGTCGGGCAAAACGACCTGCTGATTGCCCTCCACGCTGCTAACGTCGGCAAAACGGAACTTAAAGACCTGCTCAGCTTCCGCGCAAGATCTTTCTCCTGGCAAAAGATCCTGTCAGAACTTCTCCCCTCAGATAATTTCAAAAACGATTCGATTCTGCGGGGTCTCCAATCCGGCAACTCGGAGACCGAGGCAGGCCATAAAATTGCCGATCACCTGCTTGTGCAACTCTTCAACCCCTCAGAAAAGATCCTTTCAACCTTGCGGGGCGCTAACCTCAGCGAAAAAGAGATCACCCTGCTGTTGATACTGGATCAGGTGAAAAAACTTTCGCCTTTCGAAGGCGCAAAGCAACACTCCCAGGAGGGAAAAAGCTGGAGTGAGATTGCTCATCAATTTGGCATCGAGCCTGCTGAAGCAGGCAAGCTGATTATCGATTACCAGACAAACACACCTAAGAAATAGAAACCGACTAAAAATTCCAGTACAAAAAATTCCACGGTGAATCGACCATGAAACGGATCACGTTTGAACTTTTAGACCAGCTCAGCAAGGAAGCTCGCAAATCACCACGTCTGCGCCAAAACCACAACCTACACCCCTCAAACACCTCCCGTTGCCACCGATTGCTCAATGCCATCGAACCTGCTTCGTACATTCGCCCGCATCGCCACCTCGATCCAGAAAAAGATGAAGGCTTTGTTCTAATGCGAGGCAGACTGGGAATTATCATTTTTGCTGATGACGGGTCGGTTGCGGAAACCGTGCTCTTGTCGCAAGTCACCGGCAACCTTGCGGCAGACATACCACATGGCGTCTATCACACTGCTGTTAGCCTGGAGACAGGCACTGTTTTTTATGAAGCCAAGGCTGGTCCCTATCTCCCCTTGGCAGAGGAGGAGAAAGCTGCATGGGCACCTGAAGATTCAGGCTCGTTTGTGAAGAAGTATCTTGAGCAGTTGCAAGGTCTATTCGATTAGGATGTCGATTCTTATTTGCTGATTTTCCAGTTGGGGAAAAATTGCGACTCTCGCCAGGGGGTTAATTGTGGTGTGGGGGAAAATGAAAAGAAGGCAAGGTGTGGGGATGGATTTTTAGGCAACAAAAAAGGCCTTCAAGGAAAACCCTGAAAGCCTTACTGTTGTTACTGGCGTCCCCAACGAGATTCGAACTCGTGTCGCCGGCGTGAAAATTCTCTTGATACGTACCCCACCAGCCTACTTTCAAGGAACTCAAGACCCCATAATGCTCTGCACAGGATTGAAAGCCCCTAACCACCAAGCCCCCTATCTGATGGCGCCAATGACTGAGCTAAGCTTATCTCTCTCGCTAAGAAGTTCAGTAAGAGTCTTCAGTTTGGCAGTTCTTATGATGCACATAAGGTTATCTTTACGCAAAGTAGAGAAGTGGCCCCAAAAAATTGAACAAGCCGTTAAGTGGAAAATCTGCTACCAATAATGCCCATTAAAGGGCTTAATCATGGAGCAGAAAAATGGCAAAAAGAACAAGACGGAAACACTCAGCGGCATTCAAGGCGAAAGTGGCGCTGGCAGCAATGGCCGGAGAAAAGACACTGGCTGAATTGGCACAGCAATTTGAGGTGCACCCCAATCAGATTACGGAT
>JAQUKQ010000036.1:5070-25677 GCA_028718985.1 Desulfobulbaceae bacterium | reverse complement strand
CAATATCAGAACAGTATGCTCAGGACTGCCAGGCGCCTCGGACTCCTCACATGCTATGTCAATGCCGAGGCGGTTTCCAAATTCCGGATTGTCGAGACCAACGACAACAACAAGACCGACAGGAAAGACCCCAAGGTCATCCATACCTTGGGCAGGCTGAATAAAGTCATCCGCCTGCGCTTCATCGGCGAAGAGTACTTGATGCTCAGAAAATTGAACAAAATTTACGATGAATGCGATGTCGAAATCACCAGCTTGAGGTGTCGGATCAGCAAGTTGCTGGTTGAACTCTTCTGCGACTACTCCTTTGAGAAGGATTTTCTCTATAGCAACTCCGGCCTGGCCCTGATTGAGGAATACGGCTGCAACCCCAATCGGATCGTGGCCGACGGCTACGAGGCTTTCGCCCGCAGAATGAAGAAAGCTGCCCCGCGAATCATGGCCGCCTCGCTCAAACGCCTGTGGGAAGACGCATCCAGCTCTGCCTTGAACGAAATGCCGCCAGGGTATATCGAAGTCCTGCAATCGCATTTTTTCGATCTGCTGACCGACTTTTTCAACCAAACCGAACGGAAAGAGAAGATTACAGCCCAGATGGTCGAGATTCTCAACCGGCTGCGGGCGCAGGATCCCAACATGCCGCCGCCAACCCCGCAGCTTATCTCCGACAAGAACCTGGCCAGACTCCTGGGAGAGACCGGCCCCCTTGCGGACTTCAACCATTGGCGTCAGCTCATGCGCTATGCTGGGCTCAATCTTCGGACAAGGCAAAGCGGAAATTTTCAGGGCCAAGACAAGATCACCAAGAAAGGCCGCCCCTTGCTCCGCAAGGTATTGCAGGCGATTACCCTGCCTCTGGTCAAGAAGGAGGCCCTCTATGGAGAAGTCTACCATAAGAAAAAGGATGAAACCAAGATGCCGGGCAACAAGGCAATGATCGTGGTCGCCAGGCACCTCTTGCGAAAACTGTACGGCTGGTATCGGTCGGGCAAGGCCTTTGATGAACAGCGCTTCTTTACTTGCAAGAGTCAATACCAACCCTTGGTCCAGGCGGCATGATCGATGATAATATACTGAAACCACGTAAAATTTAAAAAGTCCGGTGAACCCCGTCCCGGAGATGACCGCAATCGGGTTGTGATCCTTTACGGAATCATCAGGTTTACAATACGTCACTCGGGTCGGGAGTTCCCGACATGGCCAATAAAGTAGGGTTGCCCTGTCGCTTAGTAAGGCAAGGGCCGGATAATGGTAGGATTGCCAGTCGTGAACGGATGTCATCGGGCCTAGACCATTAGGGATGGGACTATGAAACATTGGGGGAAGGCCGCTTCGATCTCCAACGTGGCAGCATCACGTTGGTTGGCTTCGGCACCTCCGCACCACAATATTTTATTGATGAATTCATAAAAAGTTCTGCAATTTACTTTTTCTTAAGGGGATGCTTGACTTTTACTGCCTAAAGGTACCAAATTGTTGGGTGATGCATTTAATCTATCTCCACGACCCGCCATGTATAACGCTGCGGTTAATAGGAGGAGAAAGGCTAGTTTCGATATTGTTTTTACAAATAGGACAGTACAAAAATCTACCATGCGGCTGCAATATTGTTTTCTCTCTCTTACTCACACAGGTTGTACAAAGGTAATGAACAGGCTCATTATCCTCCATTCCTAGCTGCAAAGCATAAGCAAGAGCCTTAGTTGCTGGAAATTCATGCAACTTGTAACGCTTCATTTGACTTTCCCAATTTTCGACCTGTCGCAATTGGTCTTCAAGCTCGGTTATACGATTGGTGAGCGCAGATTGTTTCTCTTGACTGGCAAGAGCAACAGCGGTGGCATCCATGAGCTTTGTGTTAACCTCAGAGATTGCGGAGACAAGATTATTGAAGTCAGAAAGATTGTGCGCCGTCTTCGCAATGTCTAATGCAGTTTTGGCGCTGGCTATTGCGGCAGATATTTCAGCGTACATTGATATTTTCCTGTGTTTTATTGTTATGCCGTTATTGTTAAGCGCTCATGTTTTTTTTGCACGGATTGTCTTTCTTAACAATGCAGCTATTTCACCGTGTTTATATTGCTCGGCATACTCGGTAGCTATCTTTCCATCATAATCTTTCAGAGTTGGGTCCGCCCCCGCATCCAAAAGAATCTTTATTATCTCTTTGTCCCCGCTTACCGCAGCAGAACTTAGGGCACTGGGGTCATTTGAATTGTTTAAATTTGGGTCAGCGCCAAATTTTAATAAGTTATGAATCAAGGATTTATTACCGTATCTTGAGGCAAACATGAGTGGGGTTCTACCGAATGTATTCCCGATGTTTGGATTAGCACCATACTCGAGAAGTAATACTGCAGCTTCTGCATGCTGTTGTGCAACAGCGATCATCAGTGCTGTCCAGCCGTGCATATTAATTTCATCGATTTCAACCTTGTCAGATAATATCATTTTTAATGATTCTATATCCCCACGCTCGGCAGCCTCATAAAGTGAGCTATTTGCGGGTGGTACATTTCTATCCCATCCACCAATTTGGTAGTGAGCGTCATGCCTGTCAAATGCTTTTCGGAGACTTTTAATGAATTGGCTGCGAGTTATGCGGTTTCCTTCTGAATCTGTATGGCGAGTGAATAAAAGAGAAGATAAACCGGACAAAAACATTAACAAAACTGGGGTAATTAATAAATACAGCCAAAGATTGGACAGCGGTTCTGTATAGCTAGGGGAAAGAAAAATAACCAAAAGAAGAGCAGGTAATATAATATATGCCATTCGCCATGTTGCTCTTACAGCTACAGGGATTCTTGGCAATGCCATTTTTTTTGCTTCTTCTTTTGATCTGATTAAAAAGAGATTGAAAATCGCAATATCAATGAACTCCCCGACAGCGACACCGACTGCAATAATTGCGAGCGAAGAAAAAATATTTACTTTGGGTAAAGATAAAGGAAACGCCAATTTCTTGAGCAATAAAAAACCTGAGATAGAAGCAACAATAAGGGTGGCACCTAAGTCAATTCTTGAAGGCAATAACTTGCGACGCTCAGACTCAGACTGGAACCACTCAACAAGGACCCTGAACACACCGTACCCAAGAATACAGGACAGTATATAGGGAAGTTTTAGGCTCTCTCCAAGTTCGATATTTATAAATGGTAGAGTCCCTTTGAAAGGAATACCAAAATGCCAAAGAATTATTAATGCCGAAGTAATAATGACGACATTACGAGCTTTATGATATTCGTCAACAAGATGTGGTATCATTTGGTGTTTTTTCGCTTAACGATCAAGCTCACCAGTGGCGCCAAAGAGTTTGCCGCGTCAGCGCCGCCGACGTTCTCGCCATCTGGTGAAGCGCCTGGTTCGGTGATATTTCATATGGAATCTTTGACAGTAACATCCTTGTTATTTTATTGTTCCTCCCAGGCATACGAGCAAGATGAAGAATAGTCACATAAATCTGATGCTCCTGAGAGATGAACACTAACTGCCACTGATGAGGATTCTTCCACCTTTCCTGAGCAAATTGTTTCGGAGTATATAGGTTTCTTCCAATAGCTTACGGTATTTACTAATTTTACTTTTCCGCATACTTTCCCAGAGGCATTACCTGTATTGGTAAAAGTACATTCTCCAGAACCATATCCGTTTATTGAACATGATACATTAATTTCGGGTTTTCCGAACAAGCTGAACCCCATGAGAAAAGGCATGAGACTTAGTATCACGAATAAAGAGAAAATACGTACTTTGTTAATTCTGCTGCATTGTTGCATTCCTAACCTCCTTTTTTTGATGTACGAATAATGTTTATTTTGAACACAAAATTGGCCAACCGAATTGTATACGCCAAATGCGCTCTAAAACTGTTGCCCAACAGGAATATTCATATTGTTCTGTAAATGGAATTTCGGACCAGAGAACAAAAGATACCCTCCAATTATTTAGATCGTTTAATGTGCTTTCGTTTATAGCTAAAGAGCCAGTACCTTTCCCCCCTCGAAATTCTCCAAGAATTCGTTCTCGAAGACCACCATGACCTGAGGGGCCAACTCCACCAATTCCGTTGTACACCATTCGAAATCCATTTATTGTCTTTGTACAGATATTGTTCAATTCTTGGTGTGCACCTACCATCAACGGTATATTGACACTCCCTGGCTTAGAACAGGATGTAGCGTCTAACATTTCGGCTTCGTCATATGAAGTATATATCCAGTACAGTCCATTTTCTTTGGTATTCGGGCCATTGCTATACTTGAGGCGACCTTTCACCATGGCTATAGTGCCAAGTCGACTTTCCTGAATAGAATTAATCGATTTAATTACATCAAGAAACATCAAACAAACTCCATATGCTGCGGTAATTTAACACCGAACAAGTTGTTATCTAGTTTCTGGATATCTATCATTCTGAGGAAAAATGACGCTAGTGTGCTGAATGGTTAATTGTTTCCATTAATTATTACTCAATTTATAGGCGTGTTGATCCTAAGTGCATTGATTTAGCGATAAATTCATGTTGTTTGGCACTAGAATTCTTAGAAAGAACTAACCAAACTGGACACTAGCCATCCCGATCTAAGTGGCAGTTTTCTAACTGGATATCATGCGCGATTGACATGTTATCCAGTTTACTGATATCAGCTCACGCGGCGTAACGCCCATCATTTCTACTCCATACCTCATTGTAAACCAATAATTATTACATTTATGACTACACATATCCCATCATAAGGATTTCGCCACTCCCAAAATTGATACCTCCTACTGTTAGGTCACATATGGGCCGGGTTGAAGATGTCCTGTTTTCAAGAAGGCAATCACGGCCAACTTTTTTCAAGCTCAGATCAAATCCAAAATTTGGCAGAAAGACATACTTTCATTTTCCCAGACTGATGATGACTTGTTTGCAGGCCTAAAAATCGGCTAACTGAGAGGGCATATACGGAGGCATAATCTGAGGGCTGGGCCGATGGGTTTATGATTTCCCTTCAGCCGCTATTTTTGGTGGAGTTGAAGATGTGGTTTTCGCATCATCACTGGGGAAAATTGCCTCTCATAAAATCATTTACAATCTCAGCACTGGCCTATGGAACGGTTATGCTTATTTGGAATAGCACATTTATGGTCTCAACAGTGGGATGGTTTTCTGAAAAGTAGCCCGTAGTGATACGGTGGCAGGTTATAGCGGTTTTGCTCATTAAAGCAAAATCCGGCTTCCCTCCCCCATGCGATGCACTGTTCTGGTCGTGGGCGGATCTCCATGGCCGGACCGCGTGGCGTCGTTGGGTCGTAATTCCAATGGATGACGACCAGTCTGTCGTTTGGCTTGAGTACGCGGCGGGCCTCTCTCATCAGCGCCACCGGCTCTTCGTAGTGTAGGATATTGAAGAGAAGTGCCGCATCCATAGAATTATCGGCAAGCCCAGTACCGTCAGCAACAAAATCGCGCACTGTAGCTAGGACATTGTTAATCCCGGCTTCGCGACATTTTTGTTCGACGACGCGCACCATCTCCGGCTCGATGTCGAGAGCATAGACGGTTCCTGAGGCTATTCCAGCGGCGGCTAGGGTAAAGGTTCCATAGCCGCAGCCGAATTCTACCAAATCTTGTACCCCTTGGTTAAGTCCAAAAATATTCAGGACGGAGGCTGGATCGAAGAAGCCGGACCACATCTCTTCATCCGGCATTCCGCTGTCACGTACCTTCATGGATTCCTCTTAGCATCAAAAATCATAGCGAGTCTGGAGATAAATACTGTCGTTGTGATCAAGTTGGCCGAACTGGGTCCAAGGCTCGCCGCCGCCGTAGAGGTTGGCCCCCAGCGCCGCCCATATTTGATCGGTGAAATTGTATTTGACCTCGGGATTAACCAAATAGTCAGCGCTGGAGAGCCCCCAAAAGGTGAAGAGGGAGAGCTTCACGGTCTGGTGCCGGAGGAGTTGCGTCAGACGGACGCTGACCATATCGTGCAGCTTCTCCTCGGCAGGCATTCCTGGCGGTAGGGTGGCGGTATATTCGCCATAGTTCAGCATTTCCTCCCCGTAATACTGAAGGCCGACGGTGAAATCTTCCCAGAACTGGCGCTGATAGCCTACCAAAAACCGGGCCTGACTGTTGGAGATCATGGGATTGTCACCCGCCCGATCCTCCCGAGAGTCGTAGTAGCCGGTCTCCAGGCTGACGACGCCGCCCAGGGCGCTGCCTTGCATGCTTGCACCATAGACCGCGAGTTCCGGATACCAAAGGGTCAGCCGGGTGGGGGAAGAGGGAGAATCAGTCTGCATGGCAGGTTGTCGGCAAAAGCCCCGGTAGCCATAGAGAGAGACATCAAAGCCTGCAACATCGCGATAGGCGCGCACTGCGACTTCGGTATTGTCAAGGTTTGAGGTCGGTTCGACGGTTTGCCGGTTGGTCACCATCGGCAACGGATCGAACATCCAGAAGCGCTGGGCATCTGGAAAGTGGTTGGCCGTGAACAGGGGGATGGCGATAACTTCAAACGAGGCGAAGCCGGGATAAAGACCAAATTTCACGCCGTCCACGCCCTTTTTCAGGTATTCGAGTGGCCTACCGGCAAAAAATGCCTCATAATCCTTGGGGAAAACGTCGTTGATGAACACCAGATCGCCCAGCCCCCAGGTAACCACTTGCCTGCCGAGCTTACAATCCCAATTCGAGGAGGTGTAATCAACCGTCCCTTCCCGTAACTCCAGAACCTCTTTGTCGTCTAGATGATCCCAAGCCAGGTCGGTTTTGACAAAGAAACTGAGCGGCCCCTGGTCGGCCTCAAGCTTAAGTTGCGCCCGTTCCTCGGCAAGCTTCGAGTCTCGGCCATCGGGGTTGGCAGAGGCCGTATCAAGCGCGTAGTTTCCCTGAATGAAGCCGTGCAGACTAAACGAGGCTTCCCCTTTTCCAGCGATTAGAACCACAAGAATCGCCAATAGGGCGGTGCACCAAGGTCGAAGTGTTCGCATGGCGCTCAGATCCTTTACTCTATCCATTTTTTGGGGGGTTGTTTGAGAAAACGCTCTGAAAAGAGGCTGTCATCCAGGCCGATATTGTAATCCTGACTGGAATAATAAACTTCGGTCCGGTGACCGCTTTGCAAATTCTTCATGGTCCGTTTGGTGATGGTGGGGAAGCCCTTAACTTCCTGCACCTCATCGGCGGTGAAGACTCGGATAGTTGCACCACTTCGGTCATAGTATTCTTCCTTCATAGGCAGAAAGGTCGTCTTGTCGATCCAGGAGAGCTTATAACCATAGTTAGCGCTGTCCGCCTTCGGCGTGCTCTTGATCACAAAACACTCCTTGCCGTTTAGCGACTCTTCTTTGACCAGTTCATGCGAGTCATCCCCAAGATCTCGGCCGGAGACATCCTCATAGGTGAAGTCCGAGCCAACAAAACTTGCCTGCTTGTCCTGCATCGCGATCCTTCGCACCATATTGATGGCCGGGACGAACAGCCAGCGGTCGTCGTCTCTTTCAGGAAACTTAACGACCATAAAAGTCATGTTTTTCACCTCGGCGGGCTGAAAGAAGTACATGAAGTATTTCTGTTCGCCACCCGCCTCACCGGTATTCAGGCGCAGCATGGTTAGCTCCCGCACTCGTTCCTGGCCATTTGGGCTGATCAATTTCATCATGACTCGGGCCTTGAAGTCCTTGCCGGGATAAAAAAAGGCGGTCTGTGATTTTTGGATGATTTCATCGGGAGAGGCTGCCAGGGCGCTAGAGGCAAGATATATTGCCAAGAGCATGATTAGTAAGACAAGTCGTTTCATCTCATTCTCCTTGCAAGAGCCAGCCCTGCATCAGGGTGATGATGGCAGGCAGATAGACGATGGTCATGAGGGCGCTCAACATCATCATGCTGACGATAAAGGCGCCCACGGTGATATAGGGGGTGAGCGGTGCGAACAGCATCACCGAAAAGGACGCGGCAAAGAGCAGGGCATTGCGCATGATCCCTTTCCCAGGCCGTGCCGCGGTCCAGTCCAAGCTGTCCGCAAGAGGTTCGCTGCCTTTCGCCTCTGCCCGCCGTAAACGGAAGCGGCCTACGAAGTGGATGGCAAAATCCACCGCCATACCTAGCGACAGGCAGGAAAGTACGGAGATCGGCATGTCAAAATCTTTGCCCATGAAGCCAATCACCCCGTAAAGCAAGAGGATGGTGAAGAGCAAGGGCACATAACTTACCAAGGCCCATTTGACCGAACGAAAATTAATAACCAGAATGACAAAGACCATGACCAAGGCTGCCAGAAAACCTTTCACCATGTCCCCAAGAACCTCGTTGTTCCAGACCAGGTTGAAGTAGGCGATGCCGGCTGTTTTCAATTCGATGGACATGGGATGGGCTTTTGAATACTCATCCATGGCCACGATCACTTGCCGCATGGCTTGAGCGTCCCAGGTCTTCATCTGCACCCAGATGTTGGCTTGGCGGAAAGGATAGTCCACCACATTATCAAGGTCGGAAGGTTTGGCGGACATGGCAAACAGAAAGAGGTACTGACCGATCATTTCCTTGGTCTCCGGAACAACGTCAAACTTGGGATCATTGTCATGGAGCACCAGATTGATCCGTTTCACATAATCAACCACGGAAAAGGTCTTGCCCACCATGGGTAGTGTCTCAAGGTGGCGTTGCAACCCTTCGAGATAGCGCATGGCATCAGGATTTTTCATAAAATCGTCTTCCTCGGCACTGGCGACGACATAGGCCAGTGAGGTACCACCGAGAGCCTGATTCAGTACCCGATCCGCCATCCTGATCTCGCTTCCGGCCTTGAACCATTCCACCATGTTGTTGTTGACGTGAATCCGGGAAATCCCAACGATGGCGAAGGCAACCAGAAAGCCCCCCACCAGGAGGGTGGCCCGTGGCCAGAAGCCACCAATTCGACTCAACCTCATCAGGAAACAGGCGCTCTTGCTGGTGCGGATGTCCTCGTTCGCAGTTATTCGCTCGATATTCTCAACCCGGATAAAGGTGAGCAGCGCCGGGACCAGGGTGAAGCTCAAGAGGAGAAGAAGCATGGTGCCAAAGGCCACGCCAAACCCGAAGACCTTGACCGGGATAATATTGGCGAGCATGAGCGAGGCGAAACCTGCAGCGGTAGTGATGTCGGTGTAGATGAGGGGCTTGCCAATGGCCTGCATGGTGTCGAGGATAGCTGCCTTCCTATCCCCTCGTTCATGGAAGCGGAAATAAAACTCGTTGAAGATGTGGATACTGTCGGTGGCGATGGCCATCAGGAAGACCGGACTCATCGAACTCATGATGTGTACCGGATACCCCATACCAATAATGAGCCCCATACTGCAGATGATGATGATCATGGCCGGCGCCATGATGGCCATGGAGAGGAAGAGACTGCGGAACATGAAAAAGGCCACCGCGAACATGATCATGCCGGCCATGGGCGCGAACATCCCCATAAGCTTAAACATTTCGGCGCCAAAGGTGTCGCGGGCCACTGGGTCGCCAGCGATGGAGTAACGTTCCCCGTCCGACACCAGCGGGGACTGAAAAGAGTCCGCCCCCGCTTCATGGCTGATAATCTCACGGATGCGGTCGGCGACCTCCTTGCCGTTTGCGCCTTTCTCCAAAGGGATATAAATGGCCGTGGTCTTGCCGTCTTGCGAGATGATGCGATTGATGAGCAACGGATTTTCAGCCAGGGCCTGCCGCAACTTGGCAAGCCCTGCCTCTTCCTCCGGCACCATGGTCATCAATGGTGCCACCCGTAAGGCACCATCCTCCATGGTTACATTGTCGATGGTGGTGAAGCTTGCCACATCACGGGCCGCTACCCCATGGATCTGCAAAATCGCTTCGGTGATCCGCTTGATCTTGGTGAGGGTTGCCGGATTGACCACGCCCTGGTCGTTGCTTATGCCGAGAACGATCATATCCTCGTACAGGCCAAAGGTCTTTTCAACTGCGTCATTGCCCACCCGTACCGCAGAAGTGGCGGGCAGCATGTTCTTGGGGTTGGTGTCCGTGGTCATCTTCGGAAACTGGGTCAGAAAGACCATGGCCAAGAGCATCGAGAGAAAGACAACGGTTTTTGGATGATTGACCGACAGCAGAACCAAGGAGTTTTTGCGCATCTTTGCCTCCATGCTCATGGCCAGTGACTGAAGCCGTGCTTCATCTTGAACAGAAAATAGCGCTCAAAGGAGTGCTTAAGCCCTTTCGCCCAAATCCCTTTGCGGGTGTAGGAATCTTGCCTGGGTGGTAAAAGCGGCCAAGCCTTCATCAAAGCGGCGGTATTACCCATGTCCATGAGACAGATAACCGCCAATTCCTCCGGAGTAGGGAGCGTCGAACCCTGTATTTCGGCAAAGATGGTAGCTGCGGCAACTTTCGCCATTTTGATGGTCATGGAGCCGGTCTTGGGAACTCCCACTGGCACCGGAGTTGGTTCCGGTGGAGCGATGACCATGGCCACGCCAATGACGAAGATGTTCTGGTGTTTGGTGTGACGGTAATGTTTATCAACCGGGATAAAGCCCCGGGGATTGCCCAGCGGCGCAACCGCTGGCACACCCTTAAAGGGAGGGGCGATCATGGCTAGTTTGAAGGGGATTTTAGTCCCGTCCTTCAACCTGATCTCCTCTGGCGTCACTTCATCAATGGCTTGGTTGACGATGGCCTTGATGTCTCTCGTCGCGAACTCGTCTTCCATGAACCGTTTGGATGTGCCTATCCCGCCTACTCCCATGTGGCCAAGATAGGGCTCGGAGGTGAGATAGAGAATCGGTACTTTGTGTCGCATCTTACGCCGCCGCAACTCGGCATCCATTTCAAAGGCCAGCTCGTAGGACGGACCAAAACAACTCACCATCTGGGCCGAGCCCACCACCACCAGCCCCGGATTCTCAAGGATCGATTTCCAGTTCTGGCCGGTCTTCACGGCATGATCGATGGTGAAGGCGCAGTCCGTGTGCCCCTTGTCTGGACCTAAGCCGGGGATCTCATCAAAGACGAGTTGGGGACCGGTTGAGATGACGAGATAATCATAGGCGAGCTCGCCAGCAGCGGTTCGCACCTGGCGCGCCTCCGGCAGTACTTCCAAGGCTGGGGAGTGGACAAACTTGATGCCCCGAGGAGTAAGAATATCGGTGACTTTCAGCGTGATGTCCGCAGGTTTCCGCCAACCCATAATCAGCCAAGGCAGCGACGGCAAAAAGACAAAAAGGTCGTCGGCGCTTACCACCGTTACGTCAGCCTTTTGGCCCAACAGTCTCTTTAATTCCAAAGCAGCGGTCAGCCCGCCGAAGGAACCTCCCAGAACAACAATATTTACCATAGCGTTTCCCCTCAAAAGACCAAATACATGTCCGCAGGGATGACGGTACCGGTATAATAGGTTTCCGGGTCGGCAAGGGTCACCCCTTCGACAAAGTCGTCGTTCTTGAATTCAAAGACTTCTTTATTTAGGGGGCAGGCGAGTAATTTGGCACCCTCCATGTGCAGCATAAGCAGCATATCTTCCGGCATTGGTAAGTTCATTGCTTCCATGCGGTCCGTCACCTTTTTTTGTTCCTCTTCGGGCTGATCAGGCAGACATTTAAGATGATTAATCTTATTCTTGTGCACCGCATTGATCCCCCGCGAGCCAAAAAAGACTGTAACCTCAGCCCCGGCTCGTTGCAGGCTGATGGCAGTCATCAGGCCGTTAAAGACTTGGCAGAGTTCGTCATGGAAAATCATGATTGACACCTTTTTCTTTTCTGTCATAACACTACCTCCGCGAGTTGATGTATGGCTTGCTCTCCTACGATCTCAATGCCCGGTTAGTATTTGATACCACATTCGTAGGCCGGTGATCGCGATGATAACCGCAATGGCTAGGCGTAGGTGTTTGGTACTGGTTTTTTTGCTTACCCGACCTCCTAGTTGAGCACCAGGGATGGTGCCGATAACCAGGGCTATGGCGTAGGACCAGATGATCTGACCAGTCACCGCCTTGCCAATTGTACCCATGATGGCGCCAAGGAGAACGATGCCCAGTGTGCTGCCAATGACGATGCGGGTTGGGATGTTAAGGAAATAAATCATGGCAGGGATGTAGATGAAGGCTCCAGGTGCTCCCACCATGCCGCCGAACATGCCGATGCCCAGGCTAATAGCCGCAGCCAGGGGTTTGTTGTAGACGAGGTCCTCAGGTTTGATGTCGGCACCTTGTTCTCGTTTGGGAACGAACATCGTGATTGCCGCGATGATGGCCATGGTGGCAAAGATAGCAAGAAGAAAAGCACTGTTCGTTTGCTTGGAGAGCAGCGATCCTCCAAGGCTGCCCAAGGCGCTACATAGCCCCATTGTGAGGAGCAGCGATTTGCTCACGAACTTATTTTTATAATGGACAATCAAGCCGGAGAGGGAAGCGGATAGTACTTGCACCATGCTCACGGCGGCGACCTGCTTCATGTCAAGATGGCCGACCCCAAGTAGCGGTGGTACATACAAGAGCAGGGGAATCATAAAAATGGCGCCTCCCAGGCCCAACAAGCCGGAGAGAAACCCGCCTCCCAGGCCCAACATGACAAGAGTGATCAGAAAAGGTAATTCCATATTAGACTCCTCGTCAAATAAATGGTTATCGACGACAAATTATTGGGTCTGAACATGTCAACAATTAATAGCTGAATTTTTCGCCAATCTCGGTGATGGCCTCTGATGGCACGTTATGTTTTTTCAAAACTTCCTTGACGTGATTGAAAAAACATTTCCTATGTACGACTGGCAGATCATGCTCAACTCCATTGCTGATATACCCGGAAATCAGGGTGTTGATGTTAATACCCTTCTCTGTAACGATGTCATGCAAGACGTCCAGCAATTTAGCGGGCAATTGAATGGTTAAACCAAGGACGGGATGGTCGTTAGATGATGTCGTTGTGTTCATGGCTATTTCCTCCTTACTTTTGTTGAATTATGATTTTAAGCAGCCGGTACAGAGGAATCCTTAGAAGAGGTTCAGGGGGCGGCATGCCCCAGATGACGGCTAATGGCCAACTCTAAGGCTGAGTCGTCAATGTCCTTGCCTTCAGTAATAATTTCATTACCCACCATGATAGCTGGAGCCTTGGGAAGTCCTAGTTCGGCATACGCCATAGTCTGATATTCTTGGCGTGGTTTCGAGATAACCTCAATGGCATCGGGGAATAGTTTGCCCAACCTGGGCAACATGGTATTGAAATGAATTCAGGTCTTGCCGTTTGGTTCATTGAGAAATACGCGTATTTTTGGCATTTCATCCCTCCGTTATCATGTCTGAATGTTTATCTTAGCAAGGGAGCAGCTGATTTGGTAAATTGCGAGCACACTGTCTCTTGTTACGTCTCAATTCTTTTTTCTCTCCAAAAAAACATTGCCAGATTATGCTTACAGCTGGCCGCCTCTCCGCAACTTTGCTAGCAGGAAATCGGCACCACTCTGTGAAAGCCCCAAGTCGTCAGCTACGGTTGATGATTCTGCCTCCGGATGTTTTTCCATGTAATCCATGGTCTCGTCTTCCAGTTCTTCGAGCCAATTTTCAAAAAGTTCCAAGATGCCTGGATCGGCCACTGCCAACAGTTGTTTGGATTGTGCTACCTTTTGAACCAGACTTTGACACATATGTGTTGGATCGACACCTTCGTCCATGCACTCGGCTAGTCAGAGGTGCACCATGCTGGAGAGTTTGTCACCGTTAGGTTCATCGATCATATCCGTGACAAATTTAACTCTGTCCTCCTCGTCAAGGTGGGCCAGTATATTTTTTAGGACCGGTGCCAACGCCGAAATTGCAGCGGCTGGTTCCATCCGGCTCAAAATGTCTTGCAGCTCCTTCATTAAGTTCCTCCTTCCGGTTAAAAGGTTGTACGATTGGCAAGCAGATAGGCCGCCAATTCATCTAGGTCGCTTACAATCGTTGTGATGCGGGAATCGACTAACTCGTAGTAGAGGAAGGGCCCACTTCGTTCAACTGTCACCAGTAACGCCCGCTTGAGTTCCTTGAGGTGATGAGAGGCGAGGGGTTGCGATATGCCCATTTCATCGACTAGGGCTGAAACAGTTTTTTTCCCTTGCGCCAAAGACATGATTATCCGCACGCGATTTTCATCAGCCAACGCCTTGGCCAAAAAAACAATGGAACCCGGCGTAATCATGTCTGGAGTCTCTGGTTTCTTGGTTGTGTTCAACTGCTTCCTCTTTAATATTGATATTAGAAGTGAGTTCTCAATAAACGCTTACTTGGAATTTTATATATACATATAAGCAATCATTTATTTATTGTCAAGATGAAAACTTGGCCTCCACAGTGACCGCTCCTTATATAGAAATAGAAATCGCCGGGGCCAAATAGAAAAGATTCCCTAAGATATACGAAGGAGTTTCAGGATGAGCTGGGAAAACTGCTAACGGAGAAGTCATTTCTTGCCTGAGAGTCGAGTAGACCGGGGACTTTAGGTGGCCAAGAAGTTCAAGACTCAGTCGGACTTTTAATGACGCCTCGTCGCACGCGACTACTACGTGTCCCGGTCTCTCTACTTCCTGTTACCCATTGCACCCCGGCCCCTCACAGAACCGGACTAGCGGATTTCCCATACATCCGGCTCTTCGGTTTATCATTCAGATAGCCTCCGCTCTACGGCATGGATTCAGGTCTTTGCGGATTCTCGCTGTAGGCCAATCCGCCATTTCTAATGCATGGCGAAAGCCTTCCCATGTGTACGATTTCCTCTGGCTTCTGCGGTTTAGCCATTTGAACAGGGAACGTGTTGCATGGTGTAGAAAGGAACTACATTTGTTCGAGTTATCCGTTATGGCGTAATAGTTGAGATGCCCTATAACACGGGTCCTGGCACTTCTTATCATCTCACTTGTCTTCTGAGCTCCCCTGCTTCGCCGTGCCCAGTCGGTGAATCTGTTAATGCTCGCATTCAGCTTCTTACGACTGGTACGACGCTTTACCTTAAAGTGTCCCTTCATTGTCTTTCCGCAATAATGCGTAAAGCCCAAAAAGGTGAACTCTTTCGGTTTTTTGCCTAGTTTACGAGCGTTATCGCGGGCAAACCGACCAAACTCGATACACTGGGTCTTATCCTCTGCAACTTCCAGATTAAATTTTGCCAACCGGCTTTTCATCTGGTTCATGAAGAGCAATGCATCTCTTTTGTATTGGAAACAGGCCAGATAGTCATCGGCAAAGCGGAAATAGTAGGCTTCGCCTTGACTCTGTTTCTCAAATACACACCTGAACCAGAGGTCCAGGACGTAATGCAGGTAGATATTGGACAGCAATGGTGAAAGAATAGATCCTTGAGGTGTCCCCTCTTCGCTGGCCCTTACTAGACCGTCCTCCATTATCCCACCCTTCAACATCCGGCTTATTAACCGGATTATTCGCGGATCGCCTATTCGATGCTGCACAAACTTTAGCATCCATTCATGGTTGACATGATTAAAGAAACCCTTGATGTCAGCCTCTGCGATGTACTTCACCCGCTTCTGTTGAATTGTTTCTCCGAGCCTTCCCAAACACTGATGCTGATTGCGCCTAGGCCTGAACCCGTAGCTGCTGTCCTCGAAGATTGTCTCGTAGATCTGTTCCAGAACCCGTTTCACCGACTCTTCCACTATCTTGTCTTCAAAACAGCTGATTCCAAGGGGGCGTCCTTTGATACTCCCCGGCTTCGGAACATAAACCCGCCGCTTTGGTTGTGGTTTATACTTCATGCTCCTTAACCGGCTAGACAAGCCCTGGAGGTTGTCTTCGAGATTTTCTCCGTATTGCTCCTTTGTTACGCCATCCACCCCGACAGCTTTACCTTTGTCGAGGTCTCCGTAGCAGACCCGTAAGTTATCCACATCATATACGTGATGGTATAATGAGGTGAAAGCCAGCTTCGGCTCCTTACGGGCTTTTTCTCCTATCCGTGTCAGGTCTGTTGTCACAGATTTATCACTCCTTGCATAGTGTCCATGTTTCTCCTTTCACGGTCGATAAACCGTGGGGGCCTTCGCTCAGCTGTGGTTAGCAGCTTCATAGCTAGACCGTTGCGGTCATCCGTCCCCCATCCCTTGCATCGGCGTCATCTGGCCTTCTCCTTCCGTCGAAGACCATACTCGGTTACTATCCTCTCGATCTGGGATGCTTCACCAAGAACCTTTGGGGCTTTCCGATGCTCGCCTGGTTACTTCGCTGTCGTTGTCCTACTCAATGCTGTCTGTGGCCCCGGGGATCGGCAGGACACTCGTCGTTAACGCGTCCTCCGTGTTGCCTACGCCCCGTATAAAAGGATCGGCATTGTCCCAAAATTTATGATTTCTCGGAGTTATGTGTCAGATTCAGGGCATACACCCTTCACCTCGATGGACTCGCGTATCACCTACCCTACTCGATGATACGCTACCGGTTGGCTGACTAGGCCTTATCCGGGAGGGCTTACGTTTTACCGCTCCCTCTCAACCTCGAACCAGAGCCAGGTTCGAACTATACGCTATCAAAAATCTTGGCCTTGGGCCGAGGGGTTATGATGTCCACTTGGCTTTTTTTTTGAGTGGAGTTTATGAAGTCATGTGGGTTTATCAGAAACTTACCCGCCCAGCATTTCTGAACCGGCAGACATTGGTAATACACTTGTAATTCACTTGACGTTCACAACGAAGTTTGCGCATATAATATATTAGTGACCCTGATTGCAGTTGCGGCAGGCATTATTGTTTAAAACTAATAAAGCATGAAAGGAATTGTCGACATGGATTTCATCAGCAACCTCCCCCTTAAAGGCAAATTACGACTTCTTATTTGTCTTCCCGTGTTGTTTTTAATCGGTTTCTTAACCATCAACAGTGCAGAGAAATACAGAACCTTGCGTCAGGCTACCGCTCTTAAAGAGTTGACCATCATTGCTGGATTGACCACCGAGCTTGCGCATGAGGCCCAGAAAGAAAGGGGAATGACTGCTGGATTTTTGGGTAGCAAAGGGAAAAAATTTAGCGATCGATTGCCAACGCAACGTGTCGAAACCGACAAACGGATCACTGCCCTCACCGACTTTCTGGTACATTCCACGGCAGATAAAATTGACTCAGCTCTTTCTGCAAAAATGCAAGATTCGCTTGCTCAAATCGGCAAAATCGCTTCGGTCCGTAAGCAAACGGATTCATTATCCATTCCAGCCCAAGAAGCCGTTGCCGCATATACAGTCGTGATTCATGATTTTTTAACGATCATTCCTATGATCGCACGGACAAGCCCGGATCAAAAAATCATGAAAGCGCTCATTGCCTACTACAACTTTGTAGAGTCGAAAGAAAGGATGGGTATTGAAAGGGCTGTGCTGAGCAACACCTTTGCCAATGACAGCTTCTCGCCTGGCATGTACAAAAAATTTATTGAAATCCTCTCCGCCCAGCGTGTTTTTCTCGATAATTTTGTAAGTTTTGCAGAGGTCCCAGCTGTTGATTTTTTTAAGGCAATAATCTCCCCCACAGTTGCTGACAAAGTTTCTACTATGGAAAAAGTTGCAACTGACAAATATCTGGAAGGGAGTTTCGGCATCCAAGCGGAACACTGGTTTGACACCATAACCAAAAAAATAGACTTGATGAAAGAAGTCGAAACTAGGCTTGCGGCAGATCTAAATGACATGGCTGATCGGCGGATACAGTCAGACAGGCAATCGCTGTTATTCACATCTGTCTCGGCACTAATCGTCATTATTCTCACTTTTTTGATGGCGGCGTATCTTTCCTCCCTTATCGTCCGGGCCTTGGAGCATATCAGTGATGATTTGACCTGTAGTGCAGAGGAGGTAAGATCAGCCTCTGGGCATGTTTTTTCAGTAAGTCAATCACTGGCTGATGGTGCTTCCAGTCAAGCTGCCACTGTCGAGGAAACTTCAGCCTCAATGATCCAAATTTCTGCCACGACTAAACAGAACGCTGATAATGTTAGCCAGGCCGACAGTTTAATCAGCGAGGCTCGACAGGTGATAACCACGGCTAATGACTCTATGGGTTTACTGACCACATCGATGGAGGAAATCGCAATGGCTAGTACGGAGACTTCTAAAATTATTATAACCATTGACGAAATTGCGTTCCAGACTAACCTTCTGGCCTTGAACGCGGCAGTGGAAGCGGCAAGGGCCGGTGAAGCGGGGGCTGGCTTTGCCGTTGTCGCCGACGAAGTGCGTAACCTCGCCATGCGTGCCGCTGGTGCAGCAAAAAATATAGCGGAGTTGATTGAAGGAACCGTGCAGAAAGTTCAGACCGGCTCACGTCTTGTGGCAGTCACTAGCCAATCCTTCCGCGAAGCGGCCGACAGTACCGCCAAAATTACGCTTTTAATGAACGAGATTGCAGTGGCTTCACGCGAACAAGCTCTTGGAATTGAACAAGTTAATCTGGGTGTTTCCAATTTAGATGCGGTTATTCAGCAGAACGCCGCTATTGCTGAGGAAACATCCAGTGCTTCCGAAGAACTGAACGCGCAAGCTGGACAGATGAAGGAAACGGTAAATACTCTGAATATCTTAGTCAGGGGAAGCGCCGATTGATCCCTTGGGGCAGAGCCGAGAGGTTACAACTCCAATGAGGCTTTTATTTTAGTGGGGTTAGTAATGTGATTAACGATTCAAAAAAGGAAATGAGGGCCCTCACTTAACTCAAATCTGAATGGCGGGGTGGACGTATTTTTTGTTATTTGTCGCCCTATTCGAATAGGGCCGCCCTCGTTCTCATTAGAAAAAACTGAGGCTAAATGTGGTCTCGATCTTCATTATAGGATCAAAAACACTCTTTGGCGCTAAGGCGAAAGACTGAACAATCCCCAAAGGCATGGAGAAAAATCTGATACTGTTGGATGTTGTACTACTTGGGCTAACAATAGGAATTAAGGCTGTATCTGAGATACAATTACTTTTTTAGTCATAAAGTAATCGCCTTTTTTGACCTTAACATCATCAGTTCCCCACTGTATCAATTTCTCAGCTTTTTTGTAGAATGGAATATGCTTTGAGCAGTGCATATAAGCCTCTTCCACTTCGACTAATACCCAGCGCTCCGGCTTCCGTCCCTTCTTATTCATATCTTCAAGTATTTGCGGAGAAAGATCTTCTCTTTCTAGTAATTCATTGTTTTCGATAATCGCTGCTTTACCATTTACGTGAAGACCCACGGTATCTTTTATGAAATCAATGAACATCATGCCGATATGCGGGTTTTCCAAAATATTACCCAGGCTCGCTGTTACGCCATTTCCCCTATATTCTGGATAGACAAGGGTCTTCTCGTCTAGAGCGTGGACGAAGCCAGCTTCTCCAGCTCTAAGAGAACAATCGCAGTCGCCCTTTGCATCGGATGTTGCAATAACAAGGATCTCCTGGTTTGCAATAAATTCAAGCATACGTGGATTCAGATGGTCAAGTACCTGATTATCGTAAAATGCCTGAGCTCTTTTCTCAGTATTGAATTTCTCCTGAAGACTATGCTCTCCTGCTGATCCTGGATTTGTCATGGCGTCACCTTTTTAGAAAAATTGGAAAAAATAAACCTACTACTTTCATGTTAGCTTGATAGTAGTACGGACCTATTGCTTATAGAAATCGTCCTTGCTAGCACCGCAAATGGGACAGACCCAATCATCGAGAAGGCTATCAAAAGGGGTGCCTGGTGCAATACCACTATCAGGATCGCCGAGAATAGGGTCGTAGACATAGCCACATATCTGACAGACATATTTATCCATGAACATCGTTCTCCTTGTAGTTCATTGTTCGTTGGTAAATGCCCCCATCATGAAATAATGACTTCAAAAAAATGGGGAGTCGGCACACCATCGAATAAGGGGAAAACTTGTTTTCCGGCTGCAGCATGGGCGGGACTGTCATGCATGGCCATGAAGGTTTCGTAGCTTTCGTGTTCTACAATAGAGGCATATTCTCCCCCCTTCCTGGGTTTCAAAAGACGTCTACCGATAAAACCCTTGTGGCTCGCAAAGGTTTTGTTTGTTTCTGCAAACCATTCGCGAAATGCCGCGTCCTTGCCTTCCTTGATGGGCGGGAAATTGATGATAACGACAAACATGGCAGATGCCTCCTTATTAAATTGTTATGTGGCTCTTATGTTACCAGCAAATCGACGAATGTCACTCCTGGCAGTTCCCTTCGACTCTGCTCAGGGAGCGGTTGGTTGTAAGCAGAGTCGAAGGGTAGTTTTTTTGATCAGGCCCCCAAGATTGCTTTCAGATCCTCATCGGGGGTGGTGATTGGTTTAACCTTGAAGGTCTTGACTAGGACATCCAGGACGTTCGGGGTGATGAAGGCCGGGAGCGTCGGTCCGAGACGGATGTCGGTGATGCCCAAGTGGAACAGGGTAAGAAGGATAGCGACCGCCTTCTGTTCGTACCAAGAGAGCACCATGGACAGGGGCAGGTCGTTGACCCCGCAATTGAAGGCCCCGGCGAGTGCCCCGGCAATCTGGATGGCGGAGTAGGCATCGTTGCATTGGCCGATGTCAAGGAGTCGGGGAATACCACCTATATCGCCGAGTTGCTGGTCAAAGAAGCGGAATTTTCCGCAGGCCAGCGTCAG
>JAQUKQ010000036.1:0-5060 GCA_028718985.1 Desulfobulbaceae bacterium | reverse complement strand
CAGCACCATGCAGTCCTTGGGCACTTTTTCGACGAATTCGGTGTAGTAGTTTCGACCTGGCTTGGCGCCATCGCATCCCGCTACCAGGAAAAAGTGGCGGATGTCCTTATTCTTCACCGCCGCAATGACTTTATCGGCGACTGACAACACCGTGTTTCTGGCGAAACCGACCATGACCGAACCTTGTTCTGTGTCTTCCGTAAAGCCCGGCATAGCTAGCGCGCGGTCTATGGCCGGGCTGAAGTCCTTGCCCGCAATATGGGTGACACCAGGCCAGGCCACCAGGCCAGAGGTGAAGATGTTGGCGTTATAGGTCTCTTTCGGCTTCTGTATGCAGTTGGTGGTCATGACAATGGAGCCGGGGAAGGCCGCAAATTCCTTGCCTTGATTCTGCCACGCAGTGCCGTAATGACCATGGAAGTGGCTGTATTTCTTCAACTCAGGGTAGCCGTGGCAGGGCAGCATCTCGCCATGGGTGTAGACGTTAATGCCTTTCCCCTCGGTCTGCTTCAGGATGTCGGCCAAATCTTTCAGGTCATGGCCAGAAACCAAGAGCGCCTTGCCTTTCTTGGCGCCCAACGGCACCGAAGTAGGAACCGGATGGCCGAAGGTACCAGTGTTGCCGGCATCCAAAAGCTCCATGGCCCGCAGGTTGATTTCACCACACTTTAGCACCAGGCCAACCCACTGGTCGAGGGGTAGATCGTGGCGCAGGATGGTCGCCAAGGCCTCATGGATAAAGGCGGGGATGACGTCATCTTGCTGGCCTAAGATAAGAGCGTGGTCTGCATAGGCCGCTACGCCTTTCAGCCCGTAGAGCAGAATCTGCTTCAGTGAAAGAATGTCAGGGTTTTCAGTGCTGTCCGAGACCGGGGTGACGCCTTCGCCTTGGGCCATGAGTCCTGCTTCGTCGTCGGCTGGCATGAAATTGGCTGCTGCCTCGCTAAACGAGGTAGCATGACCTGCAGCCTGGAGTTTGGCCTTAAGGGCATCGCGGAGTTCAATGGCCTTCGTAATCAGGCTGAGCAATCGATCTGGATCAAAATTGACATTGGTCAGGGTCGAAAAAACCGCCTCGCAGGTGAAGCGGTTAACCTCAGCGTCTATGATGCCGTGTTTTCTGGCCGCCTGGGCGTAGAGGCTAAGTCCTTGAGCCGAATGGATCAGCAAATCCTGCAGGTCAGAAACTTGAGCGGTCTTGCCGCAAACGCCGATGGTGGTACAGGCGATGCCGTGAGCGGTTTGTTCACATTGGTTACAGTACATTTGATGTTCCTCCGGGGTAAAGTGTTTGGAATGAAGCATGAGTTACTCGTCCTGTGACTTCCATCATAGCAAAGCCAGGAGAGCGAAAAATTGATTAAGGTAGAGAGGATGATTTTTTATGTTAAATGAGCCCGTCGTCCGTCATTAAGTTAGAGCATAGCTGTGGAGAAAACCTTGATTTAGATCAATTGTTATTTTTTTGCAGGCTGGGCAATAACGGCAGTGTGAAATGCAAAAAAAGAAAGGGATGGTCAGTAATGATGCCTGAGAGTATTTTTCCTCAGTTCCCATACCGTGCCATCCCTTGTTTTGGACAGATCGATGGCCCTATTTTTTATGGTTTATCGCTGATTAGTTTTTCCTGAACGCCAAAAGGGTCCTTGATCTCCATGCCAGGTTGGCCCATCAGTTTTTTCGCCCCACGGTTGTCGAGATACTTGGCAAGTTCCAGATCGACAATGATTGGCACCTCAATCCCGGCCTTGGTAAGGGCCTGTCGCAGAAGGGCTTCCGCTTTCATGGCAAAAGCGGTGGAGTCACCGAGAATCCGCATCGCCTCAGTCGGATTATGGAAACCGGTCGAATTTTCAGCGCCCACAAAGAGGCTGCGAAAAAAAGCCTCCATGTAGAAATCCTTGGCCTTTTCATAGAGGGCCTTGTCGATCTCCTTACCTGACGCCTGAGCGGCGTGTACCTTTTCGATCAGTTTGGCGGCGACGGCGGTGGCGTTGCCGGAGCGGATCATCATGCTGACTGTCCGGTCTTGAATGGTGAAGATTTGGGTGCGAAGCTCCTCCTCAGTCGCGGAGTGACACTGCTCACAGGCACGAAGGTTATTTTTAAGAGGACTCATCACCCGATGGTCTGTGACCGTCGCTTCGCCAGCCTTGGTCGGTGGCATGTGACAATCAGCGCAGGCGACCCCGGCCAACCAGTGAACACTGTTGCGTGAAAACAGTTCAAACTCGGGGTGACGCATAAACGGCATTTTGTAACCAGTAACCTTCTGAGTCCACTCGCCCACGGTCTGATCATTTCGGATCTGTTTGATGATATTCTCGACCGAGATGTCGCCCCAACTGCTCCCTTGCCAGGGGAAATATACCCCCACAGACTTTTTGTCGGCATTTTTGTTGATGTTGTAGGTCACATGGCACTGGGCACAGACGATGGAGCGCATCTCCTGACGGGTCAAGGTGGCCTGATCTTTCTTGATCGTTTCAAGAGCCTTGCCTAAGGTAAAGCCTCGGGAAATCTTAAGCGACATGTCCCTGTTATCGTGACAGTCGATGCAGGCCACGCCAAGTTCCTGGTGTTTTTCGGGGATCATGTGCCTGACCTCGTCCCAGGGTTTGCTGTAGTAATCAATACCCTTCTCCTTCTCAAGGCGGGAGGCGTAAGGCGTCTTGCAGGTCAAACAGACTCCGCCCGCCCCTACCCGGGAGGGGTCGATCATGACTTGATCCGACAGCATCCTGGCATGCCCTTGCGGCTCATTGTACTCGACCCCAAAGCCCCAACCGTTGAAGAGCAGGGCCATGTAGGGATACTCTGAGAGTTTGTCGTAGGTGATCCCATCTGCGTCCAAACCCTTTTTATACTTACTCTTGCCGGCCGGGGTCATCTCTCCGGTCTGTTTCCATGACTCATATTGGGCAGGATAGGCTTTACCCCATTCACCCGGGTCAATCTCGCCGTCAGCGATTTTAACCGAGGAGGGAGAAGCGGCATCTGCCGCAATGGTGGGAGTGGACCGCCAGAAACCGATAGCGCTGATCGTGATGAGCATGAGGGGCCAGATGTATCTCTTTTTCATATTCTCCTCCTGAGTGTCTTTTGGCTATAGAGCCATAACCATGATCGCAAAAACCAACCGATTGGCCAGTTTGATGACTGTTTTGGATAACAATGATGATAGATTTGAAGGGGCGGAGCCCCATTGCTGATACTGCGCTCCCTAGCACAAGTTAGCCAGTCGGACAACAGCATGATCGTAATAAAAAAATATATCATAAATATTGTGCGCAGAGATTTCTTCCTATGTCAATAATAAAAAAATATCAGCACACCGCCAGGTTAAGCATTCAATAATGGTTGATGCCAGAGAAATTTGGAAAGCAGCAGCCAGTATATGATATAAGCGGCAAATACGTCATCGCACTCTAAATCAAAATACGTAACGTACCTTCTATGGATACATGATGTAGCTTGAAAAAAAGTAGCCATTAACGCCCTGTTTAAAAATAGAAAACGGCATTGTTTCAAAATAGAATTAATCTCACCAAGGGGGGCCTACGAGGGATTTAGGGAAAAGACTGTAATATTGGTAACGGAGAAAGCATTTTTTTATGCAAGATGCTTACACGTGAAGCTAACGCTTCGTTCTGAATATGATATGTCCAAGAAAAAGAGCTTTTCAAGGATAAGCTTACGAGATCTTGAGTATTTTTCAGCGTTGCCTAAGTCGATCACGCACGCTCGGAAAGCGGTCGAGATCAGTGTGGGGCAGAAAGCGTGCTGCCATGAAGTCGGTCATGAACTCCCTGCTTTCGTTCATCTCAACATAGGTTATGGCCGACATAATCTGCTTGATCTCCTTAAGGGCGTCAACTGAGAGGAGTACCCGCTTCGCTCCTTCAAGTGAGGAGTTGCCAAGTAGCCGAAATTTTGACAATTCGATATCGGGTACTATGCCGATCGTCACTGCCTTATCGGCTGTGATATAGGCCCCAAACGCCCCGGCAAGGAAGAAGTTTTCGAGTTCATTAAAACTCATCCCGACCGCATCGGTCATCACGGAGAGCATGGTGTACATCGCGGCCTTGCTGAGCATCAGATTGTCAATGTCAGGCTGTGAGAAGCAAATATCCGCCCCGGTCGCTGTATCCTTGGCCTCGGCCACCATAAATTCTGCGACTCCGTCATGCAGTTGAACCCGCGAACTTTTGGCAGGCAACAAAAACTTGCCCCGCGAATCGATGATTCCAGTAGAAAAAAGCTCTGCCATCAAGTCGATCAGTCCGGACCCACAAATCCCACTTGGACGGCCATCGCCAATCACATGATACGAGAGGGCATGGCTCTGAGGGTCAATGGTGACGCGTTCAATCGCCCCCGCCGCTGCTCGCATCCCGTGACGGACGGCGCCTCCCTCAAGTCCTGGTCCGGCCGAACCAGCCCCGACGAGCAAAAAGTCCCGGTTGCCTATGACGATCTCGGCATTCGTACCGATGTCCACTAACAGCGAAACGTTCTCGTGTCCATGCATCCCTGAGACGAGAATGCCGGCCAATGCATCACCGCCGACGTAGCTGCCGACATTTGGCAGGACAATAACGGGAGCAGAGGGATGAACTTCAATGTTCAGCTCTGAGGCATAGACGATGGGGAAATAATTTGCAACTGGGACGTATGGCGCACGGCAGAGATGATCGGTTGCAAGCCCAAGCAAAAAATGAGTCATCGTGGTGTTGCCGGACACAGAGATGCAACTGATGTCCCCGGCACAAATGCCCGCATGAATAGCAAGCTGGGCCGCGATGAGGCTGATAGCACTCGCCGCCTGTGCCTGGAGCTGTTTGAGGTTAGAAGGTCGCATGGAGAAGTGGGTTCGAGACAGGATGTCCTCGCCGTGCTCCACCTGCGGATTCAGCATCGAGTGTTCACCAGCCGTTGCACCGGTGTCGAGGTCTACCAGTGCGCCGACGATGTTCGTCGAGCCAAGGTCAACAGCCAGGCCGAAGTTACCTGAGGCTGCACTTGCCGGTTCAAGGCGCAACAGGGTTAGAACTGGC
>JAQUKQ010000035.1 GCA_028718985.1 Desulfobulbaceae bacterium | reverse complement strand
CAAACGCCACTGGAACGACGACAGACAATCTGACACTCACACCAAGTGCAGGCAGTCGTGTGCTAGGTACCGCCGTTCCGATTCAGTCGGAGTGTAACAACAATTAGCATACGCCCTATTCAACAAAGCGAGCAATCCACCTCATATCGGAAACAAGAGATATCGTGGGAACAGAACTATTCTGGCAACTATTGAAGCAACGCTGCAACCATATGAAATAAGCCTGCGAGAGGTAGCCCCTCTTGGTGAGCAGGCTCAAGCAGATGTGCTGGTGCTTAAATCGTGACAAAACGATGGAGACTGCTCGGAGGGGGGGGAGATTCTGCGATACATCTTTACAGCAGAATCTCCTCTTTTTTGAATCTTCAGGGTTTAGGATAAATTTCCAACAGTGACAGATCCCTAGACTTGCCGGGAGATTAAGGCACGAGAGCAGGGCAATCTCACTGAGTCCAATTCCCTGCAAGGGAATGCATGCGAGGTGGATGCAAAACAAACAAAACTTCAGCACAACACAGTAGACTTGGCCGTTGCAAGGCCATCACACGCCTCACCCTTCCGTTGTCACACCAAGCTCATTGGCTTCGGCCAGCAAGCGTACGGCACCAACTACGCCCAGCGGGATACAGAAAAATTGCAGAAAGGGGATAGCCAGCAGACAAAAGAGGCCGAGGCCAAAACCACTCATTAAGGCAGCGTTACGATAGACTATTTGGCGCTGCTCTTTGAAGCTGAGTCCCTTACGAGTGAAAACATAGCCAGTATATTCCATCACCAGAAAAAAGGCCGTCCAAATCACCGACAGAATGGGATAGAGCATGGCGCCGAGCAGGGGCAGGAGATAGAGTAGGAGAAGCAGCACCATGCCGAGCAGAAACAGCCCGATTTTTTTGCTTTCGGTGAGCATTGACTTTCCAGCGCTGCGAAGGAAAGAAGGAAAGGAAAAAGGTTCTTCCGAGGCATGCCCACCGAGGAGGAATTCTGTCCTCTCCGACAAAACCTCATTAAACGGCGAGGCAAGCAGACTACCCACCACGGCAAAGGTAAAAAAGACAAACACCAGCACCACGACAATAGCCAAGAGCAACAGAAAATAATTTAGAATCAACCAATACCATGCATCACCTTGCGGGACACGGGACATCACCAGATTCCGATAGAAATCAAACCCGAAATAGATCACCAGACAAAAACTGATTACGTTAATCAGCACCGGCAGCACGATGAATGGATAGAGCCGTGGATGCCGCTTCACAAAAAAAAATGAGTTAAATGGAAACCAGAAACCTTTCGCAAAATTAACCAACGGATTCGTCATACCCATAATCAAACCTTTCACATCCTCATCAATAGAACATCACTCTTCAGCCGTGGGAGGGTATCCACCCTTTTCCCCTCGCCCGTAGCAGACAGGTCAACAACACTCAATGACCGCATCCTTCCCTTTGATCCAAGTCTGGATAATGTAGGAAGCACAACCAACCCCAGGCGTCACGGAGATTGCCGAAACCGGACAATTAAGTGCACAGGCCCCGCACTCCATGCAGCCATCCAAATCAATGATTGCAGCTTTTTTGTCACGCAACGCAAACACCTGATGGGGGCAGACCAGGGCACAACTGCCACAACCGACGCACGAGTCAACATGTAAGACCAAGGTTGAAACCCCGGGCAGATATCGATAATCCTTCATTGCATCACCTCCTGAAATTCACACGAACTCTCTACAACCAGAACTGTCCGCCCACCCACAAGGCCACCGTAGCCAACAGGGCAGCTATCTGGATAGGAATGCCCCGGCGCATCTCCTTCTCAACACCGGAGGGCGAGGCATAGGGAGTCGCCCCGGTGAAATTCATCGCGGCATACGAGCTGACTGCCATGCAAAGCAGCACCATGGACACAGCGTCCCACCCCATGCCCCCCCTGCCAACAACGACCGCCAATCCCCCCAGCAAACCGGTCAAAAGCCCCTTCAGGTAAAAAGAACGCCAAGGGAGCCATGGCAGCAAGAGCGGCATCAACACCGCCCCGGAAAAAACCCCTCCACCAAAGGCCAAGGCAAGATCAAGCCCCCGCCGCCAAACAAGCCCCGGCGAGACCTGCGGCGAAACTGCCGCGAGAACAAAGAGAGCCGGTAAGATCCATAAGGCAGGTTTCATGATCAGTGAGATCTCAACCGGGATCAGTACCGCCCGTTCCGCCATCGTAAAGGTCAGTTGGCGCATGCCTTCCTCTACCTGCTGATCCGACGAGAGAAAGGCCCTCAGGTCAGCGGCCCGAATCGGCCCCCAGACCACAGTAAAGCCACAGGCCTTGCGCACCCGATGCGCCGCCACACCGGGCGCAGCCAACTGTGGCAAGATCAGTTGCCGATGACAGACAATCTCCTCGAGTCGCGCCCGCTGCACTTGACGGACCACCTCCTCTGTACTGAACGTCTTTTTGCCAGCGGCGCACCAAACATTAACCCCACGGGTATCAAGCACCAATATCCAGGCATCAACACCCGCCAATTCGCGTCGCAAGGCGTCAAAGGTCAACTTATAATTGGCCGTAACCAAAACCGGCGACCCACTACCAGCAACGCCGACGGAATACAAGCCCGGGGCAATCCTATACTGATCCCGGTTGATGCCCAGCCGAGCCTTCAACGAACCAAAGTGATCGACCACGCCAAGCGCACTCGCCACCTGGGGCGTCTGGCCGATAGGGGTCTCCACAAAACGCTCGACAAACGGACAGAGTTGATAGCCTGGTCTCTCATCCTCCGAGGCAGGCGGGCCAGGCGGTGCCCCGCAACAGGGGGCATCGTCAGGCTCTGGCTGAAACATCGGCAACGGAGGCAGGCCTGCCATGCCCGATACCCCACAATCACAACTGCCCTTGTTGGTAATAATTTCCCTCATTTTTTCTCCTGAAAGACGGTCCGGATCAATCCGGCAGACAGATTCAGTCCGTCCACCGGATTGTTCGCAAGATGTGGCCTGGCGGGACAACGCCTGTGCTTCTTATATCGTGTCCCGCTATGGCTGGCAACTCTATTTCACACCTGCGCACCCCTCTCATTTGGCCGTTAGCGACTACTCTTGCCAAAAGATTCCGCCGTTGACAACACCCCATTTTCAGGATACAAAGGGATGAAATCAGGTGTCCGTGTGACTTAAAATGGGAATCCCGTGCAAATCGGGAACGGGCCCACCGCTGTAACCCCTTGTCACCAAAAAAACTCTCTGGCCCTGCGTGCCACTGTTTGTAACGCAAATGGGAAGGCCGCCAGAGAGAGGGGAAGCCAGAAGACCTGCCTGAAGATCATAGTCGTTTCCTCCTGGACAGAGGGATATCGACGTGTTCGTCTGTGGATAAACAGGGCTATCCTCAAGATATTCTTTATTTTGAGGTCTTCTACACATGGCTCGAGCCGTCCTCTCTCATATCCTCCACACCCTGCATCGCTGGGCTGGTCTGCTGACTGCGGCCTTTGTCCTGTTCTATAGCGTAACCGGTCTGCTCCTCAATCATCGCCAGGCCTTCTCCTACTTCCAGACCAGCCAGATCTCGCACCAATCGGTGCCGAAGACCAGCCTCTCGGCAGTCAACAGCTTTATCGATCAATACCGTAAAGAGATCAAGCGTGACGATGCCCCCGCTGTCATCCGCATTAAGGACGGCAAGACCATAGAACTGCTCTACGGCTCGCACGGCCAGACCACCTATAGCATTGACCCCGTCGCAGGCAGCATGGAGGTAGAAGCCAAGAGTCCGAGCCAGCCGCTCTTTTTCCTCAACAACCTCCACAAGGCCGCCAAGACCAGCATCCTTTGGCTTGTCTTAAGCGACCTCCTCTCCATCGCCTTGATTGTCGCAACCACAACCATCCTTTTCGCCATGCGCTACCGGCCGCTCGACCTCTCCCTGCTGCTGGCTGGACTTGTCCTCTGTCTGGCGGGAGGGCTGCTTGCCTAAGGTCTCCTTCCCCCTGATAATGAGCGGGCTCAGCCTTCTCCTGCTCCTGACTGTGATCAGCTCCACAGGCTTAGGATATATCCCTATTTCAGCCTCAGAAGTCCTGTCAAGCATCCTCTCACGGCTCAGCGGCACCATCCCCTTTGACCTCGACCAAACCCAGCAGGCAGTTATCATGGATGTCCGTCTGCCCCGTGTGCTGACCGCTGCCCTGGTCGGAGGCGGATTAGCCATGGCCGGGGCGATCTTTCAGGCCATCCTGCTCAACCCCTTAGCCGACCCCTACACCCTGGGGGTCTCTTCGGGAGCGGCCTTTGGTGCCGCACTGGCGCTTATTCTGAACATGACACTGCTCGGCGGCTACTCGGTACCGATGTTCGCCTTTGTCGGGGCGCTGTCCGCCGTCTTTGCCGTGCTGGCCCTAGCCGCAAGCGACCGTAACTACGCCGCCAATTCGCTGATTCTGGCCGGAGTTATCATCTCCGCCATCCTCTCTGCCGGCATCGGTTTTATCAAATACCTTGCCGATGAACAGGTTTCGGTGATCATCTTCTGGCTGATGGGCAGTTTCGCCGCCCGCTCCTGGTCCGATGTCGGCATGGTGCTCGCAGCCACCATCATCACCCTACTTACCTCACTCTTCTATGGCCGCGATTTAAACATCATGTCCCTCGGACTGCGCAGTTCTGACTCGCTCGGCGTCGACACCGCCCGCACCCGCAAGACACTGCTCATCATCGCCTCCCTGATCACGGCGATCTCGGTCTCCGTCTCCGGCATCATCGGCTTCATCGGGCTTATCATCCCGCACCTTATGCGCTTCATCATTGGCCCGGACAACCGCAAGCTGATCCCGGCCTCCTGTCTGGCTGGGGCCACCTTGCTGCTCGTCGCCGACACCATTAGCCGAGCGGTGCTGCCCAGAGAAGTGCCAATCGGTGTGCTGACCGCACTTATCGGCGGCCCGTTTTTCTGCCTGATCTTCAAGCAGAAACAGCTGGGGGCGAGATGACAGAACTCTTCTCCATCGACAACATCAGCTGCGCCTACGGCAACCAGAAGGTTCTGCATGAACTATCCTTTTCCCTTACTCCAGGCCTATTCTACGGACTGATCGGCCCCAACGGTTCCGGCAAGACTACTCTCCTCGACCTCATACTCGGCAATCTTACGCCGCATTGCGGGGAGGTTCGCTTCAAAGATCGAGAGGTTACGCAATACAGCCGCCGTGAGTTAGCAAAAGAAATTGCCTTGGTCCCCCAGGATTTCAGGATCAACTTCGATTTTACGGTCTTCGATGTGGTGATGATGGGACGCCACCCCCACATCCGACGCTTTGCCAACCCCAGCGACAACGATCACGACATTGTCAATAACGTCTTGGCAGAGCTTGAGATCGACAATCTCAAAAACCGCCTGATCACCCAATTGAGCGGTGGGGAAAAACAACGGGTCATCATCGCCCGCGCTCTGGCCCAGAACACGCCGGTACTTATCTTGGACGAGGCTACTTCAAGCCTGGACATCCAGCACAGCCTGCAAATCTTCCAGGTTTTGAAAGAGCGCAGCCAAGCGCATGGGGCAACCATCGTTGCCGCCATTCATGACTTGAATTTTGCCGCCGCCTATTGCGACACCATCATTTTGCTCAACCAGGGGCGCCTGACGACCATCGGCCCACCCCCAAAAGTTTTGAACGCCGAACGCCTGCAGCAGGTGTTCGCCATCGACTGTCACGCCTACCTGGAACCTTTTTCTGGAGCACATCAGATCGCCTATCGATACTAGTCGCGGCTCGCACGAGCTCTGCCTCAACACTAAATAACTTATGCCCAGGAATTAACCATGCCAGTCCTTTTCTCCAAGTCTCCCCACCGCTCCCTGCTCCTCTGCCTGCTGTTCGCAGTCGTTTCCCTGCTGATGCCCCATCTCTGTCAAGCCCAGACCATCATCGACCAGGATGGGCAGAAGTTGCACTTCGACAAGCCGTTTAGCCGGATCATCTCCCTCTATCCAGCCCACACCGAAAACCTTTTTTCACTTGGCCTGGGAAAAGAGATTATCGGCGTTTCAAAGAATGACGACTACCCCACGGCCGCTCAAGCCAAACCCAAATTCAACTTTCGTGAAGACCCGGAGAGATTCATCGCCGCCAAGCCCGACCTGGTCATCGTGCGGCCGATGATCAGCCGTTCCTCTCCCGAACTGATCGCCAAACTCCGCCTCATGGGCATCCAGGCGATCTCCCTGCAACCAAACACCCTTGACGAGACCTTCTCCTATTGGCAGACGCTCGGCGCACTCAGCGGACGCGAACAGCAGGCAACTGAGATGATTACTCGCTTCAAGGCCAAGCTCCGTGAAATCGAGACCTTGGTCCAAACCATCCCGCCAGACAAACGCAAACGTGTCTACTTTGAGGCCATCCACAGCAAGATGAAGACCTTTGCCCCAAACAGCATGGCCATCTTTGCCCTGACCACAGCTGGCGGCATCAATGTCGCTTCCGATGCCGAGCAGGTCCGTGAGACAAATATCGCCTTTTACGGCACCGAGCGCTTACTCGCCAAGGCCAATGACATCGACCTCTTTCTCGCCCAACAGGGCCGGATGAACGACATCAACGAACAAACCATCTACGAAGAACCTGGTTTCAACACCATCAAGGCGGTCAAGGAGAGACAGGTCTTCCTGATTGAAGAAAATCTTGTCGCCCGCCCCACTCTGCGCATGATCGACGGCATCATCAAGATTGGTAAAATCCTCTACCCGGAGCAGTTTGGGACGGCTTTTCCCGATTGACACCATGACACGACCAACAATGGCATTTATGCTTGCCGCCACCGGCAGCGGTACCGGCAAGACAACCCTGACATTAGGCCTGCTCGCCGCACTCCACCGTCAGGGACTCACGGTTCAACCCTTCAAATGTGGACCGGACTTTATCGACCCGACCCTGCACCAGATGGTGAGCGGCAGAGTCTCTCGCAACCTGGATCTCCGAATGTGCGGCGCTCCGTACGTGCGTAATTGCTTTGACCGGCATCGATCCAACGCCGATATTGCCGTCATCGAAGGGGTGATGGGACTGTTCGATGGCGGTATCGCAAGCCCTGCCGCCCTGGCCAAGGCTTTGCGGATCCCTGTTCTCCTGCTCGTCGACGCCAAGGGTTGTGCCGAAAGCATCGCCGCAGTCGTCAAGGGCTTTGAAACCCTGGACCCCGAACTGGCGCTGATGGGCGTCATCTTCAACCGAGTCGCCAGCCCGCGCCATCTGGAGCTGCTGAGGAGTGCAGTGCAAAGCCATTGCCGAACACCCATCCTGGGCTCGCTGCCTAGAAACCAGGATTTTTGTATCCCTGACCGCCACCTTGGTCTGCTGATGGGGTCGGAGAATCCCTTAACCGAGGCCCAACTCGACACCTTAACGGCGGCGGTGGGAGAGCACATCGACTTGGCAACCATTATGCGGTTGGCGACTATGCCCTACCCCGCCGCGCGTCCGGTCACTCCACCTAAGAGGCAAGAGCATGGGGAACGGCCCCGGATCGGCATTGCCCGGGATCAGGCCTTCTGTTTTTACTACCAGGACAATCTCGACCTGCTCGAATCAATGGGGGCTGAACTCATCCAATTCAGCCCCATGTTCGACACCAAGCTCCCAGCCAACATTCACGGTCTCTATCTCGGTGGTGGCTACCCAGAACTGCACGGCGAGAGCTTATCGGCAAACACAAGCCTGCTTGCCGAAATCAAGGCCTGGGCAGAGGCCGGCCAGCCGATCTACGCCGAATGTGGCGGCTTCATCTACCTTTGCAAGGGAATAGTAGGCCTTGACGGCACCTTCTGGCCCCTGGCTGGGGTCTTTCCCTGCCGCGCCACGATGGGGAAACGGCTGTCTCGCCTGGGCTACCGAGAGGCGCTCATTAACGAGCCTTGCCTGCTTGGTGATGCAGGTCAGCTCTTTGGCCATGAGTTTCACTACTCAGAAATTGATCCAATGCCTGCCTCGGTGAAACGGGTTTACCAGTTACAGGACGGGCGAGAGGAAGGCTATCAGATCAAAAACACCTTAGGCGGCTACCTGCACCTCCATTTTGGCAGAACCCCTTCAGCAGCCAGCCATTTCATCGACCTATGCCAAGTACGAGGAAGCTCATGAACCCTGCGATCACCGTCATCAAGCCCGAGGCCATTGAGGCCAGAAGCTTTGCCATCATCTCCGAGGAGTTTTACGCGCAGACCGGCCGCCACCACGAGGAGTTTCCGCGTGCGCAATTTGCCGTCATCCAGCGGGTAATCCACGCTACCGGCGATTTCGCCTTTGCCGCCGCGCTCAAGTTTCACCCGCTGGCCATCGACACTGCCCTCAGGCAGCTGCGCGGTGGATGCACCGTTGTCACCGATGTTCAGATGGCGGCGGCAGGCATCAACAAATCGGCGCTGGCCGCCTGGGGTGGCCGTGTCTGTTGCGAGATCGCAAACCCAGAGATTGCGGCCCTGGCCAAAGCGCAGGGAGCCACGCGCTCCGAGACCGCAATCCTGACCGCCATGAGTCATGCCCCCGGCATTATTGCCATCGGTAACGCCCCGACAGCACTTCTCACTGTCATCCGGCACTGCGAGCAACACCCAGAGGCCTTCCAAGGCGTTATCATCGGCGCACCGGTTGGCTTTGTCAATGCAGCAGAGAGTAAAGAGATCTTGGCACAGCAAGAGATTCCCCATATCGTCGCCCTGGGCCGCAAGGGTGGCAGCCCGGTAGCAGCAGCCATCGTTAACGCCTTAATCCGGCTTGCCGCAGAGGAGTCATGAAGCAGATAGCCAGAAAAAAACGTCTGCGCTCGGGATTTACCACTGGTGCATGCGCCGCGGCAGCGGCCAAGGCGGCGTGTCGCCTGCTGCTGACAGGTAAGACGGCAAGCGAGGTGAGCATCCCCTTCCCGGATGGTCTGCATCGCAGCTTTGCCGTGGCCAGTTGCCGCAAACTCAATACCAATCAGGCACAGGCCTCGATCATCAAAGACGCTGGTGACGATCCAGATGTGACCAACGGTGCCGAAATCAAGACCATCGTTGCATTAGCCCCTAGCCCCGTCGTAGGTGAACCCGTCACCCTGCGCTTCACCGCCGGAGAGGGTGTCGGCACCGTCACCAAACCGGGCTTGGCGCTGGCCGTCGGCGAACCAGCCATCAACCCTGTGCCCCGACAGATGATCACCGAAGCCGTGTTGGAGGCGCTGGCAGATCACCCCATACCGGAGCCACTGCTCGTCACTATTACCATTGCTGTCGAAAACGGCCAAAAGTTGGCAGAAAAGACCTTGAACCACCGCCTGGGAATCATCGGCGGCCTCTCTATTTTAGGGAGTACCGGTATCGTGCGCCCTGTCTCGGCCGAGGCCTGGACCGCCACTATTCTCGCCTCCATGGCCGTTGCCAAGGAGACAGGCTGTCAAGCGATTGTCCTCTCCACCGGTCGCACCTCGGAGATGGCAGTGCAGAAAACTCTCGGCCTGCCGGTGGAGGCCTACGCCATGATGGGCGATTACCTGCACTTTTCGCTCAGCAACGCCGCCCGCTTCGGTTTCCAACAGATCCACCTGGCCGGCATGTGGGCGAAAATCCTGAAAGCGGCCATGGGCACACCTCAGACCCATGTCCGGCATGGGGCCTTGGAGGTTAGCACGGCAGCAAACTTTATCGGCACCCTGGCTGGCAACCCAGCCCTTGGGGCAGAGCTTGCCCAAGCCAACACCGCCCGTGAGATCTACAGTCGGCTGGTCGATATGCACCGGCAGGACCTTATCACGAGCGTTTGTTTGGCCGCCAAACAATATGCCGAGAAGGTAGGCAAGCTTCCGGTTTCAGTCCACTTGGTAAGCAGTGCAAGTCAGGTGGCCTGCCATGTTTGAGAATCGCTCTATGACAATATGCCTCTGCCTTTCGAGAAAATCATGCCTAACCTCTACCTAATCGGTATCGACGCCCAAAATTTGAGCCAGTCGGCCAGAGAAATTCTTGGCCACAGCACCTGCGTCTTCTGCACCGAACGTTTGCGGCAGATGCTTTGCGACTTTCCAGGCGAGATTATGCCCATTTCACCTTTAAGCGAGGCCTTGTTGCGCATGGCAATAAGTCTCGAGCGGGGAGATATTGCGGTTCTTGCCAGCGGCGACCCGCTGTTTTTCGGCATTGGCCGCACCCTGCTCCAACGCTTCGGCAAAGAGAGAGTTGTCATCCGTCCAGCCCTCTCCTCCATGCAGCTTGCCTTCTCCCACTGCCGGGAACCCTGGGAGGACGCGGCCTTCCTCTCGTTGCATGGTCGCGGCGACAAAGATATTCTGCCCACGCTGCTCAGACAGAAGAAACTCTTCCTGCTCACCGATCAAAAGCATCAACCGCAAAGCATCGCCGCCGAAATCAGCCGTGGTCTTACCGGTCTTGGCATTCCAAACCATGATTGCCAAATCATGGTGGCAGAAAATTTAGGTCTGACAGGCGAACGGATCACCCACGGCAGCCCGGAACAGGTCGAAAAACAGCACTTCAGCGATCTCAATGTCATGATCCTACGCCTGTTGGTCAAAGAAGAGCGTACTCAGACCATCGGCCCACTCGGCCTGCAGGAATCGGAAATTCAGCACAGCCGTGGGTTGATCACAAAAGACGAAGTACGTGCCGCCATCCTCCACCGACTTCGCCTGCCGACAACCGGCGTTTTCTGGGACATCGGCGCCGGCAGTGGCTCGATATCATGCGAGGCGGCGCGACTTTGCCCGGGGCTGACGGTCTACGCCATCGAACGGCACGATTCCGAGCAGGCCAATATCCTTGCCAACCGCAAAACGTTCCGGCTTGCCAACCTCCATTTGATCCCCGGCCTGGCACCGGAGGCCCTCCGCAACCTCCCAGCCCCAGATCGGGTCTTCATCGGCGGCAGCGGCGGCCAACTCCCGACCATTGTCGAAACAGTCAGCACACGACTCAATGCCCACGGCATCATCATCCTTAGCGCCGTTACCGAGAGCACTCGCCAGATGGCACCAGGCCTCTTTCATCAACACGGCCTGCAAGTGGAAATAGCAACCATCTCCGTCAGCCGGGAGACCTACCCACCCCTGGCAAGCAGAACCATAACCCTTAACCCCATCACCCTCATCACAGGAAGCAAATGAACGGCACATTTTACGTTATCGGCGTCGGTCCAGGCGATCCGGAGCTCTTGACCTTGAAGGCCCTGCGCCTCTTACGCAACTGCCAGACCCTAATTGTCCCCAAGGGCCACGAAGACGGCAATTCGACGGCGCTTGCCATTATCAAAAGCGCCGTGCCGCTGGCAGGTAAGGAGATCATCGAGATCCATTTCCCGATGAAGAAAATTCGTATGGCCGCAGCCCCCGACCCTGAAGTGGACGCCGCCTGGCACCTGGCAGCCAATGAGGTCATCAGCAGAATCAGATCAGGTCACGATGTGGCATTCCCTACCCTTGGCGATCCTGCCATCTACAGCACCGGCATCTATACCTGCCAGACCCTCTTGGAGTTGGCTCCTGACATTAAAACGGTGATCGTTCCAGGGGTCTCAGCCATCAGCGCCTGCTCTGCCACCGTTGGCATCCCCCTCTGCCTTGGTGACGACATGATGGCCGTAGTCCCGGCAACCTTCGACAATCAAAAATTGACCGAGGTATTGAACACCTTCCAGACAGTCGTCCTCATGAAGGTCCACCGCGTCATGGAACGTATCGTCAAGTTATTGACCGAACAAGGGCTGCTCAAGCACGCCATCCTCGTCGAGCGTACCAGTCAAGACCGTGAACGGATCATTCACGACCTGACTTCGGTTCGACCGGATGAACTGCACTATTTTTCAACAATCATTGTAAGAAGACGACAGCAATAAATCCCTGCTCATGGGTTCCGCAGGAGCCCCCGTTGATTTCCACTGCTGATTTCTAGAGGCGGTTGCCGTATTCTATTGATTTGCGATTTATGCTCAACTCCAGGTCTTCTTGTACAAAATCGTGACAGGTCAAGGTAAAGGGGATGAGTGCCAGAGAGGCGGAGGTGACACGAAGGGAGAGGCCGGCCAGGAGAGGCATGACATCTTTTTTCCGGTAGGTAGTGCAGGCCAGGATCAGACGGAGGGCCTCCACCGCCTCGCTGAGAGGCATGGTGATTGGGTGGATGGCATGGGGCAGAGTGAAGCTGGACGCTTCGGAAGTGTCTGGCTGGAGGACAGTCATCTGGCGAGCGGCCTGCAAGTAGATTTTGGGACGTACCTTGAAGGCTGGTGACCAGAAGGCAAATGGTTGCTCCTCCCACTCTGGTCGAAGTGAAATAGGTTGGCCGGTCAAACGGATGAAGTCTGCCCTGGTACGGAGAGCGGCACCTTCCATCTCCGCCTCAATCCTCCAAAAGGGAAGTGCCATGATCCCTTCTCCCTCGCCCCCCGCCCTTGCCAGCAGCTTGACCTCTATTGGTTCAAAGCCCTGTGCTCCAGCCTGCCAGACAGTATCGCACTGATGACAGACCAGGACCACCGAGGCCGGGGCCCCTTCAAGATTCCAACCGCATAGGGGGCAGAGGGCTGCCAGTGGTCGTGGGTACCAGTTGTAGTCGGGTTCGCGAACCGGGGCGAAGAGGTCGTTATCTGGCGGTAGCCTCCCCAGAAGGTCACCGCTCACTGCATCGTAGGCCTGATTGTTTCGCACCGTGATCGGCAGGTATATTCGACTGACCGTCTCCCCAATCAAGCAGAGGTGTCTGACGTTCCCTGCCTGGGATGTTAAACTCCGGCTAACGTCAGCGATGGCTTTTGGGACTGTGGCACTATTTTTCAGGAAAGAGCCCATTTTTGGGACGGCAAAGCGTAGCCGCATGGCCTGCGGTCGCACCCCCAGGGAGAGAGGGAGTGCCTTCATAGGGAGTCCGCAGCTCGTGACGTCGGCGATGCGATGTTGGATCCCGCTGTCGTTAACGCAATAGATCACTCCCTTGAAGCGCAGGTAGGGCGCGAACAGCATCTCTTCACCCACCTCACGGTGTGGGAGGACGAAATGGTAGGTTGTCGCTGACAGGAAGCTCGTTACTTTGCAGAAGGGGCAACTGACCAGGTGATCCGCTTCATCGAGTCCGATCGGGGCCCCGCATTGGGGGCAGCCAAGTTCTGCCGTCAGGCCCATAGCAGATCAGCCGAGCTTCTCGCCACAGTGGTTGCAGAAGATCGATTCCGGCAGGTTCTCGGTGCCGCATCCCCGGCAGAAGTTTGGGGGTGGTGGCACAGCAGCGGTCGATTGCCCGCACTTGGGACAAAACTTGGCGTTGGGAGGCAGATTTTTACGGCAACTGGGACATTGACTGAAGACCAGAAGCTGATGACCGCAATGGGGACAAAAACGGGCATCGTCTTGGACTTCCAGATGGCAGTCTGGGCAATTTTGATGGCTGGCGTTCTGAGCCGGTTCCGCTGATACACCGTTTGGTTGCATCATATTGGAGAACATGGCCGGCATCATAAACCCCATGCCCATCCCCAGACCGGTGGCGGCCCCGCCCTCAGTTTCTGCCGCTTTCTCCATGGCGGAGGCGGCTTTAAGCTTGACCAGGCGATCGAGATCCTGGATAACGTTCAGTCGGCTCTGGTCGTCGATGCTCTTCTGTACCTCCGGCGGTGGGGTGATAGAGGTGATAAAGAGTTGCGAAAGCCCGAGTCCAAAGCGGCTCAGGTCGTTCTGCAGTCGTTTTTCGAGGGCTACGGACATCTCTTCATAGCGGCCGGGAAGATCAAAGAGGGTGTCGAGAGTCTCGCCCAGATAGTCGTTGAAACGGGAGACGATGACCCTTCTCAGGTACTCCTCGATGTCGACGGTCGTGAACTGGAGCATGGTGCCGACCAGTGAGTTGATGAACAGAACCGGTTGCAGGATGCGGAGGTTGAAGACACCGTGCGCCCTCAGTCTGACCAGGCCGAGCTCCCGATCTTTGAAGGCCACCGGGTCGCGGGTGCCCCATTTGAGGTCGGTAAAGACCTTGAGGCTGGCCATGTAGATTTCTGCCCGCAGTGGGCTGGTCATCGCCCACGGCACTGAAAGAAGCTTGGTCAGCACGGGGATGTTGGCTGTCTTCAGCGTGTGGCGGCCTGGCCCAAAGGCCTCGCAGGCCTTGCCCTGGTAGAAAAGGACCGCAGCCTGGCTGTCGCGCACGATGAGCTGGGCTCCGAACTTGATCTCACCCGAACCACGCTCCGGGATACGGTGCACAAGCTCCTTGCCGCTCTCGTCAAACCATTCGATGACCTCCAGAAAGACCGCGTTGTCCATACCCATCATGTTCCCTCCATTAGCTGCGTTCAATGGGAAGTACCACGGTAAAAGCACTCCCTTTGCCGACTTCACTTTCTACTCTTATAGACCCCCCATGTTTTTTAACGACACCATAGCTGATAGAGAGCCCCAAACCAGTTCCCTTGCCAATTTCTTTCGTCGTAAAAAACGGTTCAAATATTCGTGGTAGTAACTCGGGAGGAATTCCTCTTCCCGTATCAGAGACAGAGACGTAAACGTTTAGATCATCACTCCAGGTCCGCACAGTGATTGCCCCTTCACCTTCTATTGCCTGCGCAGCATTGATCAAAAGATTGAGGAACACCTGCCCCAACTGTTGTGAATGGCATTTAATACGAGGGATATCGCCCAACTCACGGTTAAGCGTGGCGACGTATTTAATCTCATTCCAGGCAATATTGATGGTGGTTTCGAGTGTCTCATTCAAGTCGACCTCGGCAGAATCATCCTGATCTATGCGGGAGAAACTCTTCAAATCCCGAACGATACTCCGGACCCGATCCACCCCATCCAAACTTTCGCTTATCAGCTGGCTGGCATCGTCAACGATATAGTCGATCTTGAGCCTTTGCCTAAGGTCGGAGAGCCGCTTGACCTCTTGGGCACTCGCATGGGATACAACTTGGCCCTCGGCGGCGACAAACTCTGCCAGGCGACCGAAATATTTATTGAGCGTAGAGAGATTGCTGGAGATAAAACCCATGGGATTATTAATTTCATGGGCTACTCCAGCAGCCAATTGACCAACAGACGCCATTTTTTCCTGTTGGATCAGATGAGCCTCTGCCTGCTTCAACTTTTCTTCGGCCCTCTTCCATTCTGTGATGTCTTTCAAAATAACAACGATCCCGGGATATTTCAGACTGACATCCTGCATCGTTTGAAAACTAGCCAGCACCTGACGTTTTTTGCCGTCCGCCAATTCAAGCAAACAATCTAATTCACGGTTGCCACCGTTTTTTTGAAAAGACGCCAATTCATCGGTAAGCCAGGGGAAGGGAATTCTCTTTTCCGGCCTCGAATAGTAGTGACTCCCAGAGACAACTTCTGGAGTGATCATTTTTGCCGCGAAATGGTTCATGTGCAGGATATATCGACGCTCATCCAACAAAAAAACTGCGACAGGCAAGCTCTCAAAAATAGTAAGAAATTTGTTCTTCTCATTGCTAATTTGGCGGTTTGCGGTCTGCAATTCATCAATCGCGCTGTTAATCGTTTCACTTCGACTCCATTCAACGCAGAAGGCAATTTCTATCCGATCAAAAACACGCTCGACGAAACGGCACCATGACTTCCCATCATCATCGAGATGTCTTTCAGAAAACGCAGCCGTTTTAAGAGACGATGTTCGAATAAGATCGAGGTAGGTCTGTCGGTAGTATTTCATTAAGCCCATGAACATTTCTAAGGAGACACCGCGAGCGCGATGTCTCTGGGCCTCCAACACGCCAAAGGAAGCTATCGGATCGGACGTGTAGGTGTCGTCCGGATTTAACTCCCAAGGGGCTTCAGAGAGAGAAAGGGCGGAGATAATGGATTCTGTCAGTCCAACTACAGAGATCCGCCACGCCTCTTCCAGTGTGGAAGTGTACCGAGCGTAACCATGCATAACCGCGTAATCGCGTATGCGACGCATCAACCACGACTCGCTTTCTTTGAGTAAGTTTGCAAAAGGATGCATAGCCTTTTCCTGTAAAGGCCTCGCGAACAGGTTAGTCACAAAACATTTAAGCAGCTAATCCCTTTCAGTGACTCCACTCGCCTGATCATATTTCCCTAGGAAGCCAATGCCGCTAACAAAGTATGGAAAGAAAGAAGCTGCCTTGTCAAACAAAATTGCGACGTCTGAGTTTGTGTATCGCAGCACTATTTCTCAAGCATCTGGTTTTCATGCAAGAAATGTCGTAGTATGCTCGACGTTACCGACAGACCTCTGTCAAAAAAAGGTTGCCGATTCATGCTCAGTAAATTACTCACACGATCTAAAGAGATCACGTAACGCCAAAAAATGGCTCAAATGGCCATGGCGGAAACGTTTTTGCCGCAGCCTCTCAACAACTCACCTCCGCCGCTAAAGAGCTGCATAAACCCGAGCGACATGGCCGCCAATTGATTATTATTGCCTGGTTGTGCCACCATGCAATCCACCTAGGGGAGTAAGAAAAAATTGAACCCAGTCTATTTTGTCGGTGCAGGACCTGGCGACCCCGATCTCCTGACCATCAAAGGCCGCCGCCTGTTGGACAGGGCAGATCTCATCATCTTTGCAGGCTCGCTGGTCAATCCAGCATTGCTCTTCGGACTCGATGCCGAGATCCACGACTCAGCCGGACTCAACCTGGAGGAGATTGTCTCCCTTATGGTAACGGCCCAGCGCCAGAATCGGATGGTAGTCCGCCTGCACACCGGGGATCCTGCCATTTTTGGTGCGATCAAAGAACAAATGTCGGAACTCGACAGACAGGACGTACCTTACGAGGTAGTGCCTGGGGTCAGTTCAATGGCTGCGGCCGCAGCCGCCCTAAAAAGCGAACTCACTTTACCGGAGGTATCGCAAACCGTCATCATCACTCGTCAGGCGGGGCGAACCCCAGTGCCAGAGAAGGAGAATCTGGCATCGCTTGCCAACCATCAGGCCACGATGATGATATTTTTAAGCGCTGGTTTGATTGAGCAGGTCGTAACGGATTTACTCACCGGCGGCTACTCTGCAGACACCCCAGTCGCGGTGGTGGAAAAGGCCAGCTGGCCGGAAGAACGTGTCCTACGCGGCAATCTGAGCGGCATCGCCCAACAGATGAAAGAGGCCGGCATCAGAAAAACCGCCATCATCGCCGTTGGCCAAGCCTTTGCCGAAACAGAATTAACCGCCGTCTCCAAGCTGTATGACAAAGATTTTACCCACGGTTGCCGAGGGTAAGAGGAGATGGAGCTAGTGCCGCCCCATTAAGGGAGTGGCTGAACAAAAGGCCGATCTGCTCTCCCACCTAACTAACGACAATTCTTTTCCCCTAACCGCCCATGTCCATCATCAAAAAACTTGTTATCCGTCTGCTGAAAAGCAGTATCAGCCGCTACCTGGATGAGGCCAAACTGTACAAGGCAACAGCCAACGCCAATCCCGTACGCCAGTTTGCCACCTGGTTTGATCTGGCCAAACAGTTAGACCCGGAATTTGCCAACGCCATGGTGCTGTCGACATCCTCTTCTTCTGGCCAACCCTCCAGCCGGCTGGTGCTGCTCAAGGATTTCGACGAACATGGCTTTGTCTTCTACACCAATTACGGTAGCCGCAAGTCCTGCGAACTGGCCGACAACCCGCAGGCGAACCTGGTGTTCTGGTGGAAGGAGGTCTATCGTCAAGTGCGGGTAGAGGGCCGCGTGGAGAAGGTCAGCCGAGCCGAGTCCGAGGCCTATTTTGCGACCAGAGTGCGTGGCAGCCAGATCGGGGCCTGGGCCTCCCGGCAGAGTTCCACCCTGGAACACCGAGCCGACCTTCAAAAGAAAATTGATGCCTATGAAAAAAAATTCAAAGGTCAAGAGGTACCTTGCCCACCGTTCTGGGGAGGATTTCGCCTTCTCCCGCATGCCATTGAGTTCTGGCAAGGCCGCGAAAACCGCCTGCATGATCGCTTACGATACCTGCGAACCGATTTCGGCACCTGGGAGATTGAGCGGTTGTCGCCATAGAATTGAAGTATGAACAAAAAACACGCAGAATTGGCCATCATCGCACTCACCACTGGCGGCAAAAAGATAGCCACTCAGATCGCGACTGCCCTTGAAGCCCGTATTCTTGATGCAAGCACCGAAGGTTTGAGCCAAACCTTGGCCAAGGCCTGGCACAGCTACCAGGGGATAGTCTTGATCATGGCCGCCGGGATCGCCGTCCGCAGCATCGCCCCCTTGCTCCACGACAAACGGAGCGACCCCGGCATCGTCGTCATGGACGAAAAAGGGCGCTTTGCTATCAGCCTGCTCTCCGGCCACCTGGGCGGTGCTAACGCCCAGGCCCAGCAAATAGCCGCCATCACCGGCGGTCAGGCGGTGATTACCACGGCTTCCGACACACTAGGCCTCACGGCCATCGACCTCTGGGCTCGGCATCATGGCCTTGTCCTGCTTGGCGGCAGCTTGACGCAAGCCAGTTCCACCCTGGTTAATAACGGGAGCATCAAGGTCTTTTCCGATCTGCCAGGCCAACTGCCGACAGATTTCCAGGTGGTCAATACGCCACAGGAAGCGGAACTGATCATCAGTAACCACTTGCCAGGCGAAGTGGATCACCAAGCCTCCATTCTCTGTCCAAGAAATTTAGTCCTGGGGATTGGCTGCAATCGTGGCACACCGATGCAGCAAATTGAGCAGGCAGCCCAGGAAACGTGCCGGCAAAACGGCTTCTCTTTTCAAGCCATCGGCCGTTTGGCATCAATTGATCTGAAAAAGGATGAAGTGGGCCTGCTCCAATTTGCCGCCAGCGCAAATCTCGAATTGCATTTTTTTTCGGCCACGGAACTGAACGCGGTCACCGGGGTCACCTTCTCGGCCGCTGCCAAGAAGGCCACTGGGGCCCAAGCCGTCGCTGAGCCGGCAGCTATGCTCGCCGCCCAAACAAACACTTTACTTATCAGGAAAACAAAATGGAAAGACGTAACCATCGCCCTAGCACAGAGCACCGTCAAACTCACGGGCGAGTATCAATAGTCGGTACCGGCCCCGGCGGACCGGATCACCTGACCATTGCCGCCAAAGACGCCATCAAACGCGCATCAATCATCATTGGCTACAAGACGTACCTCGACCTCATCCCCGAACTGCTGATCGACAAGGAGGTTCTCTCTTCGGCAATGATGCAGGAGGTTGACCGTTGCCGGAGAGCCTTGGAGTTAGCCGAGGCAGGACAGGAGATCGCCCTTGTTTGCGGCGGCGACCCAGGCATCTACGCCATGGCAGGCTTGGTTTTTGAGCTGGCTTCAGAACGAAACAGCCTGGCTGCGATCGAAGTCATCCCGGGGCTTGCCGCTTTAAATAGCTGTGCCGCCCGCTTAGGTGCGCCATTGATGCACGATTTTGCGGCCATCAGCCTCTCCGACTTGCTCACCCCATGGCCGCTCATCGAAAAACGCTTGTCGGCCGCCGCTAGTGCCGATTTCGTCATCGTCCTCTATAACCCTAAATCGAAAAAGAGAAGCGGTCACATCGGCCGCGCCCAGGAGTTGATCATTGCTCACCGTCCAGGGTCAACTCCCGTCGGCATCGTCACCGCCGCCACCCGCGGCAACGAATCAGTTACCATCACCACCTTGGAACGCCTGCTGGAGGCGGAGATCAACATGCAGTCAACTGTCATCATCGGCAACTCTACCACCTATCAATGGCGGGAGTTCATGATTACCCCACGAGGCTACGCCGACAAATACGACCTGAAATAGCAATGACTTCCCCGCCACCCAAAGATTCCACCTTCCGACGTTCGCTCTTCGACCCGGAGCAGTTCACCCTCACCTTTGAACTAGTACCAAGCCGGGGCGGTCACAGCACAGGCCAGAGCCGTCTGATGGACTTGGCCCGTGAGGCGGCAGCTGATGGGCGGTTACAGGCGGTCAGCATCACCGAAAACGCCGGCGGCCACCCCGCTCTCTCTCCCGAGGTGTTGGGCCACGAAATCCAGGCCCTGGGACTTGAGGTCATCAACCATTTCTCCTGCAAGGACAAGAACCGCAACCAGATGGAGAGTCTTCTCTTCGGCTGGGATCGCCAAGGGCTTCATAACTTGCTGGTACTCTCGGGCGATTACCCCCAAGATGGCTATCAGGGACGGCCAAAACCCGTCTTTGATCTGGACAGCGTCCAAGTGCTTGACCTCATCAGCCAGATGAACGTCGGCCATATTGAGGCAAACCAACCGCAGGCATCCTTGCAATTTTCCCCAACCTCCTTTCTCAAAGGGGTGGCACTCTCCCCTTTCAAGCTCCAGCCCTCAGAGCTCTTCCTGCAATACGCTAAACTGCACCGTAAGATCCAAGCCGGAGCCGATTACATCATCACCCAATTGGGCTATGACGCTAGAAAATTTGAGGAAGTCCTCCTCTACCTGCGCCAAAACAACTTCCAGCTGCCGGTCTTGGGCAATGTTTTCATCCCAAACCTGACCGTGGCGAGGCTCATGCATCAAGGCGACATCCCCGGTTGCGTCATCAGCGAAGCCCTTTATGCCCAGATCCTCGCCGAAGCCAACACCCCAGACAAGGGCAAACAGGCCAGATTACTGCGAGCCGCCAAGCTCCTCGCCATCCTCAAGGGCTTAGGCTACGCTGGCGCCCACATCGGTGGACCAGGGTTGACTTTTGCCGACCTCAATTTCGTAATCAGCCACTCCCTGGAACTGGCTCAACAATGGCGTACACTGATCCCCGAACTCTCGTATTGGCCCCCACATGGTGCCTATTTTTTCAAAAAAGATCCGGAAACGGGCCTTAACCTGACACAGATCAACGACAACCCGCCCGCCCACCTTGGCCTGTCACTGCCCTATCTCCTGTCGCGAACTGTCCATAACCATTTTTTTGAACCAGGTGGCATCGGCTTCCCTGTGGCCAAAAAAATCTGCCTGGGACTTGACGGTGCCGGTTACGACACCCTGTTGGTGCGCATTGAGCACCTGACCAAACTCTTGCTTTTTGGCTGCCAGAACTGCGGCGACTGTCGCTTGGCCGATCTGGCCTATCTCTGCCCCCAATCAGGATGCGCCAAATACATGCTCAATGGTGCCTGCGGTGGCAGCAACAATGGCTGGTGCGAGGTCTATCCAAACCGTAGACGCTGTTTTTACGTTCGCATCTATGAGCGCCTCAATCGCTACGGCCTAACAGACAGCCTCAAGGAGGCCCCAAGCGCCCCCCGAGACTGGTCTCGGCACAACACATCCTCCTGGCTCAACTTTTTCCGTGACTTGGAAAAAGAACGCTAGGCCGCTCCCCTCCCGTATAAAAAAAATATTCCCCATCATTAAAAAAAAAGGTAATGTGTCTCTTTTTTCCCAGAAGGAGCGGCATCGTATGCCCACCTTTGAGGGCGATTTTTTTTGAACCTGTAAGGAACCAACTTATGCCATCTTCAGCCACAGTAAGCAGCAGACCCAAAGATGAGTGTGGAGTCTGCGGAATCTTTGGCCATCCCGATGCCGCCAAACTGACCTATTTCGGCCTCTACGCCCTGCAACACCGGGGACAAGAGAGCGCCGGTATTGTTTCATCCGATGGCAGCAGAGTCTACGAGCACAAGGCCATGGGTTTAGTGCCGGAAGTATTCAGCGAAACAACGCTCAGCCGCCTTAACGGCGACATGTCCATCGGCCACGTCCGCTACTCCACTACCGGCAGCTCCAATATCATTAACGCCCAGCCCTTCACCGCCTCCCACCGGGGCAACACCATCTCCATTGCCCATAATGGCAACCTGGTCAACACCCGCGCCCTACGGGACGAGCTGGAGAACAACGGCGCCATCTTCCAATCCACCACCGACAGTGAGGTGGTGGTTCATCTCCTGGCCCACAACTCCGGACTCGGCTTTGAGCAATCTATCCTCAAGACCTTCACCCGAGTCAGTGGGGCTTACTCCCTGCTCTTGATGACGAAAACGCAGATGGTAGCCGTCCGCGACCCCTATGGCTTTCGCCCCCTATGCCTAGGAAAATTGAACAACGGCGGATATATTGTCGCCTCGGAGACCTGTGCCCTTGACCTGGTTGAGGCCAAATACGTCCGTGACATAGACCCTGGGGAGATTCTGATCATCGACAAAGACGGCTTGCGGACTATCTCCACCCCTCCTGCAAACAAACCTCGTTTCTGCATCTTTGAGCATGTCTATTTCGCCAGACCAGACAGCGATATCTTCGGCCTCAACGTTTACTCCTGTCGTAAAAAAATGGGGGCACTCCTGGCCCACGAAGCAAAGATTGATGCCGATTTTGTCATGCCCTTCCCGGACTCAGGCAACTACGCCGCTCTTGGCTACTCGCAGGCCGCCGGCATCCCTTTAGAGATGGGCATGATCCGCAACCATTACATCGGCCGTACCTTCATCCAACCCACCCAATCCATGCGAGACTTCTCGGTACGGGTCAAGTTGAATCCAGTACGCAGCTGCCTGAACGGCAAACGAGTTATCATCATGGAGGATTCAATTATCCGTGGCACGACCGGCCGCAGCCGGGTCCAATCCCTGCGCAACGCCGGAGCCAAGGAAGTCCACATGCTGATCAGTTGCCCCCCGAGCCGTTTCCCCTGCTTTTACGGAATAGATTTCCCAAGCGGCGACCAACTGATTGCCGCCAACAAGTCGGTTGAAGAGATCCGCCGTTTTTTAGATCTTGACTCATTGCAATATCTGAGCATCGACGGCATGGTAGAGGCCACAGGCATGCCAAAAGACTCATTCTGCCTCGCCTGTTTCAATAACGACTACCCAGTTGCGCCAGACCAGAACTTCCACAAACTGGCCTTCGGCAGCTAAGCAGTCACCACCATGTCTCTCTCTCTCGCCAAAGAAGTCTTACAGACCGAGGCCGATGGCATCTTGGCCATGATCGACCGCCTAGATCATAACTTTGAGCAGGCTATCTCCCTGATCATGGCCTGCCCCACCCGTGTCATCATTACAGGCATCGGCAAGTCAGGCATCATCGGTCAAAAAATTGCCGCCACGTTAAACAGCACCGGCACTTCTTCTTTTTTCCTTCATCCGGTGGAGGCCATGCACGGCGATCTAGGGATCGTCAGCACCGACGATGTAATTCTTGCCATCTCCAACAGCGGCGAGACCCCTGAACTCAATATGCTGCTGCCCAACTTCAAAAGAAGAGGCAACCAGCTCATTGCGATGACCGGCAATAGCAACTCCACGCTTGCCAGAACGGCCGATGCCGTGCTTGACGTCAGCGTCAAACGAGAGGCCTGCCCCTTGGGACTCGCCCCCACCGCCAGCACCACCGCAACCCTAGCCATGGGTGATGCACTCGCTGTCGTCCTCTTGAACCTGAAGCAATTCAAAGAGAGTGATTTCTTGCGGAACCATCCTGGAGGTACGCTTGGTGACCGCCTCAAAGTAAAGGTCGAAGAGGTTATGCTGACCGGCAATAAAGTCCCGACGGTAGGCCCCAACACTTCCTTTCCAGAGGCCCTTACCGAGTTGAACGAAAAAAATATCGGTGCTGTGCTGATCGTCTCCGAGCAAAAAAACATATTAGGTATTCTTACCGATGGCGATATTCGCCGTCTTGTGGTTAAATCCTCCGGAATTTTTACCAAAACCGTTAAAGAGGTAATGACCGTTTCTCCCAAGACCATTTACGCTGACCTGCTTGCCGCTGACGCCCTCAGCATCATGCAGCGTCACGAGGTCACGGTACTGGCGGTGGTCAATCACGAACAGCAACTTATTGGCATCCTGCACCTACACGACCTGCTCGGCAAAGGCGAGTTTCGGGTGCTCATTTGACGTGGTGGGCCTCACCAAAGCCCATCGTTTTTTAATTTGACACAAAAGAGAGATTCCCATGGGAGTTACCAACAAGGAAATCACCCCAACATTCAGTGAGCAGGTAACCGCCATCACCGGTGGCGAGTGGCTTAACCGTTGCTTTTCATGCGGTGCCTGCAGCGGTGCCTGCCCGGTAAGCCAGGCCATTCCTGATTTTGACCCACGTAAGATCATCCACATGGTACGCATGGGACTGAAAGACAGAATTTTACGTTCCGATCTTTTATGGTTTTGCTCCAGATGCCGCTCGTGCGTCTTCGTTTGCCCCCAAAATGTGGGCTTTGCCGACATCATGAATGTCCTGCGCACCATCGCCATCAAAGAGGGTTACATCAGTGAACAAGAGCTTCGCGACAAAGGCAAGATTGCCTGGGTAGAGCGTGACCAATGTGTCTCCTGCCTGACCTGCGTTCGGGTCTGCCCATGGAACATCCCGAAGATCGACGCCCAAGGGGTGGCCGTCATCAGCACAAAGACCTGCCGCGCTTGTGGAATCTGTGTCAGCGAATGCCCGGCCCAGGCTATCAAATTGAATGAATCAGAAGATGAACGACTACTCGCCGCCTGCGGTGCAAGTGCCCGATAATTTGACGTAAACGTAGGAGAACCCCACATGAGCTTTAGCCCTGACATTCAGGCATACTGCTGCCATTACACATCCCAACAGTCCTGCTCAGAAAATGCCGGTGGGCTGGCCGATGATGGCTTTCCATCCTCGGTAACCATCAACCGTTTGCCCTGCTCAGGCAAACTCCAGGTCAGCACCTTGCTTGCCGCCTTCGAAAATGGTGCCGACGGCGTTTATGTGGTCGGCTGCCCAAAGGACACCTGCCACAATATCATGGGGAGTCAACGCGCCGCCAAGAGAGTGCTGGCCGTTAAAAAGGCGTTAGAGGAACTCGGGGTTGAACCGGCACGAATTGAGATGTTCCACTTGGCGCGTGGACTCCATCCCGAGTTTATTGCAACCGCGCAGACAATGGACAAGACCATTCGGAATCTTGGCCCCAGCCCATTCAAGGGGGAGAATAAATGATTATTGCAAAACGTAAACCAATGGATGAGATTGTTGACATGGTCAAAGATTTCAACCGGGTGTTGGTCTTGGGTTGCCGCGGCTGCGTATCAGTCTGTTCAGCTGGCGGCGAACGGGAGGTTGAAATCCTGGCATCTCTCTTACGGCTTGGTTGTCAAAAGGTGGGAAAAAAACTGGAAACCATTACCGGCACCCTAGTACGACAATGCGACAGAGAATACATTGATGGCCTTGACGAGTGGGATGGCCAGTATGACGCCATCGTCTCCATGGCTTGCGGAGTTGGCGTCAACTTTATCGCCAACCTGCGAACCATGACCCGGGTCTACCCTGGCGTCAACACTACCTGCATGGGCGGCTCCATGGAGCAAGGCCAATGGACTGAGCAATGCGCCGGTTGCGGGGATTGCGTTCTGCACCTCACCGGCGGTCTCTGCCCCGTAGCCCGCTGCGCCAAGAGTCTGATGAATGGACCTTGCGGCGGCTCCGTTGGTGGGAGATGCGAGATTCATGCTGAGGTGCCCTGTATCTGGCAGTCTATCCATGATCGCCTCTCAATGTTAGGCCGCAAAGAGGAACTTTCAAACATTGCCCCTATCCGCGACTGGCGTACAGCCGGGCACGGCGGCCCACGCACCTCATGGCGTGATGACTTAACGATATAAAACAAAAAAGGGGGGGATAGACTCTCATACAAGAGTTCATTCCCCCCTTTTTTTCGTCCCGCTTTCTCTTCCAACAGACTGGCGGCACACCGCACAACCTGCTCTTCCCTGTCACTTCTTCCTG
>JAQUKQ010000034.1 GCA_028718985.1 Desulfobulbaceae bacterium | reverse complement strand
GATTCTCCGCCCGCATCTCCTCCACCTGTTCCTCCGGGTAGTTGTCGATGATGACCTTGAGCGGCTTCAACACCGCCATGGCCCGGGGGGCGTTCTCGTTCAAATCCTCCCGAACGCAATTCTCCAAAACCCCCATGTCGATACGGCTATCCTTCTTGCTGATGCCGATCATCTCACAGAAATTGCGGATCGAAGCCGGGGTATAGCCCCGCCGCCGAAGCCCGGAGATAGTCAGCATCCGCGGGTCATCCCAGCCGCTGACCAAGCCCTCGGTGACCAACTGCAGGAGCTTGCGCTTACTCATCACGGTGAAGGTAAGGTTCAAGCGAGCAAACTCGATCTGCTGGGGATGGTACGGGGTGGCCAGGGTATCGAGAAACCAGTCGTAGAGCGGACGGTGATCCTCAAACTCCAGGGTACAAAGGGAGTGTGTGATCCGCTCGGTGGCATCGGACAAACAATGGGCAAAATCATACATCGGGTAGATGCACCAGGTGTCGCCAGTACGATGGTGGCTGGTTTTACGTATCCGATAGATAGCGGGGTCACGCATGTTAAGATTGGGGGAGGTCATGTCGATCTTGGCCCGCAAGATATGGGCGCCATCGGCAAACTCACCGGCCCGCATCCGCTCAAAAAGATCGAGATTTTCCTCGATGCTGCGCTCACGATAAGGGCTATTTTTGCCGGGTTCGGTCAATGTGCCGCGATAGGCCCTGATCTCTTCGGCAGGCAGACTACAAACGTACGCCTTGCCCATTTTGATCAACTGCACGGCAGCTTGATAGAACTGCTCAAAATAGTCCGAGGCGTAAAAAAGCTTATCCCCCCAATCGAAACCAAGCCACCTCACATCGCGCATGATGGATTCGGCGTACTCCACCTCTTCCTTGGCGGGGTTGGTGTCATCAAAACGCATGTGACAGACGCCACCGGCATTCTCCCCTGCCACCCCGAAATTCAAGCAAATCGACTTGGCGTGGCCGATATGGAGATAGCCATTCGGTTCGGGCGGGAATCGGGTAACAAGTCGGCCTTCGTTCTTGCCGGAGCGGAGATCTTCAGCAATCTTGGTACGAATAAAATCTGTAGTTAGTGTCATCGTTTCTTACTTCCCCAAAAAGTCATTTCAGCAAAGGAACAAGATATCCCGAAAATTACCCCTCAAACCGTGCAAACAACTCGCCCACCTGCCGTAAGCGGGCCGTCACCCGCGCTCGACCGATAGTCACCAAGACCTCAAACATACTGGGTCCAGCCAAACGGCCGGTAACTACAGCCCGGGCTCCATTGATCAGCACTCCCGGCTTGACCCCAAGTTCCTCCGCCATGGTACGCAATAGTCCCTCAACCGCCTCCAAATTAAAGTCCGGCAAGGCATCGAAACGATCGGCCAAGGCAGGCATCCATTCCTTGAGCTCTGGATATTTCAAAACATTCTTCCTGACCGCCGCCTCTTCAAACGCATAGTCATCCGCAAAATAGGCACGTCCCATCTCGGCAAAATCCTTGATAGTATGAAAACGCTCCCGAATCAGCAGCAATGTCTCAAGGAACCAAGCGCGCCGTGTCGTTCCGTAGGCGTCATCCCACAGGCCCTGGGTCTTGAAATCCGCCTCCACCAAGGCAGCAATCTCCTCAATCGGCATCGTCCGCAGGTAATGCTCGTTGATACTGATCGCCTTGGGATCGGTGAAGAATTTAGGGTCATCTTTACGGTAGTTGAAAATGGAGTTTGACTTGTTGATCCGCTCGAGGACAAAGGCGTCGATCAACTCCTCTCGGCTGTAGATCTCACGATCATCACCCCCGGACCAGCCCAGTAAAAGCAGGAAATTGGCCAAGGCCCAGGGGATAAATCCCCGCTGTTTATAGAACTGCACCGCCACGATCTCACCATGACTGCGCTTGGAGATCTTGGCCTTATTGAGGTCCAAGGTCAGCGGCATGTGAGCAAACTCCGGCACCTGCGCGCCCAAGGCTCGGTAGATCAAGATCTGCTTGGAGGTATTGCCGAGATGGTCCTGGCCGCGGATGACGTGACTGATCCGATCCCGGATATCATCCACCACGTTACAAAGGAGGTACAACGGTTTGCCATTGGAGCGCACAATAACAAAGTCCTCGATATCATTGACCGAACGAGATACTCGGCCCAACACCTTGTCATCAAAACTCACCTCGCCACCGCCTTCTCGCTCTACCTTGAAACGCACGACAAAAGGCTGTCCGCCGGCCTCTTTTTCGGCCACCTCGGCAGCACTCAGGCGGCGGCAGGTGCCGTCATAGCCGTACTCCTGCTTGGCCTCTTGCGCAACATCCCGTTTGCGGTCAAGTTCCTCTTTGCTGCAAAAACACTTATAGGCATGACCATCAGCAACCAGCTGACGGGCTCGAGCCACGTGCTCTTCAGAAAATTCGGTCTGAAAATACGGTCCCTCATCCCAGGTGATGCCAAGCCACTCCAAACCTTCGATGATGCCATCGATCGACTCCTGCGTTGAACGCTCGGTATCGGTATCTTCGATGCGCAAGATGAGCTTGCCGTTGTGTTTCTTGGCAAACAACCAGTTATAGAGGGCTGTACGGGCGCCGCCAATATGGAGATAGCCGGTGGGGCTAGGTGGGAATCGGACTCGGACTTCAGGCATTTTCTTCTCCTTGGGTGAAGCAGATCATCAACAAAAAAACACTGTTTCTGTTAACCAAAATTCGCCTTGAGTGTATAGCCCGTTTTTCGATTCTCTTCAACAGGCGTTTACAAGGTAAGGCCCCTCTCTTAAAATCCCAACTCTTTCAAAAAACTGGCGTTCTTCGTCCAATTCTTTTTTACCTTAACCCAGAGTTTCAACATGACCTTGGTCTGCACCAACTCTTCGATATCACGACGAGCAGCAGTGCCAATCTCCTTGAGTTTCGCCCCGTTTTTGCCGATAACCATCCCCTTCTGCGAGTCCTTCTCGATTATAATCGTCGCATCAATGGTTACCAGGTCCTCCCCCTCTTGAAAGCGGTCGATCACGACCGCCGTTGCATAAGGAATCTCCTCACCGGTCAACAAAAAAACCTTTTCGCGAATGGTCTCGGCGGCGATAAAGCGAACACTGGCATCGGTGGGGATATCGTCTGGGAAGTAGCGCGGACCTTCCGGCAACAAGCGGATGAGTTCGGCAAGCAGTTGATCCGGGCCTTCCTTTTGCAGGGCCGAGATTGGGATAATGGCGGCAAAATCATGCAGCCCTTGATAGGCCTCAATCAGCGGCAAGAGTTTCTCACGTCGCATGAGATCCATCTTATTGATCAACAAAATGGCGGGTGTTTTGCGTCCAGAAAGACATTCGGTCAGTTCTGCGCCAATTCTTGGCAACGGCATGGTGGCATCTACCATGAAAACGATGAGGTCTACCTCCCCCAAAGTCTCCAAGGCAATTTTTGACATCTCGACATTTAAGGGGATAGTCCCCTTATGCAATCCCGGCGTATCCAAAAGGACGATCTGATAATCCTCGCCATTGACGATCCCGAGAATCCGATTCCTGGTGGTCTGCGGTTTTGGCGAGACGATGGAAATTTTTTGGCCAAGCAGGGCATTGAGGAGCGTTGACTTCCCGACATTCGGCGGCCCGACCAAGGCCACCATGCCTGATTTTATCTGTTCATTTTCACCCTGACTCATGCCAACTGTATCCCCTTGCATCACGCCCCAGCATCGAGCAACAAAAACAGACCGTCACCAATGCCAAGTTTTTTCTCCCCCAGAAGCACCATTCCGCTTCCCCTACAGAAATATCACAAGATCAACCTTACCACAAAATTTTCGGTCTTGCCCCTTTTAGTAGGGTGAGAGTAAGCACCCAATATTTTTTTTGTGGCTCATGCTTTTGAGATCTGGTAGGTAGTAATACCTTTGCCGCCCTCCTCTCTTTCAAGCCAGAGTTGAGATCACATGCCAAGGCGGAATTGATGTTTCGCTGAGATGTGTTAAACTTCTGAACCCTGCCTCTAGCCACACCGTTCAACCCAACACTTTTTAGGGGATTTGTGATGAAAAAAATGATTCTGCTGCCGGACAGTGAGCGCATAACCCAATGGTACAACGTCATGCCAGACATCCCAAACGGCATGCTCCCACCGTTGAACCCCGCCACCAAAGAGCCACTGACTCCCGAACTCATGGCACCCATTTTCCCGATGGGACTGCTCGAACAGGAGATGAGTCCTCACCGCTTTATCGATATCCCGGAGGAGATCCAAGACATCTGGTCGATCTGGCGGCCATCCCCCCTAATCCGTGCCAATTTCCTGGAAGAGAAGCTTGGCACCCGCGCCAAGATTTTCTTCAAATATGAGGGGGTCTCTCCTTCCGGCAGTCACAAGACCAATAGCGCCGTAGCTCAGGCCTATTACAATAAGAGAGAAGGGGTCAAACGTCTGGCCACCGAGACCGGTGCCGGACAATGGGGCAGCGCCCTTGCCTTTGCTACCCACAAGTTCGGCATGGAGTGCAAAGTTTACATGGTTCGGGTCTCCTATGATCAAAAACCGTATCGGAAGTCGATGATGAATACCTACGGGGCCACCACTGTTGCCAGCCCCAGTCCCGACACCCCCACCGGGCGAAGAATCCTGGCCGCCGACCCCAACTCCAATGGTTCATTGGGAATTGCCATCAGCGAGGCCCTGGAGGATACCGTTTCCCGTGAAGATACCAAGTACGCCCTGGGCTCGGTGCTCAACCACGTCTGTATTCATCAGTCAATCATCGGCCTGGAAGTAAAGAAACAGTTGGCCATGGTTGGTGAGACAGCTGATATTGTCATCGGTTGCTGTGGCGGGGGATCCAATTTTGCCGGTATCGCCGCCCCTTTTGTTACTGACAAACTGGAGGGCAAAAAGATTCGTCTGATCGGCGTCGAGCCCGCCTCCTGTCCGACACTGACCAAAGGCATCTATGCCTATGATTTTGGCGATGTCTCCTCCATGACCCCCTTACTCTATATGTACACCTTAGGGCATGACTTCATGCCTCCTGGCATCCATGCCGGTGGACTCCGGTACCATGGGATGTCACCCATTGTCAGCGCCCTGCTGCGGGAAAACCTGATGGAGGCTCGCGCCGTTCACCAGATGGAGTGTTTTGAAGCGGGTGTGATGTTCGCTCAGACCGAGGGCATAATCCCGGCCCCTGAGTCCTGCCATGCCATCCGTGCCGCCATCGATGAAGCAATGGTCGACCCCAAAGAACCGAAGACCATCGTCTTCAACCTCTCTGGGCATGGCATGTTGGATCTCTCAAGTTATGACAAATATTTTTCCGGCGACCTGCACAATTACGAGTACCCAGAAGCGGCGATTGAAGAGGCAAAAAAGCATCTACCCGTGGTATGAGCCGAGGAGTCGCACAGGAAGACACGCGCCCCTTTCCAAACGTCCCCTCCAGCGCCAATCTCCCGCAGCTCAATCTTAGTCGGATCTCCCGGCGTGATTGGCCAAATCGATCCGGCCAAACCGCCTGCGCCTTCTCCTTTCATCGTGGATGAAGAAAACACCCCCCGCTATCCACTATAGCTGGCATATTGTTTGGGCTGGCATCCTTTGTCTCTTTGCCAGCCTTGGCCTTGGCCGCTTTGCCTTAGGCATGCTTCTGCCGGCCATGTCGAACAGCTTGCATCTCTCGTATTCACAAATGGGCCTGGTCAGCACCATGAACTTCACGGGATACCTGCTCGCCGTGTTTTTTTGCGGGGCCATGACCGCTCGCTTTGGACATCGACAACTGATTTTTGCCGCTCTCCTGGTTATCGGCCTTTCAACGATCTTGATTTCCTCTGCCACTGGTTTTTTCACCATCACACTGCTCTATACCATGACCGGTTTTTGCAGTGGGGCGGCTAATGTGCCGATGATGGCGCTGATCTCCCGTTGGTTCTCCTCGCACAAAAGGGGGAAAGCTTCAGGCTTTGTGGTCATGGGCAATGGCTTCGCCATTCTTTTGGCCGGTAAAATCGTGCCGGTGCTGAATGCCTCGGGGCCGGAAGGTTGGCGCAGCAGTTGGCAGGTGATTGGCGCAACTGTGCTTGCCATCTCCCTTATCTGTCGTGCCGTGTTGCGAGATCGTCCTCAGGAAAAAGGGCTGGAGCCTTATGGGAAAGGCACGCATCTTCCGGCCTCGGCTGGCCGCACGGAGTCGATCAGTGGCCGCGAGATCGCCCACCTTGGTGCTATCTACTTCCTCTTTGGCATTACCTATGTCATTTATGCCACCTTTCTGGTGACCAACATGATAGAAGAGCGAGGTCTGAGCGAAGCGGCCGCCGGAAATTGCTGGGCCTGGGTTGGTTTTTTAAGTCTTTTTTCCGGCCCGGTCTTTGGCACTCTTTCCGATACGATCGGCCGCAAAACGACCCTGAGCATCGTTTTCTTTATCCAGAGTATCAGCTATTTTCTGGTCGCCGCGCACCTGCCGATCCTCTTTCTGTACCTCTCAATTGCCTGTTATGGGCTTGTCGTCTGGAGCATCCCATCAATCATGGCGGCCTTAGTGGGGGATTATGCCGGTCCTGAAAAAGTGGCCAAGTTTTTTGGGCTGATCACCTTCATTTTCGCACTCGGCCAAATTGCAGGCCCCGCCATAGCCGGGTATGTCGCTGAACAGACCAAGAGTTTCTCATTAAGCTTTCTGATGGCAGGCTGCCTTGCCATGCTCGCAGTATTCTTGTCTGCCGCTCTACAAGACAAACAACAACAGCGCTGAAAAACGATTGACTTGGGGGATTGCTAACTGTTTGCTTGTAATCCGTAGACCCGCCGAATTGCCTCCCAACAGGGCGGCACACTTCAACAACGAAATCCAACCAAACCTCCTCCGCTCCCCCAAAATCAGGGAAAACCTTTCACGATCTCGCTCCGCCTGTTATAGTCGACGAATTTGCTGCCGACACAAGAGTTTCCCCTCTAAAAAAATTGCGCTAACGCGTCGGTCTTACTCAGAAATCACCCATAACTCCGGATACAAAATAAATGCAGGGAAAAATCATCGAATATGTTGAGCACGGCAAATTCATCTGTGCTCTAGTGATGGGAGAGTCAGGAGGCCGGCTCCACCTCTTGAACCAAAACAGCAGGGAAGTCAAACTCCCCCAGGCCAGGGTCATCCATCAATCCAGTTCGCCTGCCTCCATCCAATCAAGCCACGACCTGATCACCAAAATCCTGCAGGAAACAGACACGACCCGGCAGAAGATGCCTCTTCCCGTCACCCTGCACGATGTCTGGGAACTGGCCAGCGCCGAGGCAGAGCACACCTTCACTCCCCAATTTCTGGCCGACCTCTGCTTTGGCACCCAGGCGAATGCGGACCAAGTGTCGGCACTGCTCAGGGCAGTCTTTGCCGACCCCCTCTATTTCAAATTCCGAGAGAACTTGATCATCGCCCATAGCCAGGAAACAGTCGAACAACTTATTGCGAAACAAGAACAGGCCCGTCAGCGGCAAAACATGCTGCATGTCGGTGCTATCGCCTTGAAAAAACTCATGGCCGGCGAAACACCTGATGCCTGGCCGGAGCAAGACTGCCTGCAAATCATCGGTGATTACTACCTGTTCGACAAGGAGTGCCCCGATTGGGAACTTGCCCGCGAGCTCCTGAAGGAGGCAGGGCTCAGTCAACCGCATGACGTCTTTCAACTCATGGTCAAAGCCGGTCGCTGGCAAGAACACGAAAACATCCCCCTCCTGCGTTACCAGGTGCCGGTCGCCTTCAGCGACGAGAGTCTGGAGCAAGCGAAAACGATTGTCGCCACCAGCATCACCCCCCTCGCTGAAGGCCGCCTCGATTTACGCCATCTGCCGATCATCACCATTGACGGTGCCTACACCCGCGATTTCGACGACGCTCTGCATTTAACCAAGGATGGTGACAACTTCGAGGTAGGCATCCATATCAGCGATGTCTCCCAATATGTCGCACCAGGCACACCACTCTTCAAAGAGGCGGAGAGCCGCTCTACCTCCCTCTATTTTCCGGACGCTACCGTTCCAATGCTGCCACGTGAGCTCTCGGAAGGGGTCTTGAGTCTGATCAAGGGAGAGGATCGCGCCGCTCTCAGCTTTCTTGTCACCCTTTCGCCGGATGGCGAAATCATGCGCAGCAAAATCGTCCGTAGCCTGGTGCGGGTCAAGCGTCAGCTGAGCTACCAAGAGGCCGAGTCCTTGGCAGCAAACGACTGGGAATTGGCGCGCCTGGCCGACCTCAGCCAGAAACTGTTGCAGCGCCGTGTCAATGCCGGGGCACTGATCATCCCTATCCCCGATGTTGTCTTCCACATCTTTCAGGGGAAGATCAACGCCATTCGCCTGCTGGAAGTGGACAGCATCATGCGGACCCTGGTCTCCGAATTCATGGTCTTGGCGAACACCTTGGCGGCAAGTTTTCTCGCTGACCGTCAAGAGCCCGGCCTCTACCGTACCCAGGAGCCAGCCCGTAAACGCTTGGTGCACCAACCAGAGCACGACCTGTTCACCAATTTCCGCCAACGGCGTTTCCTGTCCCGCGGCATGCTGCTCACCACCCCGAAACGCCACGATGGGGTCGGTGTCGAACAGTACACCACCGTCACATCCCCCATCCGCCGCCTGCTCGACTTAGTCATCCAGCACCAGATCAGCAGCATCTTGGCTGGCCGTGGCGCTCGTTTCAGCGAACGGGAGATGAATGAGTTCTCCAGCCTGATCAGTGCCGCCCAGAGCCGGGTCAACCTGGTCCGTCAATTGCGACATCGTTACTGGCTATTTACCTACCTGGAAAATAAAAAAGGCGAATACCTGCCAGCCTTTGTGCTGGACACCAAAAACAATAAGGTACAGGTGGTGTTGCAGGACTTTCTTTTTGAAGGAGAACTTCCCAAAAATCAAGCGATCAGGCCAGAGCTAGGGGACACTGTGCGTGTCAAGATCAGCAAGATCAGCCCCATGGATGACAGCATCACCCTGGAGTGGTAAAAACCCTTATGCCGGAATGAAAAAACGATGGGCCAGCTCTTCAAGCCCCAAAGACTTCAGCACTTCCTGTAGCCGTTCGCTCGGACGACGGCGTGGCAGATCTTTATAGGTCGCGACAATCAACTCGTTTTTCATCGAGTGCTCCCAGCCAACCAGTTCGGTAACGTTAACCTGATAGCCATGAGCCTCTAGTTGCAGGCAACGCAGGACATTGGTAACCAGACTGCCAAATTCTCGGGTGTGCAACGGATGCCGCCAGAGCTCAGTCAGGCTGCTACGAGCCAGGCTCTTCGCTTTATTTCTCCTAAGTAGGGCCGCAACTTCGGCCTGGCAGCACGGCACCACGACGACGAACCGGGCCTTTTTCTGCAGGGCAAAACGAATGGCGTCGTCGGTCGCGGTATCGCAGGCATGTAGCGCTGTCACGACATCCACTGTCGTCGGCAAGATATCCGAATCAACCGCCTCCGCTACGGATAGGTTCAAAAATGACATGCCAGTAAACCGCAAACGCGCCGCCAAGGCTTGAGACTTCTCCACCAGCTCGTCGCGCGCCTCGACTCCAAAGATATGGGAACCATTCCCCTGATCCTTAAAAAAAAGATCGTAGAGGATAAAACCGAGATAGGACTTGCCCGCCCCGTGATCAACCAACGAGATATCGGCATGCTCCTCCTGCACGGCCTGTAAAAGCGGTTCGATGAATTGAAAGAGGTGATAGACCTGTTTGAGTTTACGCCGACTATCCTGATTCAATTTGCCGTCACGGGTAAGGATATGCAGCTCTTTCAGCAGCTCGATCGATTGACCCGGGCGTATTTCGTTTTTTTCCTGTATCAACCTCTGTACACCCCTCACCCTGTTCTGATTATTGTCGTAGTCGCCTTGCAAATCTCCTGATGCTCAAAGCAGCAAGGGCGCAGGCAACGCCTCCTAAAGGCTAATCCTTTGTCCATTGACAACATCTGCCTCAGATACGGCAATTGTCCCCTTCCTCTCTTGACCGACAAAGATGGCATAATCACCAAGCGGCAGCGTATCTCCCTGCTGCCCAATTGTGGCGTAAGGCAATCGCACACTGAATAAGCCATTTTCATCGGCAAGGGCTTGACTCAGATAGGTCATTTTACGCTGTCTGGAGGTCTGCAGTTCCAGCATCAAAGTGACCGGAACGCCTCTCTCCACTCTTCCTCTAAGCTCCGCCCCCCGAACAACTTCAAAAACCTTATAATAGCTCAAGTCCGCAGACCCGCCGCCTGCCTTAGACGCCAAATAGCTACTCTCATAAATTAAACGAAATGACCCCAAGGCTGGCACAATGACACTGCCATCCTTCATGATACTACCATCCCCTCTCATGAGCCTGACCTGCATAGTCCGCTCCGGCCTGAAAACCGGTGCCGCAAAATTTGGTGGCAAATCCCCTCTGCCTTGCCCGAAAAGGGCCTCTTCGAAATCCGTTTTCAGGTCATGTGCCGCTTGGGCAACAACATAACGCACCCTGGCCTCTTGAATAATCGCCAGCGCCTTCGACTCATCCTCCGTTGCCCAGAAAGCAGCCTCCTGAAAAAAGCCGTAGGCCTCCCAACCAAAGGCGGTAGAGAGTGCCGGCCGTTGCGCGATTTGATAGATTTGAGCCCCCATCGACCAGCGGGCCAAAACACCATATTCCGGTTTTTGAACAGGATTCAGCCAATGCGACGTCGGCGGCGTTTTCTGTTTCAACCACTCTAATACGCCTTGCCTACCGTACAAACCGTATTTCATGTGGCCGGGCAGATCTGCGCTCATGGCCTCGCGTAAATGCGGCGCCGCGGGAAGCAATAGCAAAAAAAAGCCCGCAATCACCAGCCACTGCAAGCGTCTCTCCTCCCACCTCTCCCAAAGCTTCACAGCCAAGAAAGCACCGGTCAAACTCGTGAACAGCCCGGCAATATGACTGTAACGAATAACAAAGCCCATGGCCAACAAGGGGCTCCACAACATGAAATTAAGCAACAAGAAATCGCGCTTACCGCCCTTACACCACTGTCGAAAGCCTAACCATACGGCAACGGGGGAGAGCCACCAAAAAACCGTAAGATAACTTGCGGAGAACCAAAAGCTGTATCGGTTCTTGAACACCCCGCGCAGCTCACTGTTCGATTCAAGCCAGGGGTCTCCCTGGCCGCGCACAAAGGAAAAACCGCCGACAATTTGCTTAACCATCCCCGCCAACGGCCCAGCCAAAATGGCGACAAGAACGAGCACTGCCCCTCCTGCCAGCCACCACAGAAACACCCGCCTCGTTCGGCACAAACGAAACAGCAATAAGATCGACGCGCACACCGTCAACAGACAGACATGAAAGAGGGAGATCACCCCAAAAGAGAACTCTCGCGCCCCCCCCCACGGATCAAGCGCACAATAAATGGCCAAAATCAAGGCCGCCACTCCAAAAACAAGGCCGTATGACAGCGCCAGCGGACGATTTCTGCCCAGCACCACCCGGCTCATGATAGAGACAAAGGCAAACCCCCAGTAGAGCGTGCTGCCTCGCCAGAGCACAATCGCCAGCAGCAGGGCAGCAATCGACACGAATAGGGAAACCAGGGGCAAGCGATCTCGACGTTCGAGTAGAGGCAAGGAAAACAGGAGAAGGGTCAGCAATGGCTCAACCGAATGGTGGTCAAAATTCATCGGCAGGCTATAGGCAACGTAGGCGGGATGAAGGGCAAGAAGCAGGGCGGCAAAGATCCCGGCGGCCTGACTCCTAAAGACCGCTCTTGCTATGAAGAAAACAAGCAGTACCGTGAGTGCCGCCACAGCAGGGTTGAAGAAAAAACAGATAGTCTCGATCACCTCCCTGCCCCCACCCGCTAAAGAGCAGAGAGCTGACAGTACATAATCGAAACCAGGCGCCCACAACTGACCTAAGCCCAGCGGGAAGGCGGCGTAATAATCAAAATCCGCCAAAGATGGAAATCGTTGAACCCCGAGCGTGATCCGTCTCAGGTGGTCATAAGAATCAATGCTATAGAAGTAAAAGCCGCCATCGGGATTGACAAAGTTATGCCAGGGCAGACATCGAATCAATAGGGAAAGCATCATCGCCGCACCGACAGATATTCGGCGCATCGGCCAGGCCCTGCCACTTCTATTCACTCTTCAAAACCCCATTAGCATAGGTTACGGAGTGCGTCTTGCCGTTGACAAAAAAATACAGCCCCTTGCCATCCCGCTGATCATTTTTATAGGTTCCGACATACTTTATGCCACTCGGAAATATATAGGTGCCAAGTCCATGTCGCTTGCCATCCTTATACTCTCCCTTATAAACAGCACCATCCGCCGAAGTGAAAATGCCGCTGCCATGCTTCCGGCACTCTTTGAATCCACCTTGATACGACGAGCCATCACTCAGCACCAAACTGCCGACACCATCGATGCAATTCCCTTCGATACACTTCCCCTCGATTCGATTTGGAAAGGAGAGCACCCCGTCTTTGTAGTACTCCCCCTTCTTGAAGATCCCGGTGAACTTAGTCCCTGTCTTATAGATGATCATCACCTCGCCTTCCAGCAGACCATCTTCAAATATGCCGTTTGTTATGCTGCCATTCGTGCCGACAATCGAGCCAGCCCCCTGCAATTTATTTTTAATAAAAGTCCCCTCATAGGTCTGGCCATCGGGGGTGGTCATCGAACCATACCCTTCCAAAAGGCCTAAGCGAAACTTTCCTTCATAGGCTGTCTTATCTTCAAGCGTGATCCGCCCGGGCCCGTTGACACAGTCATAGTCCTGTTTGCAGGCTCCCTTCTTCCCATCCGCCGTCACCACTTCCCCACCGGAATATCGGCCACCGCGGAAGTTCCCCGTAAAACTCATTTTGTTCGCCAGCACAAGCACTCCCTGGCCATTGAATTTCCCTTGAAGAAATCCTCCCACGTACTGACCGCCACCATCCAGCAGCAGCGTGCCGGTACCGTTCTGACAATCACCCTCCTGACATTTCCCAGTAAACTCAACAATAGTTTCATCAGGTAGCAAAACTACCTTCTTGGTCTTAACACAAGCCGAGATAAGCAGTGACGCCAGCAATATCGTACAAAGTATTGGATAACTATTTCGTCTCATGACAATGGGAAAAACGTACCTCCACACAGACAGATGCCCTGAGTCCTTGACAATACTCGCCTTTTCTGTCAATCTCAAGAGAATCATCTGCACTCTGTTTGAAGGGGGGATGGGGCGATCGATTATCACTCTTGCCGCCCTCTATTTTTGTTACGAAGACCTTAGTGCCCCGCTGGACAGCTACGGCTCCTTTTTCGTCAGGAGCTGGACAGTTCCGTTTTATTGAGATGCAGAATTTCTTCTCCTACCCCAAAGCCCAGCACAGAAGCAGCAGAACCGTCCCAGAGCAAAAAACACAACAACCAAAAGAATCTTAAACGATTAGCAGAAAAGTTAATCAAGTGCCAGCACGACAGTCATCTCAAATGACACCACTGAACTTTGCGGCCAACCGCTCACAACAACTCAAATGCGACTCCCTACTTCACCTACGCTGTGTGCGATAATAATAGGCAAGCTGATATTTGCAACCAAATATCTTGGATTGACGCTATCCCTGCTCCTCTGCCTGCACCTCTCCTGCCTCGCCGCCGATGAGGCCATTACAGAGCCTGCCGATGAGCAAACATCAGCCTCAGAGGCCCTCACCCTCGGTGATTGCATCAAATGCCACCCGTCAATCGTCTCTACCATTCGGGGAAAAGGCATGGCCCATCGCGACAAGGTGACCTGCCTGGACTGCCATGTCGGTCACCCGCCCCGCACCACGGAGATAATCCCAAAATGCAGCCGTTGCCATCAAGGACTTGCCCATTTCGGCTTAAATAATTGCCTTGAATGCCACACCAATCCGCATACACCGCTGGAAATCACCCTGTCCAGGTCGGTTACCGCCGCCTGCACGACCTGCCATAACGGTCAACTGGAACAGCTCCAGGAGCACCCCTCAGTGCACACGACCCTCGATTGCACCGCCTGCCACACCAAACACGGCTACCGACCTCCGTGTTTCAATTGCCATAAACCCCACATCGAGGGCATGGCCGCGGCTACTTGCCAGGATTGCCACAAACCTCACATGCCGCTAGAGGTCAACTTCTCCCCTGATACCCCATCTGAATATTGCGGTTCTTGCCACTATAATGTTTACAGCCTCCTGGCGAGCAGTCGAGCCAAGCACCGGAATGTCGGCTGTGCCAAATGCCACGCAACACGCCACAAAACCATCCCCATCTGCCAGAAATGCCATCCTGAACCGCACTCCAAGTCCATCATCGATCAATTCGGCAGCTGCGGCAAATGCCACGGCATCGCCCACGACCTCAAACTCAACAAGATCGATATGCGCCTTGAGAACCAACCGCAGTAGCCTTGCGGAGCCTTTTTTACCAACGATGAACAAAGCTCATGTCGAAGAAAATCAAACAACGTCCGCCCTCTGCACTCAAACGATCTCCCGTCAACACGGAACGCTCGTTGCAGGAGGCTATCACCCAGCACCAGGCGGGAGATCTCGATGCAGCAGAGAGGCTGTACCGCAGAGTCCTAGAGATCCAACCAAAGCACGCAGACACCTTGAACCTACTGGCGACCGTCTTCCTGCAAAAGGGAGATTTCAGGCCAGCCATCAGCCTCTTGAAGAAAGCGATCTCTCTGCGGCCGGAAAGGGCGGATTACTACTCCAACCTGGGTTCCGCGGAACGGGGTGCCGGTGAACTTGACAAGGCCGTCACCTCCTTCCTCAAGGCCCTGACCTTACACCCTGGGCACCTCGAATCGCAATTCAATCTCGGCCAGAGCCAACTCGAACTTGGCGAGTTCGCCTCAGCGGCCGCCAGTTTCCAACGAATCCTGCAGACCAAACCCACTTTCGTTCCAGCCCATGAGATGCTCGCCCAAAGCCTGCTTGGCCAAGGACTGTTTGCCGAGGCCCTAAATGCCCTGCATGCCGTTATCGAGTACAACCCTCAACACAGTAATGCCTACTGCGAAATTGGCAATATCCACCAGGCACAAAGTCAATTCCCAGAGGCGATTCGCGCCTACGAACAAGCCATCTCCAGTAACCCGGCTAACGCCGTAGCCCATAACAATCTCGGCAACACCCTGGTCAAACAAGGCAAGCTACACTCCGCTCTGCGCGAATACCAAGAGGCGCTTCTGCACGACCCAAACTTGGCCGAAGCCTCGATCAATCTCAGCTGGACCTATAGGGAGCATGGCCTGATCGGAGAAGATGTCGCCTGCCTTAAACACCATCTGCAGCGCCACCAAACGGATCACCGCGCCCATAGCGACATGCTTTTTTCGATGAATTACGACCCGGCCTACAGCCCGGAGCAACTCTATCGGGCCGCCAACACCTGGTGGCAAGAGCATGCACCGAAACAGCCGCCTCTCTTTCACCACGCTGCCTACCAGCCAGGGAAAAAATTACGGATAGGCTTCCTCTCCCCCGATTTCCGAGAACACCCGGTCGGCACCTTTCTTCTTCCTCTCTTCTCGTCAATCAACCAAGAGCAGGAGAGTAGCCTGCACTGCTACGCTGAAATCCATGAACAGCAGATGGATGCGGTCAGTCATCGCTTTCGAGATCTTGCCAGCTCCTGGCACTGCACTGCCAGCCTCTCTGCCATTGAAGCCGCCACGCGCATCCATGAGGATCAGATAGATATTCTGATCGATCTCGCCGGCCACTCGGCCAACAACCGACTGGACATCATGGCATTACGCGCCGCGCCGCTACAGGCAAGCTGGCTAGGCTATGTCAACACGACAGGCCTGCCGGTTATCCAATACCGCATAACCGATGCTGTGGCCGATCCCCCGGGGATGGAGGCATACTACAGTGAATCGTTACTTCGCCTGCCCGACACTTTTTTCTGTTATGCTCCTCCCGCGTCTTCCCCTCCCGTCGGTGAACTTCCAGCCTTAAGCACCGGCCAAATCACCTTCGGCTCTTTAAACAACCCGGCAAAAATCAACGGAGAGGTCATTGCCCTGTGGGCAAAGATCCTCCTGGCCGTGCCAAACTCGCGTTTGCTCTTGGTCGGTAAACCCTTTGCCGATGAGTTCATCAAAGATCGCTACCTGGATCTTTTCGCTCACCACGGCGTCTCGGCAGATCGGCTTGAACCGATCTCGACCCTGCCAATGCAGGATTACCTGCAGCTCTACAACAAAATTGATATTGCCCTCGATCCCTTTCCGCATAATGGCCACACCATAACCTGTCATACGTTATGGATGGGGGTCCCGGTTATCACCCTGGCGGGTAATCGTTACGCCGCCAGAATGGGAGCCAGCATCTTAAGCGCAATTGGCCTGCCAGAACTTATCGCCCATACACAAGATAACTACCTGCAATTGGCCGAAAATCTCGCCAAGTCCCTTGACAGATTGGTTGCGCTCCGCCAAATCATGCGCCATCGGCTGCAGCACTCAAGCATCTGCGACACGCAGCGTTTTAGCAAAAAATTTATACTAGCGATGCACGACATGGTCCACTCGCTCCCTAAGCAAAATAACAAGTGAGCCCTTGCAATTTCGCCGCTAAAACCTTATAACGGCAAACGTTATTGTGTGATAATATGCCATTGCTAGCACCTCCAGCGTCTGGAATAAACGACGAACCCGGTAATGAAACGACCTTTGCGAACTCTATTTTTTTTTCTTATCATCCTAGCGATCAGCCTTGGCCCCCAATCACAGGGGAACTGCGCTCAATCAACTCCCGAGGCCAGTAGCACCGAAGCCCTATTCTATACAATCCAGATCGGCAGCTACAGCGACAAAGACGAGGCTATTTCTTGGTACAAACGCCTCGCAGAGCAACTGCCTGACACGGCAAAACCTTATCTCCGGGTTGAATCAATCCCTCCTTTTTTCGCCGTGCGCCTGGGCAAGGCCGAAGCCCGCCAGGACATCATCACGCTTCTTGAGGAGGCTCAAAAAATCACCAAGAAGCCGCCAGCAATCCTCCACGGATACTACCGTTTGGAGCGTATTCTCACAAGCTACGACCCTAATGCCCCCGCAGAGAAACAGCCCGGCACCACGGCACCTGACAGTAAAGCACAAATTCCCTCGCCTAGCCGCGAAGAGCCCCTCGACACCCCCCCTAGCGGACAAGTAGTCGCCCAACCGAGGCCAAACCGTCCCCAAGGAACCACAAAAAAACCGTCGGCACCACAAATCCCCGATGCCGCTTTGAAGCAACGGATCATCGACAAGTACCTTGCCTCTGAAGCCGCCAACCCAAAAGCGAAAGAAGCCCTCATCAAGCACAGTCAAACATACCCAGAAAGCGCATCCTGCAGTGCCTCCGGCTGTCATGCCGACTACAAGTCCCTAGCCAATCTCCACGAGCCTGTACAAAACAACCGCTGCTCGGCATGCCATAAGCAGTTGAACCAAAACCACCCCAAGAGCGGTTCAACTGACTTTCAGCTGGTGGCGACCGGTGCGGCACTCTGCAATAGCTGTCACCCAACGCTGCAGGGGAAAAAATATAGCCACGAACCTGCCGCCAAAGGGGAATGCCTTGAGTGTCACTCGCCGCACGGCGGGGAGAACCAATTTTTCCTGAAGACGGAAGGCAACAATCAAAAGAAGCTCTGCCTGAGCTGTCATGACGAACAGATCACCGCTAATAAGTTCAACCATGGGCCGGTCGATCTCGGCGCCTGCACCTATTGTCATAATCCCCACGAATCCGACCACCAAGCCCTGCTCAACGATGAACCACAAAAGCTGTGCTTTGACTGCCACACCGATATCGCCGAGGGGGTCAAGAGCTCAACCAGCATACACAAAGTCGTTGAAACAGGTGACTGCTCTACCTGCCACCTCTCACATGGCAGTCAATTCCCCAGCCTCCTGAAAGAGCGCGGCGAATCGTTCTGTTTCACCTGCCACCCAGGCATTGAAGAACAATACACAAAATCAAAATCGAAACACGCCGGCCTCTACCTTGAGAAGGGCTGCAACACCTGCCACCTGCCCCACTTCTCCGAGAATAAACACCTGCTCAAAGAGAATGAACTGGATCTCTGTCTCACCTGCCACAGCGAAAAGAACTCAATCAGCTCAAAATCCCCCAAGGACATCGCTATCGAACTGAAAAGAACCTTTCTCCATGAACCTGTCGCTCAGGGGCAATGCTCCGTGTGCCATAACGCGCACGGTTCAAAATTCTTAAAACTGCTGATTGGCCCTTACCCTGACTCCATCTACGCGCCATACGACCCTGACATTTACGATCTTTGTTTCACCTGCCACGACAAGGGCCTTCTCACCAGTCAGACAACTGACAGCGACACGTCCTTCCGCAATGGCAAAAAAAATCTCCACTATCTCCATGCCGCCATCCCTCAAAAAGGGCGCACCTGTAAAACCTGCCATGAGGCACATGCCAGTAATGGCCCAAAACTGATCAACCAAACAGGCTCATCCTTTGGGGAATGGCAGATGTCCATCTCCTTTTCGACATCCGGCCCTGGCGGTAGTTGCATGCCAGGCTGCCATCGGAAGATGGAGTACAATCGCGACAGAGAGATCGACAATTCCGTCAAAGAGACAAACTACGGCACGTACCATGTTGAATACGAGAGTATAAAATAACCCTCATCAGAAACTGCATGAACGTTTTTCGAAAAATATTCATCCGATCCAACGTATCTAGTGCAAAACACTTGGTGCTGATCGCCTGCCTGTCACTCCTCCTCGGTGGTTGCTTAAAGATGGACCCCTTGGCAAAGCACAAGCTGTTGACCTCTTTCTTTGACGGCGTCCCCGACCTGCCACCGCTCGAAGAGCTTTGCAAAGACAATATTGAAGACCTCTTCAATAAGTATTACGAGCAACGCATCACCGCCGCCGACAGCGGTGATTTTGGTGAAGATCCAGCCTTGAAAGGTGAAACTGGCTCAAAGCACCGTCCCTGGGCCGAAAAAAACTGTACCGGCTGCCATAACTTCCAAACTGAAAGCAGACTGCGCTTACCAAAAAATGAGCTCTGCGGTCTCTGCCACAAGAATCTGATCCAAGGAAAGAACGTGCATGGTCCCGTCGCCGTCGGCGCCTGCCTGGCCTGCCATGACCCCCACTTCTCAGCCAACCCTTCGTTACTGAAGAAGAGCCTAGCGACCATCTGTTTCAAGTGCCACAAGGAAAAAAGACTCGCTGCCGGCATGCACGATAAAATTATCAGCCGCGGCATGTTATGTGTTGATTGTCACAATCCACACAGTGGCAACATGCGCTATTTCTTGAAATGATGGCATCGCGGTCGATGAGCACCACAACAGGCTGCCTCTGCGGCATCATAGTCCTCCTGGCAAGTTTCTCTTTGCTTGCCCCCGGCCAAGCGGCCGCCGAAGGGGAAGCAGCCTGCGCCACCAGCCAATGTCACCCAAGCCTCATCGCTAAAAAGGATGCTCTGCCTAAAGGGCATGAAGACTGCGGCCACTGCCACCAACAAACTGACGAGACCAAAAAACATCCGGGCTCGGGGGAAAACTCATTCACCCTGGCGAAAGACCTCTGCCAAGAGTGCCATCAAGCCATCGTTGACTATCCCTACCTACACCCACCTGTCGCCGCCGGAGATTGCCTGATTTGCCACACCTTCCACAGCAGCACCCCATCCCTGCTTGTCGACAGCAAGGACCATCTCCTCTGTTACAACTGCCATAAACCCGTCATCAATGAAGGAGACACCGTCTTGCATGGTGATATCGACAAGAAATGCAGCTCATGCCATACCGTACACGGCTCTTTCTTCAACCACCTGCTCACCGGCCCATACTCCACTGATTTTTTTAATGACTACGACGAAAAACACTATGCGCTCTGCTTTCAATGCCATAAAATAGACTTGCTTCTTCATCCGAAGACTTCATATAATACGAACTTCAGGAACGGTCAGCAGAACCTTCATTTCGTGCACGTCAATCGCAAGAGTCGTGGGAGATCCTGCAAGTTGTGTCACGTCGTCCATTCGGGGAAGCAAGAAAAACTGATGGCAGAAAAAGTTTCCTTTGGTGACTGGGAAATGCCTATAAATTTTGTCAGCACGGCCAATGGCGGTCAATGCGCCCCGGGCTGCCACGCCCCTGCCTCATATGACCGTAACCGTGCTACGTCTCAAAGCCTGCCAGCTCCATCGCCCCCTCCCGAGACAGAGGCGCTAGAAAAACTCAAGCAGTAACTCTGACACGGCCCTAGATCCGCCGACATCGCAAGTGTCGTTATTTTGCTCATTGCGCGTTTGCTCTCATGACAAACGATAGAATCCTCATCTCGAACCAAAAACTAGCCAAAAAAAGCGGGGCCGATCATGTTGCAACTCAGAAAAAAAAGAGTGCCATTACATCAAAAACGCCACAAAGACGACCCGCTACCAACACTCTTAGTCTCTCTCGAAGAGAAAACACCGGCAGACACCATCTACGAAATATCCATCCTAAACGTCAACACAACGGGCATGGGGATCATCAGTTCTGTGCCGCTCACTGTCGGCCAATCTCTCTTTATTGCTGATAAACAACAGGACTGGACCCTCCCGAAGCATGGAGTTGTCATGTGGACATTTCAGAATCAGGATGGTTTTCGAGCAGGCATCAAATTTGCTTAACCATAGTGCCATACCACGCAAAAGGGGGCATAGCGAAACAGCCCCTGAAGCAAAGTCCCATCTTCCACAGAAATAAACATACGCCGACGCACAGCAAATGTAACCGCTTCACCAATCCAAAAATTACGTTAGATCCTATAGTTTCGTACCCCTGACGACATCACCAAAACCCAGCAGTCAGGCCGCAGACCAACTACTACAAACGAGGGCTCCCGTGCAACAGACAGCCGCCACCACCCAAGTCATTTCCAAGTCATACATGAGCGGACTTTTCCTCAAATGTGGGTTATTTTTCACTGCCGGTCTGCTTCTGACCGGTATCATTCTCTATTTTTCAGCCCACCAACCCCTTGGCCCAACCTATCAAGAAAGTTTCAGCAGGCTGGCCCAATTGAAAGAAGAGATGTTGATGAAATCAATTATCACCTACTGCCTGATTACCGCCCTCATCCTGGCTGGCGTCGTTTTCATCACAGTCATCTATTCCCACCGGGTCGTCGGGCCACTGGTCGGCATTAAGCGCGTTGTCAAAGCCGTTACCGCCGGCGATCTGACCCAAGCTGTCCATATCCGCAAAAAAGACGCTATCCAGCCGATGGCGACAGCCTTGAACACACTTATCGATTCCTACCGACTCAAGATACAGCTGATCGACCAGCAGGTAAAAAGTCTACAAGATAGCCTCAATCGCCCCGGCGACCAGCCTCAGCCCTCCGAAATTGCAGCCCAAGCAAAAAAAATCAGTGACACTCTCACCTCTCTGCACCTGCAATGAGCAAAAGAATCCTCGTCATACTCTGTGCCCTTTTGCTGACCAGCGCCCTTGTCTACAGCAAAGGCAAAAAAGCGCATGATTTCGAAAAAACCGAGTGTGGCATCTGTCATACCTCGGATTCGGCATCGATCAGAAATGACACCTTCGCCGCCTTAACCTCAAAATGCATGTCCTGTCATACAACGTTGTACGACAAAGGGTACATGCACCCCGTTGACATCACCCCGATAAATGTTCATGTTCCCCTCGATTTTCCCCTCTCGCCAACCGGGTTGATCACCTGCGCCACCTGTCATGACATCCACACTGAGCCGGAAACCCCCTATGGCAAAAAATCCTATTTTCTGCGCCGTTACGAGAAAGGAAAATCCTTCTGTAATATCTGCCATCAGGACACCGACACCCTACAAACCGGACACGAGATCGTCTTTCAGGAAGCCCATTTTGACTCAAAATACATCGCGACCGACCCCACCTCTGATATCGACAGCATGTCGCGAAACTGCCTCTCATGCCACGATGGCTCCATTGGCCAAGCGATCAAGATCAACGCTGGTCAATGGCGTCATTCCACCAATCTCATGGACCACGATGAAGGCGGGATGCACCCCATTGGCATGGTATATGGGGATATTGAAAAAAATAATCCAAAAGCCATGCTCAAATCCTTGGAGAAAATTGATAAACGTATTCGCTTCTTTGAGGGGGGCAAACTCGGTTGCGGCTCCTGCCACGACCCTTACTCCACCATTCCAAAAAAATTAGTTATTGAAGACACCCAGAGCCAACTCTGCTTTGCATGTCATAAAATGAACGGGAGAGCATAACAATGGCAACACGATACAAACGGCGAACCTATTACCTGAAAAACAGCGCCCAGAGTAAATTTATCCTCCGTTTTGTCGCGCTGTCCATCCTTGGCGGCGGCATTGCCTTGAGCACGTTCAATTTTCTCGCCTACAAAAAGATCGACGCACTGCTCTACTCGATGCGCCTCCCCAGCATTTCCCCTGGAGGCCTTCTTTGGAATGAGATGATCTACACCAACCTTTTCGTGATCGTCTTTATCCTTGTTGCTTTTGCCCTCACCGCCAAAGGGCTCTTCAACAAAATCCACGGACCCCTGAAAAAAATGACTTTCGACATTGGCCGCATAAACGGTGGCGATCTCTCCACCATTGTCTCCCTGCGCCAGCATGACGAGTTCCGCGACATCGCCAGTGAACTGGCACAAATGACCGATGCCCTCAGGCAACGTCTTGCAAAGATCAAAGCCCTGACAGACGATATTGTGACCAATACAGAAAATACCTCGGCAGGCACTATGGATGAAGCGTGCCGCGCCAATCTCGAAAAAACCATCGCGACCCTGCGTAAAGAGATTGAGGCCTTCACGTTATGAAAACTGCTCCCTTCTCCATACTGATTTTGTTGGGGCTAATCCTGCCCTTGCCGGCCCTTGCTGTCCATGACGACCAGGGAGACACCAAATGCCTGGACTGCCACCTGACCTTACCCTTTGACCGTGAGAAACTCGCCTATATCGACGAGACTGATGCCGCCTGCCGCAAATGCCATCAAGACTTTCCGTGTAACGACAAGCAGCCAGACAATGCCTTTTCTCACCCCATCGAAGTTGTTCCCTCCATGCCTGTTCCCCGGGACATGCCTCTGACCGAAAGCGGCAAAATTTCCTGCATCACCTGCCACTCCTATCATGCCGAATTCTGGGATGCCGAGTACAACACCGAGTCCTTACTACGTCGGTCAAAGGGCATGCCACTCTGCCACACCTGCCACAAAAAATTCCCTACACCCTAACCTTTCCCCCTTGACAAACAGCTGGCAACGGAATAATAATTTGATTCATTGTTAGTGAATCACCATTCATTTCAATTTTACCAAGGAGAGAGAAGATGTTTAGACAAGCACTGAAATGTTCCGTCATTACCGCTGTTTTTTTCTGCTTTGCCATGATGGCCGCTGGCGTTTCTTTCGCCGGTAACACCGGGCCGGAAGAGATCATCCTCAAAACCGCTGAAGGTAAAAAACCCGCGAAGTTCCCTCACAAGAAGCACCAGGAAACAATTAAGTGCGAAGAGTGTCATCACACCATGGGTGCCGATGGCAAGAAAGGTCCGTATGTTGCTGGCGAAGAGAAAAAGTGTGAAACCTGCCACAATAAGGATTTCAAGAACGCCGAGCTCAACTCTTTGAAAGGTGTTGGTCATGCACGTTGTAAAGGCTGCCATAAAGAAATGGAAAAAGCAGGCAAGAACGCTCCGACCAAGTGTACTGGTTGTCACGTAAAATAAGCTGATTCCTTTTTCGGTTTACCAATAAAAAAAGCTGCTCCCTGGGGCAGCTTTTTTTATTGGTAAACCGCCCGCCCTAAGCGTCGTACTCCCTTCCCAACCCATTTTCACCAGCCAGGCCCCTATGCTTGACACAAAGATAGACCCGCCCACTCAACATCAAAAAGAGAAACGGGACACTCCTCCACCTGCGAAGAAGGCCACAAAGCAACCTTGGATCTGGGGCCAGCTCCAACTCAGTCTCTTTCTGCTAGCCGTCAGCGGCGTTCTCACCGTCGCTATCATCGCCAGCCTCTACCTGCTTGCCGCCTTAAATCTGCCGGATATCAGCTCCATGGCAGACTACCAGCCCCACGCCGCCAGCCTGATCTACGACAAGGATGGTGAAACCATCGGCTGGGCCTTTACCGAAAACCGACAATTGGCGGACCTTTCCGTCATGCCGAAACTTCTGATCAACGCCTTTGTTGCCGCCGAAGATGCTCGCTTCTTCCAACACCAGGGCGTCGATGCCTGGTCAATTGTCCGGGCCATCATCCATAACATCAAAGATGGTGGACGTGGCCAAGGGGCCAGCACCATTACCCAACAGGTCGCACGCTCACTTCTGCTCTCACCAGAAAAAACATACACTCGCAAAATCAAAGAGGCCATCCTCGCCTACCGCATCGACAAATTTTTATCCAAAAATGACATCCTGCATATTTACCTGAATCAGATATATCTCGGCGAGGGTTCCTACGGAGTCGTAGCTGCCGCCAATACCTATTTTGGAAAATCTGTGGCTGACCTCAACCTCGCCGAAATGTCGATCCTGGCTGGCCTCCCACAGGCACCGAGTCGCTACTCACCGTTCAAGCATTTCGAAAAGGCGAAAAACCGCCAAGCCTATGTCTTAAATCGCATGGCTGAAGATGGCTACATCACCCCAACAGCCGCCCGCAAGGCCTATAGCGACCCTCTGCTCTGGGCCGCACAGGCAGGCCCACCTGCCGTAGCGGAATACTTTGTCCAACAGGTAAAAAACTACGTCAGCGATACTTACGGGCGCGACATGCTGAATGAGGGCGGGCTGAAAATCCACACGACACTCGATCTAAACCTGCAAAGAAATGCCGTCGACGCAGTACAACAAGGGATCGCCCAATGGAAAATCAGGCAACCCGATGGCGGCCAGCCCCCCCAATCGGCCTTGGTCAGTATCGAGGTCGGCAGCGGACGAGTTCTGGCGTTAGTCGGTGGCGCAGAGTTTAAAGCAAGCCAATTCAACCGCGCGACTCAAGCGCGAAGACAACCCGGCTCATCATTTAAGCCAATTATCTACGCCACTGCTTTAGGCAAAGGCTTTACCCCCAACAGCGTCATCGACGATTCCCCCGTCGAATTCAAAAGCGGCAACGGCATCTGGCGACCAAACAACTATAATCGTAAATTCGGCGGACCGACCACATTGCGCGATGCCCTGGTTCATTCAAACAATATTGTCACCATCAAACTGCTGCAAGCCGTTGGCACCACCCCCACCATCAAACTGGCCCACGAGATGGGCATCAACTCGCCACTCACCCCGAACCTCTCTCTCGCTTTGGGCTCTTCCGTTGTCTCCCTCATGGAACTGACATCCGCCTACGGTGTTTTTGCCGACAACGGTCAATACCAAGCGCCAACACTGATCGACAGAATCGTTGACCACAACGGGAAAGTTCTCGAACAGCACAGCAACAAACCTCGCCAGGCCCTCGACGAGCGGGTTGCCTATCAGATTACCTATCTCCTAAAAGGGGTGATCGAGGAGGGAACGGGGAAAAAAGCAAAAGGGATCCCCTATTCGGCAGGAAAGACCGGCACCACCGACCAAAACATTGACGCCTGGTTTATTGGCTATACGCCGCGGCTGGTGACCGGGGTCTGGATGGGATATGACAAACTGCAGCCACTAGGGAAAAAAGAGACCGGCGGTCAGGCGACTGCCCCTATCTGGCTCACCTTTATGAGCGGGGCAGGCGACTACCAGGCAAGCCAGGATTTTACGGTTCCTGAAGGAATTAGCTTTGTGCCGCTCAACGGCGAAGCCAATACAGAAGAAGCAACAAAGTCGGACAGCAACGCGCCCGACCCCTTGTCCCAAGAGAACCTCTCCTCCCCAGAGAGTGGCATTCCAACAGATATCCCCCCCCAAGAAGACAGCGAACAGGTCCCAGACATCTATGGCACCGAACAACAATAGGCCATGGCAACGTCTCCTATAGCTCCGCAGCGTCTTTCCTGAGCAGATACAGTAGGCAGATCAGATTTGGCAGTTGTGAAATTCTTCGGCTTAATAAGTGGGCTTTCTTCATACATAAAAAAAGGGCAGAGACAAATGAGTGCCCCTGCCCTTGGTGTGCTCTGCAAAAAAAGCTATTAGGCTTTCTTTTTCCTGCGTGCACCGATGAGGCCGGCTAAGCCCGTCCCCATAAGAAGCATAGTCGCTGGTTCAGGGACTGGGGCGCTGTCGGAGATCAATTTGATATTTGCGGTAAGGTTTTGTTCCCCCATATTGCCTATATCGGTAAGATCACAAAAAGATAACTCGTATGCCCCTCCATTGCCAAATGTGATGGTCTGTGTTGCCCCAAAATCAACGCTATATTTGTCAAAACTTTTATTGCTTTTGTAGTTCGCAATTACATTAGGTGTGTCACCCTCGGTAGCGTTTGGTGGGTCAATTATGAGGCTGACATTGAAGGAATCTACTTCCGTTAAATCTGCTGCCCCACGCCCCTGATTTGGTTTAAATATTCCAAAATCAAAGCTTTGATTTTGTCCTTCGCTTAGGGAAATATCGGCAATACTAGCAGCCGCATCGATATTCCACGTAAAGTTTCCGGTGTTGTATCCATTTTTCACGAAAGAAACATCGCTTATTTTAAAAATTGTGGTTGCACTTGCCACCCCAACCATACCAAACATCATCACCCCAACTGCCAATCCTGCCAAAAGTGTCTTCTTCATTTTTGTTTCCCCTTGAAACTAACTTTTAAAAGTTGACCCATATGCTTATGGGTGC
>JAQUKQ010000033.1 GCA_028718985.1 Desulfobulbaceae bacterium | reverse complement strand
GGTGGTATTTCTCGTTGTATTCATGTGTATCCTCCGAATAAGGTTTTCATCTCTTCTGTCAGAGCAAGCGCCAAGACCATCGAGCCAGAAACGGGCGGCTGCCGTTTGGCCGATGGATTAAGCAATGCTCATGCCAGACCACAAAAAAAGAAAATACTATTAAATCTAAATATATATTATTACTTATTTCATACAGTTACGCAATTAAAGAAAAAGGCTAGAGACAGCCCAGCTCTCGAGAAGAAAAGCAAGAAGCAGTCACAAGGAGAGAGGCCATTAAGTTGACAATCACGTTCAAACAAGCTGGTATCAGGCATATTTGAAGGAAAAAATGACTTATTTCAAAATGAACCGGCAACCATTCTTGTTTCATTTTGAAATAAAGAGGGAATAAAGGGCGTAAACCACTATGGGATAAGGGATGCAGCACTCGACAACGCTGCTGTAAATTTCATTTTGAAACACTACGGCCTCGAGAACAGGCAAAAAATACAGTTAGACAGAAGATCGACCACACTTTCCATCAGAAATGGCGCTTACAGTCAGCTCTCCTCAGACAGGCCATATTTCCGCATTCGACGCCACAAGGTAGTCCGTGGGATGCCAAGAATACTGCTGGTCTGCTGATTATTGTACCCTGTCAACTTAAGCACTTTTTCAATGTGCCGTTCCTCGACTTCCTCCAGGGTTGGAATTCCTTCCCCATCAAAACCTCGCATTGCAAGCTCCCGGAGAGAAACGGGCAGGTCCACGACTTTCAGTTCGTCACTTTCAGCCAAAGCCACGCCCCGCTGAATAATATTCTCAAGTTCCCTGACGTTGCCAGGGAAGTCGTAGGCCAGCAACAACTCCATGGCATGAGACGAGACCCTTTTCAGATTTTTACCGAAGGCCATGTTAAACTTTGCGATAAAATGGGAGATCAGCAGAGGGATATCGTCTCTGCGTTCAGCCAAACGAGGCAGGTGCAAGCCGACGACATTCAACCGATAAAACAGATCGTCTCGAAAACTCCCTTTCTGGATAGCCAATTTCAGGTCTTTATTCGTGGCTGCAATAATTCGAATATCCAGCTCGATGGGTTTTGTGCCGCCGACCCTCAGCACCTCCCGCTCCTGCAAGACGTGCAACAGCTTAATCTGCATGGAAAGAGGCATTTCGCCTATCTCATCGAGAAGAACTGTGCCCCCGGCAGCCGCTTCGAAAAGCCCCTTCTTCGCCATTGACGCCCCGGTAAAGGCCCCCTTTTCATGGCCAAAGAGCTCGCTGCAGATCAGTTCTTCCGTGAAACCACCACAGTTAAAATAGACAAAGGGGTGATTCATCCTGGGGCTAAGCGCATGAATAGCCCGAGCAACCATCTGCTTTCCTGTCCCGGTTTCGGCCTGAAGGAGAACATTGCAGTTGACCATGGCTACCTTCTTGACCATAGCAAAAACCTCCTGCATAGCTGGGCTGTTGCCGACAAAACCCGCCACCAGATTGTCTTTCCCCATGGCAAGTTTAAGCTTCTTATTCTCCTCTTGAAGCAATATCTTCTCTTTTGCTCTCTTAGCCAAAAGCAGAATATCGTGCCGCCGACTTGGCTTGGTCAGATAGTGAAACGCCCCTTTCTGAGTCGCCTCGACAGCAGATTCGATAGAGGCGTGACCGGTAATGATAATCGCCTCGGTTTCTTCATATGCCTGTTTAATCAGGCGAAGAATCTCCATGCCATCGTGATCCGGCAAATTCAGATCGATAAAGACAAGCTGAAAGGGATTTTGACGCATCCGAATCAAAAAAGGCTGGCCGGCCAGAAAAGTCTCGACTTCAAAACCTTCCGCATCCAGTATCCGTTTAATCATATTGCCAGAGATCTCTTCATCATCGATCACGGCAACTCGTATTATCTTCATCGCTTAACCCCGGGAATCATCTGTCATGACAGGCAGAAAAATTGAAAAGGTAGTACCCACATCAAGCTTACTCTTGACCTCGATGTATCCGCCATGCTTCTTGACGATACCGTATACAATTGAAAGACCAAGCCCAGTGCCCTGCCCCACCGGCTTTGTTGTATAAAAGGGGTCAAAAATGTCTTCGAGCTTGTCGGGCGCGATCCCTGAACCAGTATCATTGACATCGATCCTCACGTACCCTTCCGGCTCCAGTTTGGCATCAAGATGAATCAGCCCTCCCTTTGGCATCACTTGAATGGCGTTGACAAACAAGTTCAGGAATACTTGCTGCAACTTTTGCATGTCACCAACTACGGGCGGCAGATTGTCTGGGATATAATCCTCCAGCCAGACCGAGTTCAAGCGCAATTGATTGGCCAACAATTTACTGGTCGCCTGTATAACACTTTTAATATTAAGCTGCGTCGAGGTTGGGGTCTTGTCCCGGCAGAAATCAAGTAGATCCTTGACCACCTCGCTGGCCCGTTTGGTTTGCAAAATAATATCATCAATAATCCCTTTCGCCTCCTCTGCCGATAACTCATCATACTCTTCAAGCAACGCGTCTGCGGAGAGCGAGATATTATTCAATGGATTGTTCAACTCATGGGCAATTCCCGAGGAGAAAGTCCCTATTGCCGCGAGCTTTCTGGACTGAACCAGTTGCTCCTGTTTCGTTTCGATTTCGATACCCATTTTATTGAAACCAAGAATCAAATCGGAAACCTCGTCACTTTTTATGGCATTATCGACAATAGGGGTGAAGTTACCTCGCAGCAGATCTTTAGTGGCCTGCTGAACAAAGGCAAGTCGACCAAGAACACTTCTCGCCTGCATCTGAAAAACCAGTAAGAGAAACAGAAAGAATGTGGCCGTCAGGCCAATAAAACTATACAAAATGAACTTGAGCCCTTTTTTTATGATCCCCTGCTTGAGGGTCAGGAGCCTGCTACTAAAATCGACCATCACTCTCCCCTGGGAACGAATGGCTTCGGCATTCAACTCCAGAAAAGCAGGATCGGAGGACGAATCAAACTTGTTTTTATAACTAGCGAGATTCTCTCTAAATTCCTTGAATTTCTCGACTCCGGCCACCCGTTCGATATCAGGGTAGAGTCGTGTCGTCTCCTCCTCAATTTTCGACAGGTAGAATTGGATATTCTTTAGGTTGTCAGATCCGACATTAAAAAGCAGATTTTTCTCATATCGCCGCAACTCAAGCACATCATCAAAAAATTCATGAAAACTCTCCAAAGCCACCAACTTCTTCTCAAGAGAGTAGATTTGCCATGAATACGTAGAGATAAGAATAGCGATAAACCCAAATACCATGAGATAGAGGGTGGTTATTCGTTGTCGAATCGTATGTTCTTGTTTTTGCAGTGTCATCTTCTTTCTTTTGGTTAGCTGTCTGATGCCAGTATTGACGCAAACATCTCCCCCCACTGCACTGTGGAGAGAAAGACAAGCGCGCGCTTCGTCTGAAAGCCTGTGCCGGCCGTGCAGACCGCAACATCCCTTCATCGCTTGCATAACGGTCTGCCAGTGGCAGCAAGCTAGCGCATCTTTCAATTATTATCAATCAATAGTCAAGTCCTTGATTGACATCCAATAAACACCCCCTGCCGCTTCGCGAGCGGAGAATTAGCCAAAACCATGATACTAATTGATTTCACGACTCATTTCGACTACTGCTGGATAAGCTTAGGGGCATCGTGCATAATCCGCTTTTCAGCATCATGGGCATGAATGTATCCTTAGTCGGATTGACTCATTTCCAGTTTTAACTCGAGCAGGCAGACTACGCACTTGTTCGTCAGCTTCAGGAGGCACATGTCTTGAGAATAATGATCGTCGGAGCCGGTCAGGTTGGCTACCATTTGAGTGAGAAACTCAGCGCCGAAGGACAGGATGTCGTTTTAGTCGATTCGGACAAAGCCAAGCTAAGACGTATCGAAAAGGATCTCAACATCCTCACTGTCCACGGCAGCGGCGCCTCGTTCCGCATCCTCGAAGATGCCGGAATCGGGCAAACTGACCTCTTCATCGCTGTAACCGATAGTGACGAGGTTAACCTGATTGCCTGCATTCTTTCGCAGCAGTACGGCGTCAAAACCCGTATCGCCAGAGTGCGGGATGAGGATTTCTTCGCCGAAGGTTCCCCTTTGAGCGAAAGCGCACTTGGCATTAATATGCTGATCAGCCCCGATCTTGCCATGGTCGACGAAGTGATGAAGATGAGTATCCATTCGGAGGCCTTTGAAGTTGCCGAATTTGCTGGAGGCCAGGTGGTGATCTTGGGCTATGCTGTTCATTCCGGCAATCCCTGCATCGGCAAGACCCTGCAAATGCTCAACAGATTCCAAGGAGTCATTGTTGCCATTATCCGTGAAAATATGACCATCATTCCTCGCGGTAGTGACTCCATTGAAGCCGGCGATAAAATCTACATCGCTACACGCAAAAAGGGGATCTCAAGTGTCGAGAGACTGTTCAATTTCAGTAGCCGAGTGCCCCGCAAGGTTTTTATCATCGGTGGCGGCAGGATTGGTTCGCAGGTAGCAAAGCGGATGGAAAATGAGGGGATTGAAGTGCGGCTGGTGGAGAAAAACGCCGACCATTGCGAAAATCTAACAGAGCAGTTCCAAAAGGTCGTCGTGTTGAACTGCGATGGCCTAGAAGCCCACGACCTGCTCGATGAGGGGATCAATCAAGCAGACTTAGTGATCTCTGTCACCGATAGCGACACGGCAAATATCCTCTCCAGCCTGTTAGCCAAGCACCACGGTGCCAAAAAGTGTATTACCAGAATAAACCGACCAGATTTTATCCCCATGCTCGGCACGTTGGGCGTTGATGTCGCGCTGAGCCCACGGTTGGTCGCAGCAAACATGATTTTGCGCTTCGTGCGAGGCGGCGGCAAAATTGTCTCTGTGGCTAGCCTCATGGGCAGTGAGGCTGAAGTCATTGAGCTCAAGGTGCCCGACCGTAAGCAGTTTCGAGACGTAGCTCTCAAAGACCTGCGTTTCCCTCCTGGCTCAATCCTCGGGGCGATCGTCAGGATCAAAAAAGGCGAAGTGATTATCCCTTCCGGCAACACCATCATCAAAATGGACGACAATCTGGTCATTTTTTGTACAGCCGCTGCAATCAACGCCGTGGAGTGCTATTTTGCCTAACTATTGCTATCATCCAATCATCGGTAAAACCGTGGCATCAAAAGGCGAGTAAGATATGCGAATCGGAGGGATCTTAAATCTGTTTGGGAAGCTGCTCATCTGCCTATCCCTGTTTTTGCTGCTGCCCATCCCGTTCAGCCTCTATTTTCAAGATGGCATGGTCGGGGATTTCCTGCTCTGCTCGCTGTGTGGAGCAGTCTTAGGTAGTCTTTTCATTGCGATATTTGTGGCCGATGAGAACCTGGGCTTTCGCGACGGTTTCGCTGTTGTGGTGCTTGCCTGGCTCGGTCTCGCCTTTCTCGGAGCCTTCCCTTACTACCTGTGTGGAGAGATGCCCCTGTTCGTCGACTGTCTTTTCGAGTCGATGTCTGGTTTCACCACTACCGGCTCCACTATCCTCAGCCAAGTCGAGGTATTACCCGAAAGCGTCCATTTTTGGCGGTCAACAACACATTGGCTGGGAGGGATGGGGATTATTGTCTTGTCACTTGCGATTCTGCCGTTGATGGGGGCTGGAGGCATGCAGATGTTTCAGGCAGAGATGCCTGGCCCGACCAAGGACCGCTTGGCCCCACGCATCCAAAATACAGCCCGAATCCTGTGGACGGTTTACGTGCTTTTTACCGGTGTTGAAATCATCCTGCTGATGCTTGGCGGTCTCAACTTCTATGACGCCATCTGCCACGCCTTCGCCACCCTCGCCACCGGTGGCTTTTCAACCCACAATGCGAGCGTCGGCCACTTCCAATCGGCCTATATCGAAGGAGTGATCATTGTCTTCATGTTCTTAGCTGGCATCAATTTTTCACTTCACTATCATGGGCTTCGTGGCAACCTGAAGATATATTGGAGAAACGAGGAGTTTCGCCTCTATGCTGGCTTTATCGGTTTGTCCTTCGTTGTCATCCTTGGCGCGAACCTCTTCCATGGGGTTTACCCGGCGTTTGGTCAACAAGTGCGTGCCGCCCTTTTTCAAGTTGTCTCGATCATGACCACTACCGGCTTTGGCACCGCTGATTTTGACCAATGGCCACCGATGTGTAAATTTTTCCTGGTGGCACTCATGTTTGTCGGGGGCTGTGCTGGTTCAACCGGCGGCGGCATCAAGGTGTTCCGCTTCTTACTTTTCTTCAAATATGCCAGACTGCAACTCCGCAAACTCGTCCATCCACGCGGCGTCTACACCATCAAGGTTGGGCAGGTGAAGGTACCTCGAGAGGTAAAAGTCGCCATTCTTGGTTTCTTCGCCCTCTATACCATTGTCTATTTTCTGGCCTGCCTCGGAGTCTTGGCTACAGGTGTCGACATCCTCACCGGCACGACCGCCGTCGCCGCCACACTTAACAACATCGGACCAGGCCTCCAAGAAGTCGGGCCAGTAAAGAATTTCGGTAGCTTACCTGCCACCGCCAAACTGATTCTCACCTTCTGCATGCTTGCCGGACGCCTTGAACTTTACACCGTGGCCGTTCTCTTCATGCCAAGCTACTGGGCACTGGCTCGAAAACCAGTCTGTCGCTGGCAGGTCATTTAAGGGGACAACACGCCACTTCGGTTTCGGCCGAGCAGAAATGCTGATTCTTCGAAAGAGTTAGACACCCATCTCACCCTTTTCCACTTGCAGCCCTTGAACAACCACTTCTGTGGTTTTTGGCTGTTGCTCAGTTCTCCATTGATCACCGGGAAGGGCTTGAGGCGAGTGCGCACTTAGCTCAACAACCTGCTGAGGGCAAGCATCCCCCAGCGTCGCATCAAACTTTTCCTCTTCCTGCAGGCTATCTTTCAATTGATTAGCGGCTCGCTTCAACTCTACCACCTGTAGAGACAACGTCTTGGCAAGCTCGGGCAATTTATCTGGCCCCACCACAATCAGAGCGATGGCCATGATAAGAATCAACTCAGGAAGTCCTATTCCAAACATTTTCAATACCGGTTAAAAAGAGAAGGGTGTATACCGCCCATACAGATTGAGCGGCCCATAGAGGAGAACGCCTGCCCGAAATCTCTTGCGAGAAGTAAATAAACCCATGCGCAAGACTAGGAGGGGTCCTCGTTTACACTTCATTGTCTAAGGCTGCGACGGCTTTGCCGCCGAGATCTTTCTCTTCCGCTGAAGCCTTTCCACCATCCATATCATGAAGACCGACCTTGAAGGCCTTGATTCCCTTACCAAGACCGGCACCCAACTCCGGCAATTTCTTGCCGCCGAAGACAAGAAAGGTAATCCCCATGATCACAATTAATTCGGGCATTCCTAAACCAAACATAACATCTCTCCCTTGAGATATAGACCGCCCCTGCCCAACCCTGTCCGTTACGTAGAACTAACGCGCACTACAGGGCCAGGCAGAAGCTGTTCAACAGCCGCATCATTGCAGCTGCCCCCATCACACAAATCAGTGCTTGCTGCTCGTTGGTTCAGGCGCACACTTAGCCCCCTCGGCAGTAGTGATAGTCGGGTAGGTCGTCGGTGAAGGGACATTATTGCCATGACAATCTTTGCAGTTATTCTGAGAGGTAATACCATTATTGAGCACGTTAAACAGCGGTTTGTGCTTAGGTGTGTATTTCCCCTCTTTCTTCCATTCGTTGAGCATATTCACCGTTTGCATGGCGATATTGGCAGCAACCCGAGCACAACGCTCGGCCCGTTCGTTACTGAGAAATTCAACCTCCTCCTTCTTCATCCAGCGCCCAACCGATATATGGCAGACTGGGGTGTTCGCTATGGTCATATTCTCGATGTCGGCAATCAGATTTTTCGGCGGAGTGAAGGAAGGAAGATCGGTATAGGAGTAATAAAAAGCCAAGTCATTGGTCATAGCCTCGGCGATATCGGTATCAGGGACAATGAGGCCAATAATACAACCCGCCCCTGTGAGTGTGCCGCACAGAGCTCCCCATCCAGCATAGCCGCCATGAGCCCAACGCATGGCATCGATTGGGTAGGTCTTCCAGGAGCCACCGACCTTGGCGGCTAGTTCATCAACCAATCCGGCAATAACCGAAGAGGCACACCAACGTTTAGCATAATTTTCGTAGGCAATCTGGCCAACCTTTTGCGGATCGAGCATGCTGTAACCGTACCCGGTGTCAAGGGCATAGGCATGAGCCTTTTCACGTTTTCCAGTCAGTACCGTAGAGGCAATTGCCGCTCCGGCCAACACCTTGCCACTGGTGGACAAAAAAGATCTTCTTGAAACACCCTGCTTTGCTGCTTGACTCTCTTCCATTGTGAAACCTCCTGTGATAATTATGATTTTACGCCGGCAATCCGGTGCGCTTGTGCCACATCGTATCACTAGTTCACAGGAAATCAATGTGGCAAATTGTCGCATAATCACAGAACTTGTTTTGGCAATAGGAATTGGGTTTAGATCTCCATAAGCTCATCCGCCGGTCAACCATGGCCGTGATATTTGTTCTTCGAGGTCAATGGTACTTGGTACTTATGGCTGGAACCGCTGGGAAACAGACTGGATTGTCGCGCCAGAAAAATATTACAAAAAAAAGCAGGACGCCCCTAGACAACCAGCCCATATTTGTTTCAACTAGTTGTTTTCTGATTAGCAGCACAGACGTTCGATGGACAATCCACTGAACAGCCATCACAAACCCCTTTGCATGGCTCAATGTGCACAAGAATATGACTGTAATCGAGCCTATTTTCAATATCAGCTGAGATTTGATGGCTGAGGTGATGCCCCACCTCCACAGTCATTTGTTTGGGGACAACCAAGTGCATGTCGATATGACGAATATGACCTGACTTACGAGTTCTCAGTTTATGATATTCCAAAAAATTAGAGGAATGTTCCTGCATCACTGTATGAATAACTGCTTCTTCATCATCGGGGAGTTTGATGTCCAGAATGTGAAAAAATGCACTTTTTGTCAGATCATAGGCTGCTTTCAAGATGAGGCAGGCAACAGCTATCGCGATTAACGGGTCGAGGATGGTTACGCCTGTCAACTTGATGGCTATTAACCCCCCGAGCACACCAATTGAGGTGTAGACATCCGTCCTTAAGTGCATAGCATCAGCTTCGAGCGCCACAGAATCAGTTTTTATGGCAACACTCAACAAATGCCTGGAAACCAGGTAGTTGGTAAGGCCCGAGGCCCCCATGACCATAGCACCCATCCCTAGATTTTCAATTGCAACGGTCCCAGTGATAAGTTTATGAGCTGCCTCCCAGATGATGTAGATTGCAGCCCCAAAGATAAGGACAGCCTCGATGGTACCTGCCACATTTTCAATTTTACCATGTCCAAAATTGTGTTCATTGTCGGCAGGTTTTCCTGATTCCCTGACTGCGAACCAAGCAATAATTGCGGCAATCAAGTCAATCGCAGAGTGAACCGCCTCTGAGAGGACACTCACCGACTGCATCATGATGCCAACAACCAGCTTGATAACAATCAGGATGAAATTCGACAGGATTGACAGTTGAGCTGCTCTGGTTTTCTCTCTATTTATCATCGAAATATTCTTTTTCTAGAATGAAACTGAAATGATCTCATTTCAACAAACGTCGTGTGCGACAATCAGGTTGCTGGTTATAACTCCACCTGATTACCCATCTCAACTACGCGATCTGGAGGAAGTTTAAAGAATGATGTCGCGTTCCAGGCATTGCGTGACATGAGGATGAAGAGCTTCTTACGCCATTGCGCCATGGAAGCCGGCCCGCTGGCAGACATCGTTTCCCGGCCAAGGTAGAAAGAGGTGGAATGAATATCGATGGGTAAGCCCTTTGCACTGGCCAGATTCAGGATCTCGTCGATATTTGGCGCTTCCATAAAGCCGTAACTTGCTTTGACACGAGAAAATCCAAAACCGAGGTCTTCCACACTTACCCTCTCCTCCGGCGCGACGGTTGGGGTTTCAGCAGGCAGGACGGAAAGTAGCAGCACCCGTTCATGGAGGGCTTCGTTGTGCTTGAAGTGATGCAGCAACGTGTGGGGAATGCCGTTAGGAGAGATAGACATGAAAACAGCGGTGCCGATTATACGCTGAGGCTTGTATGCCGCGAGATCTTTAAGAAAAATATCGGCTGGAATCCTCATGAGACTGTAATGCTTTGCCAGAATAGTCCGGCCATCGCGCCAGGTAATCATAGCAATGAAGATGCATGAGGCAATGCAGATTGTGATCCAGCCACCGTCGACGATCTTCAGCAGGTTAGCACCCAGAAACGCACAGTCGAGGAAGAGAAAGAGCGATAGCAGAGATAAACTCTGCCATAACGGCCAGTTCCATTTGAAATGAGTGACTTCAAAATACATGAAGGAGGTGATAGCCATGGTAGATGTGACGGCAATGCCATAGGCACCTGCAAGGCCTGTGGATTCGCGAAACACCAAAACAAGCGATAGGCAGGCGATCATCAACAGCCAATTGACTGTCGGCATGTATATCTGCCCCTGGGCCTGTTCAGAGGTATGGATGATGTGCATACGTGGAATGAATCCCAACTGGATTGCCTGTTGTGTCAGTGAAAAGACGCCGGAAATCATGGCTTGCGAGGCTATAATGGTAGATAAGGTGGCCAGGGCGACCAGAGGGTAGAGCAGGAATTTTGGCGCCAAGGCGTAGAAAGGGTTGACGCTGATCAAGTCCGGGTGTTGCAGGAGCAGGGCGCCCTGACCATAATAATTGAGTACCAGGCCTGGCAAGACGATCCCGTACCAGGAAAGGCGGATTGGTCGACGGCCAAAATGACCCATATCGGCATACAGTGCCTCCCCCCCGGTAATGCAAAGAACCACCGAGCCAAGGACGCCTACGCCATGAACATGGTTGATGGCGAAAAAGGTGAGTGCATGCAAAGGATTCAATGCGGTAAGGATAATGGGATGAACAAGAATAGCGTACAGCCCAAAACCACCAAGGGCGAGAAACCATAGTACCATGATGGGGCCGAACACCCTGCCGATGATTGCAGTGCCATGCCGCTGGAGAGAAAAGAGGGTGATCAGTACCAGACATGTGAGCGGAACGATGTAATGCGCAGCAGCATCTGTAGCCATATTGAGGCCTTCAATGGCGGAAAGTACAGAGATGGCAGGGGTGATCACCCCGTCTCCATAAAGAAGTGCGGCTCCAAAGGCGGCAAGGATGGTGAGGAAGGTCCACCATTTCGTGTCATCTTTCAGCTTTCCTTGCAGCATGGCAAGCAGCGAAAAGATGCCACCTTCGCCTTTGTTGTCGGCTTGCATAATGAAAACGACATACTTCAGACCGACTACCAGGAGCAGTGACCAAAAGATCATCGACAGGATGCCGAGAATATTCTCAGGAGTAGGTGCGACGCCGTGTTTGCCGGAGAAACATTCTTTAATGGTGTACAGGGGACTCGTGCCGATATCGCCATAAATGATACCTAGAGCCGATATGGCAAGAAAAGCGGGGTTGCATGTGGCGGACGTGAACTGATCTTGTTGACGTCCAACGGGTGAAAGGCAAGAACCCATGGATATTCTCCTAATTCTATATCATGTGCCAAAAAAGGTATCAAGCCTCTGACGGAATATAGAAACCGGAGGCTCTCATTAGCTTACGAGGTTAGCTGTCGGGCTCAGGCTGAGAGTTGCCTTACACGTGTGTGATCCGCCCCAAAAAAGTGGTTCCCCCGCTTCCGCTATCACGGAATTAAGCGATGTTAAAAAACGGTGCGATTATCGCTCTTTTTAAAAATTATGCAATCTCTTTTCAAAAAAGAAGGTGACACCCATGAAGATAGGCTGCAAAAAAGCACCAACTCGTTAAATCGTTGAATACTGAAGGTGGAGGTCTTAAAAAGGAGAGAGTTCTCCCGAGAGGTAAACAGAGAAGTTTGCCGAAAAGACGGTAAAAATACTACTGGGGAAAGGTTTTCCCCCCATAGCCTTTATGAAAGCGTCATCACTTCGCCTTGAATAAGCGTCACTGTTTGTCAGGAATAGGGCAGCCAAGCAATTTGGCTTGACTGCGAAAATAGTCGTCGGTCATTCCGGCGATAAAGTCACGGACAATGCAGGCGGGCGGGTTCTGGGCTAGACGCTGCGGGTCGAGATAGTGAGCGAAATCGCTGATTATGCGAGACTCGCCATCTTGATTGGCTAGATGTTGCAGATACGTGTCAAACATCACTTCATAACAATTTGCGATCTCCTCATTGCCCAATTTCACCTTTGGGTTCAAATAAATCGACTGGTAATTAAATCGCTTTAACTCCAAAAGAGCCTCGGCAATTTCAGCACTAAAGCTGACCGTGTCGCGCTCTCGGCTGTTGGCAATCAGGTCTGTGACCAGGTTGTAGACAATATGACCATTAGTATTACCGAGAACAGCCACACACGCAGGCGGCAGATCGTGGCGACTGATGATGCCAAGCTCAATAGCGTCTTCGATATCACGGCCAATGTAAGCAATGGTATCTGCCAAACGAACTACACAGCCCTCGAAGGTCATGGGAGTCAATTCAGTGCGGGGCGCGGCAGCTTTTTGCGCTATCTCCTGATCGAGATCGACAAAGGTCTTCTGCCGCTGGGGACGCAATTCGTGGCGATTGACCTCACCATCGTGGCACAAAATCCCATCCAACGTTTGCAAGGTAAGATTTAGTCCGGTCCCTTTTTTTTCGAGCGACTCCAAGAAGCGGATGCTTTGCAGGTTATGAAGAAAAGGCGGCAGACCATGGGCAATGCAAAGCCTGGCCAGGATTGTCTCTCCATCGTGGCCAAATGGAGGGTGACCCAGATCATGGCCAAGGGCAATCGCCTCGATCAGATCTTCATTTAAGCGAAGAAAGCGGCCGATGGTCCGGCCGATTTTTGAGACCAATTGCACATGAAGAACCCGATGGGTAATGTGATCATTCAACACCATTGAAAAAACCTGCGTTTTGTCGATGTAGCGCGTGTAGGATTTGGAGTGCAAAATTCTATCACAATCGACCGCAAAATTTTGCCGGTAGCCCTGCAACTTCTCGGGGCGCCGCCTAATACCATCACCACTGAAACAGGCATGCGAATGGAGAATCTCTTTTTCCCGCTGATCTAATTCTTGCTGGATGCTGTTTAACAATCCGTCTGTATGAATCACGACTTTTCCACCTCGTAAATCTCCTCAAGTATAAAAGTGCATAGACCTTTTGCGCTATCCTCTCTCCGCTGTTCGTTTGAACCATCCCACGCGTGAGTTGTCAATCTTAAGCAGCTTAAAAAAGTCTGCACCACACCTAGCCGACGAACCCAACCGAGGATTCAAAAAGCATCCGTACGATTGCGCCATAGAATTAAAGATTAGAATTTAATGCGAAATTATTGTATGTATGCATCTCTTACTTTTGCCGTCCCGCTTTGTCTTAAAAAAGCCTCTCACACAAGAACCAGTCGTAAAGAAAATGACCAAATTCAACAAAGAAGAGATCGAGCGCTGCCGCACCTTCGGCATCATCAGCCATCCGGACGCCGGGAAAACAACCCTGACCGAAAAATTGCTGCTCTACGGTGGTGCTATCCAACTCGCCGGGGCCGTGAAATCGAAGAAAACCACTCGCAAAGCCACCTCCGACTGGATGGCTGTGGAGCAGGAACGCGGCATTTCGGTCACCACCTCGGTCATGAAGTTTCAGTACCGCGACTTCGAAATCAACCTGCTGGACACCCCGGGTCACCAAGATTTTTCTGAGGACACCTACCGGGTACTGACTGCCGTCGACAGCGCACTGATGGTTATCGACAGCGCCAAAGGTGTTGAAGCCCAGACCGAACGTTTGATGGAGGTGTGCCGTATGCGCAACACCCCTATCATCACCTTCATTAACAAGCTCGACCGGGACGGGCTCTCCCCGCTGGAGGTCATTGCCGACATCGAGGAGAAGCTACAAATTGAGTGCGCCCCTCTCTCCTGGCCCATCGGCATGGGCAAGACCTTCAAAGGGGTCTACAATATCTACAGGAAAGAGTTACACCTCTTCACCCCGGGACAGGCAACCAGCGACACGGACGGCATCACCATCAACGACATAAACGATCCGCGCCTGGATCAACTACTCGGTCACCAAGCCAAGGAACTACGCAGCGACTTGGAACTTCTGGCCGGAGCAGCATGTCCCTTCGACTATAACGAGTACATGAAGGCCAACCAGACCCCGGTGTTCTTCGGTAGCGCGGTCAACAATTTTGGGGTTAAGGAGTTACTGGACGCCTTTGTCGAAAACGCCCCGCACCCAGGCCCTCGGCAAACGGAAACACGTGAAGTTTCGCCGTATGAGCCCGAGTTTTCCGGGTTTGTCTTTAAAATTCAGGCCAACATGAATCCAGCCCATCGGGATCGTATCGCCTTTCTGCGCATCTGCTCCGGCAAGTTCACCCGGGGCATGAAGGTCATGCACCACCGTATTGGCAAGGAAGTGCCCATTGCCAACGCCATCATCTTCATGGCTCAAGGCCGGACCAACATCGAAGAGGCCTACCCCGGTGACATCATCGGTCTGCATAACCATGGCACCATAAAAATTGGCGACACCTTCAGCAACAAGGAGGTACTGAAATTCACCGGCATTCCAAATTTTGCCCCAGACCTCTTTCGCCGGGTCATTTTGAAAACACCCCTCAAGCTGAAACAGCTGCAAAAGGGACTCGTACAATTGGCTGAAGAGGGGGCAATCCAGGTATTCCGTCCGCAGATGGGCAGCAGCTACATCCTCGGTGCAGTCGGTGAGTTACAGTTTGAAGTGACCATGGCCCGCCTGAAAACGGAGTATGCCGTTGATGCCATCTATGAGCATGTCGACTTGGCCGACGCTCGCTGGGTCAGCTCAGAAAACCGCAAAAAACTCGATGAATTCAAGAGCCGCAATCAAGCAAGCCTCTATCTCGATGCCGACGGTTTTTTGACCTACCTGGCTCAAAGCCAATGGCACCTTACCTATGTCATGGAACAATGGCCAGACATTGTCTTCATGAAGACCAGGGAGCATATATAGCAAAGAGAACGGCATGTTGCGTGCCAGAACATTTACCCAGGAGGATTGATAATGGTAGAACCGGAACGTTTGATGGATGGGTTGTCAAGTGAGATCATGTCAACTTTGCAGTCGATGCAAAAGGCGAAAACGCTTGATGAGAAGATGGCCTACAGTAAGATTGTCAAAAATCTCTGCAAGTCGATGAGCGTCTTTCTGAATTTGGCAAACGACATGATGGGCTACGACACCGATGTCTTTGATGAATAGCAGCGACTCAAACTGCGCGCGGCGGTTTATCATGGAAGTGGCTTTTCGGCAAATACTGCCATGGCGATGGCCAAAATCGAAAATTTAGGGGTACGTATTTTCAGGGAATTATCTGAAGTTACGTGGAAGGATGAGGAAGAATAACCAGAGGCAAGAAAATTCAGCGCAAAGGAGATGAATCATGGATACCATTGCCGCCATTCAAAACAGGCGAGCCGTCAAGCATTTTGACCCAGCCCACAAGATGACCGCCGCCGAAGAGCAAAAGTTACTCTCTTTAGCCATCCTGTCGCCCACGGCCTTTAATATTCAAAACTGGCGACCGGTCGTGGTTAAAGATGCCACTTTACGTCAACGGATCAGGGAAGCCTCCTGGGGACAAGCACAGGTTACTGACGCTTCACTGTTCATCATCCTTTGCGCTGACCTCCGGAGTTGGGAAAGAGAGCCTCATCGCTATTGGCAAAATGCCATCCCCGCTGTCCAAGAGTTCCTGCTGCCTGCCATTGAACAGTATTACCGTGGCAAAGATCAAGTGCAAAGAGACGAGGCGATGCGCTCCTGTGGCATGATGGCCCAAACCCTGATGCTGGCGGCAAAAAGCCTGGGGTACGACTCATGCCCGATGGACGGGTTCGATTTTGAGGCGGTTGGGAAACTGATCAACTTGCCAGGCGATCACGTCATCGCCATGTATGTAGCCATCGGCAAGGCCACCCAAGAGGCCTGGCCACGTGGCGGTCAATTGACGCTGGAAGAGATCATCACTACTGACCGGTTTTGATTCCACTCTCCATTCAAACCGATCCCTTTGTGAACCGAACCAGCTTCGCTCCGCCTCGGTCTCAGTCTCGGTCTCGGTTTGAATGCTTGCGGGAAGTAATCGTTTGCATGCAAGTCGGAATGTTTTCTTCCCGTCAGGAAGCCAGCCACTTGCTTAGGGCATTGACAATCTTTGTAGCCTGCTCGGCGCTTGAGATTTTAAACTTGCTCTTGGACTGATACTCGCCGTCCTTCTTCTGATAACGACGGATGATATAACGATCCGGGCTATAGCCATTCGTCTTCTTATCAAAGTCCTGAAAACGGAAAAGGATTGTTGTCCACGCACCCTTGGACAAAATCTCCTTGTCCAGTTCCTTCACTAACAACACCCCGTCTTCCTCGTAATTGATGGTTATCTCTTCTACATCTGACGCCATACTCTCTCCTTTACGATAATAGTTCTACTGGAGGGCTTACACCCCCTGCTCAAATACTGTCACGCTTCGCGATCAACTCTTCCCATCTCAAATAAGCTCGGTCAACTGTGGCCTGCGCCTGTTCCAGATCTCTACAACATTTGGCAAGCCTCTCCACATCGGCCTGGATCTCTGGCACAGTCAACTGCCTCTGGCAACGACTTAACTCGCTATCTACCTGGGCGATGGTCTCTTCCATCTTGGCAAGCTCCAACTCTTCTCCCAGGGTCATTTTCTTCTTCTTGACTGCAGGGGCGGGCTTCGCACTCTTTCCCTTCGCCGCCTTGACAACTTTGCCTTCACCTTGGTTAGCAGTCTGCAAATCTTCTAGCCACTGGCGGAAATCGGCATACCGCTGGCAGCCACCCTTACCGTTGAAACCAATAACAAAATCCGCCAATCGGTCTAACAAAAATCGATCATGGCTGACCAGAATAATGGCCCCGGGGAACTCGGCCAAACCCTCTTCCAAGACTTCAAGAGAGGGAATATCGAGATCATTGGTCGGCTCATCGAGGAGTAAGATGTCCGCCGGCTGTCGCATCAGGTTAGCGATCAAAATTCGGGACTGTTCACCACCGGACAGACGATGTACCGGCATATCAAGCTGCTCTGGCCGGAACAGAAAGCGCTTGGCCCAGCCCACCACATGAACCGCCTGCCCCTTATAGAGCACGGTGTCGCCATCCGGCGCCAAGACACGGCGCAGCGTTTTGGTTTGATCGAGGGCTTGCCGTTTCTGATCAAAAAGCACTATCTTGACGCCATCAGCCTGGGTAATCGCACCCTGATCGGGAGCAATCTTACCGGCCAGCATGTTGATCATCGTGCTCTTGCCGGAGCCGTTGTTACCAAGCACACCGACACAAAGGCCAGGAGTCATCTCCAAATTCAAGCCACTAAAGATCTGTTGACCAGCATAAGCTTTCCCGAGATCATGAGTAGTCAGTAACTTCTTGGTCTTACGGTCGGTCGCCTCAAAGCCGATATCAATGGCCTTATTTTGGGCGTTCCGATATTTGACATCCTTGAAATCTCCACGCAAACGTTCAGCGTCATCGATCCTGAACTGAGCTTTAGTGGTACGCGCCTTGGGACCACGAGACAACCATTCAATCTCGCGCCGCAACTTATTTCCCAAGACCTCCTCCTGCTTGGCCTGACTGGAGAGCAACTCCTCTTTACGCACTAGAAAGTCCCGCAAAGAACCCTCTACTCGCAGATAGCCTCCAGGGTATTGGGGATTTAATTCAAGGATGCGATTGGTAGCGTTATCAAGAAAATATCGGTCATGACTGATCAAGACAAAGGCGAAGTTGGCGTTTTTCAAGAGCCCCTCCAACCACAGAATGCCATCAATATCCAGATGGTTAGTCGGCTCATCCAACAACAGAAGATCAGGTGCCTGCAACAGGGCACGACCGATGGCAAGCCGCTTCAACCACCCTCCGGACAGAGCACCAACTTTTTGCTCCGGATCAAAAAAACCGCACTTACCTGCCATGCGCTGAGCTGCGGCATATCGCTCAGCATCATGCATCTGATTAGCGGCCAAAACATCCAGCAGAGAGTCGATTACACTCTGCTCAGGAGGCAGGTTCTCTGCTTGGGCGAGGTAAGCCAAATTTAATTTTTTTCGGGCAAAGAGCTTGCCGTCGTCCAGATGTTCCAACCCTGCAAAGATCTTGAGAAGTGTGGATTTTCCGGCGCCATTAGGACCGATAAGACCGAGCTTTTCACCTTCTGAAATGCCGAAGCTAATGCCGGAAAACAGCCGTTGGGCACCAAAGGCCTTACTGATTGATTGACAACTGAGCAGATGTGACATAGACATGACGGGCACCTTATTTCACTTCGCATTCAAACCAAGACCGCAGACGGCTTCTCTTGCAAGCTTACGGCCCGAGTACTTGCTGGAACACTCTTTTGATTGTAATTTAGACGTAATGCACACTCGCGACCACACTGCTTTCCAGTCATGAGGAGCCAAAACAGAATCCATAAGGCAGAAAAATTGATCAACCCGGTCAGCCACATCAAAAAAATCTTTGTCGAACAAGGGGTTGCCGATCTTCCCTACACCCAGGAAATTCTCAAACGGGCGGCTACCATACCAGTTGAAATCATAAATGGCCACTATGTTCCGGGTCTTGACGCAAACCAATATCCCAGAAACCTGACAAAGGGCAAACAGAATCTGCTCTTATGTCGCAATCTTGGCCATTTCTTCAAACCCTGTCCTGCTACCCGGGAGTACCGCTGTTGTGACTATCAGGTCATCAATATTGGCCTGAACTGTCCGATGGATTGTGTGTACTGCATCCTGCAGGCCTATCTGAACAACCCCTGGCTTAGTTTTTTTGTTAATGTCGATGACCTGCTTCGTGAGCTTGAAGCTGCCTTTGCCAAGAACCCGGATCGCTTCTGGCGCATCGGCACCGGTGAGTTCACCGATAGCATGGCCCTCGACCAACTGACCGGCTTAAGCCAAGTCCTCGTACCGTTCATCGGCCGACAATCTCGAGCGGTTCTCGAGCTGAAAACCAAGAGCGCCGCTATTGCTAACCTACAAGGCCTTGACCATCAAGACCGCACCATCGTCGCCTGGTCCCTAAACAGCCAACCAATCATGCGTGAAGAGGAGTTGCGTACAGCCACGCTCGACGAACGCCTGCAAGCCGCTGCCCAATGCGCAGCCTGGGGTTACCGCCTTGCCTTCCACTTCGATCCGATCATTGATCACCCAGGTTGGCAAGAGGGCTATGCCACCACCATCAAGGAACTCTTCCGCCAAGTACCAAGCGATAAAATTGCCTGGATCAGCCTAGGGGCCTTACGTTTTCTGCCTCCGCTAAAACAAATAGCCAACAGTCGCTTCCCGAAATCCCGTTTTTTTTCGGAAGAGTTCATTGTCGGTCTCGACGGTAAGCACCGCTATTTCCGCTCCCGCCGGGTTGATCTTTATCAACACTTGTACCGTTTACTCAAACCATTGGCAGACCCAAAGACCTGTATCTACCTGTGCATGGAGAGCGACGAGATATGGCGTGAAGTCATGGGCTTTGCGCCTGAAGATCATGGTAGTCTGGCCGTGATGCTTGAGAGAGCTGTCTTTTAGGCCCCCCCAGCTCACATAGCCGCCTGCAGGTTAAGGATTGATTAAAGCCGCGCAGAAGAATGAGTTCGCCGTTTACCTTTCTCATTTTTTGTGCTATTTTCCGCCGTTCTCCCAGTCCGGTGCATATGCAAATACCTGACGTTGCTAATTACAAAAACATTCACTCAATCACACATGGTGTCTTATGAGAAAAATTGCAATCCTCGCCGGTGACGGCATTGGCCCTGAAGTTATGGCCGAGGCTATCAAAGTTCTGGATGCCGTCCAGAAGAAATTTTCCCTCTCTCTGCACTACGAGCACGCCGATGTCGGCGGTATCGCCATCGACAAGCACGGCACCGCCCTGCCTGCCGCTACCTTAGAGTTGTGCAAGAAAAGTGATGCCGTCCTCTTTGGTTCAGTTGGGGGGCCCAAATGGGAAAGCCTGCCACCGGAACAGCAGCCTGAACGCGCCGCCCTTCTCCCCCTGCGCAAAGAGTTACAACTCTTCTGCAACTTGCGACCTGCCAAGATTTTCAAGTCGCTGGCCGCCGCCTGCCCGCTGCGCGCTGACATCGTCGGCGATGGTTTCGACATTCTTTGCGTCCGTGAACTAACCGGTGGCATTTACTTCGGTCAACCCAAGGGTCGCGAAGGTTCTGGCCCGGAGGAAAAGGCCTATGACACCATGATCTACAGCCGGGCAGAAATCGACCGTATTGCCCGCAAAGCCTTTGATGCAGCACGAGGTCGCCGTAAGCTCGTAACCTCGGTAGACAAAGCCAATGTCCTCACCACCATGGTGCTCTGGCGGCAGGTGGTGAAAGAGGTCGCCGTTGACTACCCGGATGTTGCTTTAAACCACATCTACATTGATAACGCCACCATGCAACTGGTCAAGAATCCACACCAGTTTGACGTCATGCTCTGCGGCAATATGTTTGGCGACATCATCTCCGATGAATGTGCTATGCTCACCGGCTCCATGGGCCTCTTAGCCTCGGCCAGCCTGAACGAATCCGGCTTTGGCCTCTACGAACCGGCTGGCGGTTCCGCCCCGGACATCATGGGTAAGGGCATTGCCAACCCCATCGCCCAGATCCTTTCCGCCGCCATGCTGCTGCGCTACAGCCTTAAGGAAGAGGCAGCGGCAAAGGCCATTGAAGATGCCATCGCCACCGTGCTTGATCGCGGCATCCACACCCCTGACATCGCAACCGATAAGAATCGCACCGTCGGCACTGTTGCCATGGGGGATGCAATTGTCTCCTGCTTAGCCTGATTCACCGTCTTCCTTTTGCCACTTCACCTACCCATCATCCCCCTCCCGTACCCCTCAAGGGGAACTGAATCAAGGGAGGGGGATAATTTTTGTGAGATCATCAAGCATAATAGCCCTCTGTGCCAACCTCCAGCCACCCTAGTAAAATCCCGAGCACCCAGGCATCCGTCATTCGGGAGACAGCACACTCCTTTCTCCAACAAACGGGTTTCGATTGCCACAGCAAAAGCTCGCTACAGGTAGACGCCCCATGCCTTGACCTCATCGACCAGCTCTGCAACTGGTCGTTCAGTCCGGAGCCTCTTATTGCCAAAGTGGCAACCTCGGCTCTCTTTGGCAGCATTATCGAGCCCCTGTGCGATGACTTTTCTGATCACGGGGTACAGACCGCCAATCTCGTCCTAACCAGAATCCTGCAATTTATCCGAGCGACGCCGGAAGGTGCTGTGCTTAACAGCCTACTCAACGACTTCGGCTTTACTGATGCAACATCACTCCTCAACCGTTATCAACGGTTACAGCAGATCACCCCTCTGACTGCCGAGCAAACAAATTCCGTTAAAAAGATACTCGTTCTCTCGCGAGTCACCGCAGGGGCCGATATCGCCATCACCAACGTCATCATCCACCGCCTGCGCCTTCACTTCGCCAGTGCAGAACTGGTGCTGATCGGTCCCGCCCATCTGCCTGAAGTCTTCGCCTTTGTCGAGAATTGCCGTCACAGAAACTTTCTTTACAAAAACGATGGCTCCCTTTTTGACAAAATGTCCTCCTGGCCGAGCCTCCTGGAGATCACCATGGCCGAACAAGAAGGCTTCTTGCCAGAAGAGATCCTGCTCTTCGATCCAGACACCCGCCTCAGTCAGCTGGGGCTGCTCCCCTTGGCTCCCGACAACCGCACCTGCTATTTCCCCTCCAGGGCTAGTCGGCGTGATGATACGTCACCGATGAACCTCTCTTGCCTTGCTAATCTTTGGCTCAACCAACTCCTTGACGAAGAGGTAATCTGGCAACCTAACCTGATTTTCGAACGTAAAGGCGAGGGCTACCATACCTTTTGCCAAGCACTGCACAAAAAGGGATGCCAGCGCGTGGTTGTAGTCAATTTTGGGGTGGGGAACAACCCGCGCAAAAAGGTGCATGGCAACTTTGAGGAAGAGTTGATCGAAGCTCTTCTGGCTCACCCTAAAACCATCGTCATTCTTGACACCGGCCGCGGCCAACACAAAGGGCAATGGATGGCCGATCATCTGGCAAGGGCTCGAACCCTTAATTTTCCGGTCATCTGCCTGCACGACAGCGAGATCCCCAACAACCCAACTCCCCTTGACCATGGCCTGATTATTTTCAACGGCTCGCTTGGCTCCTTGGGAAAAATGATTGATGCAGCTGACTGCTTTATCGGGTATGATTCCTGCGGTCAACATCTGGCTGCCGCCACCAGCACCCCAGCGATCATCATCTTTGCCGGGGCACCTTCAACTCGTTTTATCCATCGCTGGTCGCCTGACGCTATCGGCAACTTGACCATTCCGTTCAACAGCTCCACAGCCGCATCGCAAGAGATTCGCCGTTTGATTGTGGACATCACCCAAGCCATTGAGACAATCCAGCCCAAAGCTTGATGGTCCAATCTGCAACACACACCATGAGATCAATGCCCTCCGAAAAAAAAGCTCGCCTTTGCAAGGCAATTAAGGCCTTTCAAAACGCCAACATTCTGGTAATTGGTGATTTGATTGTCGATCATTTCATCTGGGGAAATGTCTCACGCATCTCACCAGAAGCCCCTGTTCCTGTAGTCAATGTCACCCATGACAATCTGCTGTTAGGAGGGTCGGCCAATGTCTTGCACAATATCTTCGGCCTAAGTGCCAAAGCTACCATCTGTGGAGTGATCGGCCATGACAGCATGGGAGATCACCTCCTGCAACTGATCGAAGCGCTACCCTCACCAACGGAAGGAATTGTCCAACTCACAGACCGCCCCACTACTATTAAAACCAGAATTGTCGCCCAAGGCCAACAGGTTGTCCGTTTTGACAGGGAGAGTACTGGCAATGTCGACGGCGACGGACTGGAGACCATCAAACGCTTTATTGGTCATAACTTGCCCAGCTTTCAAGCCATCATCATCTCCGATTACGCCAAAGGGATCATCACGCCCGCCTTGATGGAATATCTCCGGACACAACTCAAACAACATCCTGACATTTCACTGATCATCGACCCCAAGCCCTGCCAACCCGAGCGCTTTCATGGTGCAACCATCATCACCCCCAATCAACATGAAGCCGAGCAGCTCTCTGGCATTAAAATTACTGATGATACTACCCTGCTGGCCGCAGGTGCAAAGCTCATCCATGATCTCGACAGCCGCGCAGTGCTCATCACCCGGGGCGAAGCAGGCATGGCCCTCTTTGAAAAAGATGCGCCGTTAATCACCATCCCCACGGTCGCCAAAGAGGTCTTCGATGTCACTGGTGCCGGAGATACCGTTATCGCTGCTTTGGCACTTGGCCTTTCGACCGGACTCACTTATGCCGAAGCCGCGACACTTGCCAATTACGCCGCCGGAATCGTGGTTGGAAAAATCGGCACCGCCGTGGTCACACAAGAAGAATTACTGGAGGCTATCGCATGAAACAAAAACGTCCCCTGAGCATGACCGCCTTTGGTCGTGGAGAAACCGATGGCCTCCGCCACTGGACCGTTGAACTTCGTTCTGTCAACCACCGTTTTTGTGACATCAAGATCAAACTGCCACGGGAATACGGTGCCCTGGAAGAGAGAATCAAAAAAGAGATTGGAAAGGTATTCTCAAGAGGGCACATTGAGGTCATGGTTACCGTCTCCGGCAGCACAATGACCGGCGCACAGGCCCAAGTCAACATCCCCTTGGCAGGACAGTACATGACCTGTCTGCAGCAATTGAAGGATACTTTTGCGCTCGACGGTCTGCCAACACTTGCCATGCTGGCAAGCTTCAAAGATGTGATTAACGAAGAGAAGTGCGAGGAAGACCTTGAGACGGTCTGGGAGGAAATCAGCAAGGCCTTGGGATTAGCCTTGGCAGCCTGCCTCCAGATGCGCCTCGACGAGGGTCTGATCCTAAAAAAAGACCTGCTGGCGCGACTGCAGAACTTCGAGGCCACCGTCACCTCTATCGCTAACGCAATTCCTGGCCTGGTCGCCAAACGTGAGGCAACACTTAAAGAACGCCTGAACGCACTCCTGGCAGGTGTTGAACTTGACCCCCTTCGCCTGACACAGGAAGTTGTGATCTTGGCTGATCGCTACGATGTCACGGAAGAGTTAGTCCGACTACGAAGTCATATTCAGCAGTTTACGACCTTCATGGAGTTAGATGAACCTATCGGCCGTCGGCTCGATTTTCTCCTGCAAGAGTTCTTACGGGAGATCAACACGTTATCTTCCAAAATCAATGACACCGAGGTTATCCATAAAACCGTCGAACTCAAAAATGAGATCGAAAAAATCCGTGAGCAAGTACAAAACTTAGAGTAGTCGTGAGACGTGAAACGACACTGATATCCTCAACTGAGTCATGAGAATGCTATGGATAGACGCTTAATTAACATCGGCTTTGGCAACGCGGTAATGGCAGGAAGGGTGATTGCGGTAGTGAATCCTAAATCAGCACCAATGAAGAAGCTCAAAGATGAGGCCCGTAACGCCAGCAAGCTCATCGATGCCACCGAAGGCAGACGTACCCGCGCAATTCTGGTATTGGACTCTAGCCATGTCATCCTCTCATCGGTGCAGACAGAGACCCTGACCCAGCGTTTCCAACCGCATGCCGATCAAGGGTCTGGGGATGAACTGCCATGAGCCAGGGCCATCTTTTCGTCATCTCCGCACCGTCCGGTGCAGGAAAAACCACGATCCTCAAGCCGATCCTCGCCCAGATCCCGGCCATTGGCTTCTCGGTCTCCCACACCACCCGCCAGCCACGACCAGGAGAGATCGACGGCAAGGATTACTATTTTGTCAGTGTCGAGCAATTTCTCGACCTGCGGGAGGAAGGTGATTTCCTTGAGTGGGCCGAGGTACATGGCAACTTTTATGGCACCAGCCAACAGGCAGTTATGGGGGCATTAGCACAAGGTCGAGACGTCATCTTGGACATTGACGTGCAAGGTGCCGACCAACTGCGGTCCCGTCATGATCTCACCCCAACCTTCATCTTTATTGCCCCGCCATCACTGGCAGAACTCGAACGCCGCCTGACTGACCGCCAGACAGAAACAGAGGCAACGATCACTTTGCGTTTACAAAACGCCCAAAAGGAGTTCCAGGCGGCGGCTCGTTACAACTATACCATTGTCAACGACAACCTGGAACACGCCAAGGCAATGCTGACGGCTATCATTCTTGAAAAAAGGGCCGCCAGCCGCCGTGGCTATGATGGCAAACAACTCATCCCAATCCTGTAGAAACATCATAGCAACACCATAAAGGCCAATTTTTCAACAACACAAGGTCATGCCAATGCCCACTCCCGGCAAGAAGAAAACAGCGCCACACGGCCACAACAGAAAATCGCAGGCTGACCGTACCGATCTGATCTGGGGCATTCACCCGGTGATGGAGCTTTTGAATTCCAGCCCTCAGAAAGTGATCGAGCTGCGCTTCATCAAGTCAAACCAAGGCAAAGCACACGACCTTATACTCCTGGCCGAGCAGGAAGGAATTCCCTATCATTTCGCCGACACACCCTTTCCAGGAACCCCGGAACAGGCAACTATGCAAGGAGTTCAGGCCCGAATCAAACCGGTGTCCACCATCACCATCAATGACCTGCTGGCTATCCAGCAGAAAAGTTCCTCCCCTGCCCTGATCCTGGCGCTCGACACCATCCAAGATCCCCACAACTTTGGAGCCATGATCCGTTCCTCCTCTGCTGCTGGAGCCATCGGCATCCTCTACACCAAGGATCGTTCTGCTCCGCTCTCCGGCACAGTGGCAAAAGTCGCCGTCGGGGCTATCGCCCATCTGCCCCTCTGCCCGGTCACCAACATGGCCTCAGCCTTACAGCAGCTCAAAGACGCTGGCTTTTGGATATTTGGCGCCGAGGGAACCGCCGAACAGACGATCCATCAAACGAACTTTGATGGCCCAGTGTGCCTGGTGATCGGTGGTGAACGTAACGGCATCCGCCCTCTGGTCAAAAAACATTGCGACTTCCTGGTTTCCATTCCTATGCACAGCAGTATCGACTCGCTAAACGCATCGGTTGCCGCAGCGGTCATCATGTTTGAGATTGTGCGCCAGCAAGGGCGTGAAAAAACCCTGAATAGCACCTCATAAGGATCACATTTCGTCACCATCCTGCAGCATCAAAGATTTCGCTAAGCCGTTGGCAGAAAATATCATGGCCATCCGCAGTTCCTCTAGACTCCTAAGCGAGTTGGCGATGTAGCCCGTCCCCCAAATCGGTCTGATCTCCGCACGATACAGCGCTACGAGAGCGTTTCCTTATTCTGAACCTCGTCGCGCTCCACACACCATCTCCTCTCCTGCCCCGCCCACAACCAACACTGCTTTAGCCCAGACGCCGTTCCGCACCACAATGTATCACCATCCGCTAAGAACTATGGCATACAGATTGCTTATCAAATCATCAAACGCATCAGTTCTACATAACACGTCAACCGTTTCTTTTCAGGAACCATCACGCAAAAAATTTATCAGCAACAAGGAAGATACCGATAATAATACTAGGGCATAGCACTTTACCATAGTAGACGTTACCCAATGCGTTCTACATTACCTATGGAGGGCTGAAAAATGACTGTATGGGAATTTTCAATCCAGGGAAGTGTCGTCAAAATCGGGAACAAAGAGCGTCAAAAAATCTCCGCACACGGCTGCAATGAGCCTTT
>JAQUKQ010000032.1 GCA_028718985.1 Desulfobulbaceae bacterium | reverse complement strand
CAGGTGGCTCTGGGCAACGCCTACGAGAATGGGGACGGGGTTCGTAAGGATTTGGCCAAGGCTTTTTATTGGTACGAACAGGCGGCAAATCAAGGGTATGCCGAAGGCCAGCGTCCCCTGGGCGTCATGTATGAATTGGGACTTGGGGTTGACAAAGATCCGGCCAAAGCTGCCTATTGGTATAGGAAGGCGGCTGAGCAGGGGGTGTCTCGGGCGCAGGTCAATCTGGGGTTTTTATATGAAAACGGCTTGGGCGTTGATCAAGATTTGACTCAGGCGAGGGATTGGTATCAAAAGGCCGCAGACAAGGGCTATGCTCGTGGTATGTTTGCCTTGGGGCAGTTGTATGAGTCCGGCAAGATTGCTGGGAGTGAGGATCTGGCACTTGATTGCTACAAGAAGGCGGCGGCCCTTAATTATAGTGCCGCAAAAAAACGAGTAGCGGCTTTGGACACCAACAGTTCAATCAAGGCGACCACGGGTGATAAAGCCCCACCCGTGCAAGCTGCTTCGTCAAGGTTACCCTCCTCGCCGGTTGAAGGCGTCAAGGAGAGTCACCTTGGGCGAGATATTCAGGGAAAAGAGGAGTCAGGGTCAAGGCAAAAAAAAGCGGTGGCTCTGCCTCCCGAAAGCGAGAAAACGGGGGAGAGAGTGCAGCCGGGTGCCTCTGCTGTTACGATGCCAGCGGACGCGGGTAGCCAACAAGGGATCGATGAGTTGCTTAAATCGGTTAGTCAGGGGAATGCGAAGGCTGCCAATCGGCTTGGTGAGCTATATACCGAAGGCACGGGTGTGCCCAGGGATCTTACTGTTGCGACATACTGGTTTAAACGTTCAGCCGCTGAGCAGGGTAGTCAGGAGGCCCAGAATGATTTGGGGCTTATGTATCTCGAAGGTGAAGGCGTTGCCAAGGACGAGAAGCAGGCCCTTTTTTGGTTGAAGAAGGCGGCGGAGCAGGGCCACCCGGTGGCTCAGAACAACATGGGGCTCATGTATGCTAAGGGGCAGGTGGTGGCCCTAGACTTGAAACAGGCGGCACGATGGTACACACTGGCGGCTGAGCAGGGCAATGCTAACGCCCAAAATAATCTGGCGATCATGTACACCAAGGGTGAAGTTGGCTCGGTGGATTACGACAAGGCGATTCACTGGTTCCAGAAGGCGGCAGAGCAGGATCATCTGGATGCCTTGAATAACTTGGGAGTTATTTATACGGATGGCACGATCGGCAAGCAGGATTTAGCGAAGGCGGCCTATTGGAACCAGCGAGCGGCGGCGGTTCAGGGCAAGGCCTTTGCCCAGAATGAATTAGGGGTGATGTATATCGAGGGACATGGGGTTGAAAAGGACTTGACGCAGGCCTTGCATTGGTTCCAGAAGGCGGCTGAGCAGGGGAACGGCAATGCCATGAACAACCTCTCCATCATGTACAGCAAGGGTGAAGGGGTTGAGAAGGACGAGGAGAAGGCTGCGTACTGGTGCCGCAAGGCGGCGGAACAGGGTAATGCCACGGCGCAGAATAATCTTGCCATCATGCTTAGCAGTGGTCTTGGCGTGAAAAAAGACCCGGGTGAGGCCGTCAGCTGGTTCATCAAGGCGGCAGAGCAGGGGGATAGCAATGCCCAGAAGAATTTGGCTGTGCTCTACGTCGAGGGGCGTGGTGTCAAAAAGGACGTCACTCAGGGCGTTCAATGGTACACCAAGGCAGCCGAGCAGGGTAATTTGACGGCGCAGAAGAATTTGGCAATTCTCTATGCGAGAGGCGAGGAAATTCCCAAGGATATGGAGAAGGCTGCCTATTTCTTTCAGAAGGCAGCGGCGCAAGGAGACGAGTCTGCGCGGAAGAACCTGGTGCAGATTCAGGGGTTAAGGGCGGAGGAGGGAGGCAAGAAGAAGACAGAGTGACGGGACAAGCAAGGATGTCGCTGTGGACTGGACGTGGGGCGCTTCGATTTCCGTAAGATGTGCTGCTACTGAATAACTACTTTTGTTGTATTGAAAATGGTACCGGGCCTGCCCGGCGATGAGGCTGAATACTTACCAAAAAAAGGAGGAATGGATGGAAATCATCAAGGAATTCAAACAGTTTGCGATGAGAGGCAATGTTATCGACATGGCGGTTGGTATCATCGTTGGTGGTGCGTTTGGTAAAATTGTCTCCTCTTTTGTCGCCGACGTTGTCACGCCGCCGATTGGCCTTCTCTTAGGCGGGGTTGATTTCCGAGGGCTTGCCATTACCATGAAAGAGGCAACGGCAACGGCACCTGCTGTGACTCTGAACTACGGGACCTTTGTGCAGACGGTGATCGATTTCACGATTATCGCTTTTGCCATCTTCATGGCGATCAAGGCAATGAATACCTTGAAAAAGCAAGAGGAACCGGCGGTTGTCGAGGAGCCAGGGCCAAGCAAGGAAGAGATGTTGCTGACGGAAATTCGTGACTTGCTCAAGCAGAAGCAGCTCTAGCCCCAGCGGCTAAAGCTTGATGGCGTCTACTGGGCATGAGGCCATAGCCTCCTCGCACTGGCAGCTGTCACAGCGGTCGGGGCCAATGACCTGCGCCTTGTCATCTTGAACTTCGAAGACTTCAGGGCAAAGCTCCTGGCAAGCGCCGCAACCGATGCAGAGATCTTGATCAACGGTTGGTTGCATTCTGGTCCTCCTGAGTTGTGGGGATTAGGCGTTAAGCAAGTCGGACAATGGGCAGTCCTGACACTTTGGGGTGCTTTTTTTGCAGAACTCCTTGCCGGTGCAGACAATCAAGGCGTGGTACTCGTTGAACAGGGCAGAGGAGTTGGGGAGTGCGGACATGAACAGCTCCTGCATCTCGTGATAATCGGCCCCCTCTTCAGGGACAAGCCCATGGCGGGAGAGGAGTCGGTGGGTGTAGGCGTCGATCACAAAGGTTGGCTTATTTGCGGCGTAGAGCAGGATCGAGTCTGCGGTCTCCGGGCCGATGCCTTTGACTTCAAGCAGGGCTTGGCGCAGGGGGGGAAGCTCTGCCTGCGCGAAAAGTTCGAGGTCACCCTCATAGCGGGTTTGGATCATGGCCAGGAGATTTTGCAGACGGCTGGCCTTGAGATTAAAATAGCCGCAGGGGCGGATGAGTTCGGCAAGGGTGGCATGGGGTAGGCTTGCCATCACCTCAAAGCGCAATAAGCCGCTCTCTTTGAGGTTGTTGATCGCCTTTTCGACATTCGTCCAGGTGGTGTTCTGGGTCAGTACCGCCCCGACCATGATCTCAAAGGGTGTCTCCCCTGGCCACCAGTGCTGGGGGCCAAAGTAGGCAAGAAGGCGATCGTAGATTTCAAGCAGATCGTGATTCTTCAGCATGATGGAGGCGTTGCAGGGCGGAGGCTGTTTGCCCTTTTACAAAACGGTCAGTCCTGGCGAATGAAGAGGAGGTAGACCAGCACACCAATACTGCCGATGCCAACTCCGGCCAGCGGGATAATTTTGCTGATCTGTACCTGGCCATCTATCACTGCACCCCGGACGTAGTCGGTGCCGCTGAAGTACCAGAGCCCTAAACCAATCGCAATGATGATCAGGTTGGTGAAGGTTTGTCGGTAGAGGTTGTAAATGATGACACAGATAAAGGGAGCGAGAAAATACGGGTTGTGGAAGAGACCTGAAACATCCACCGCCTGGATTTGCTCAAGGACTTGGGTTTGGTGAATCCACTCAATAGCCCGGTTTAAAAAGTCAGGCATGGGGTTTCCTCCTTTATGGCGAGTTCTACTTTGGCATATGAGAAACTTCGTTACCCCCTCACGCTGACTCTCTCTTCCTGGTGGCAGGAGAGAGAGTCAGCGTGAGGGGGAGCTTCTGGTAAGACCGTAAACGGACAATGCTGTCCTTAAATGGGGCACAAAGTAGAGTTAGGAACCGCACTGCCGATGGGAGAGGGTCGCCTTCTTGTAGACCTTGATGGCGCAGTATGAGCCGCACATGCTGCAGGCGTCACCTTTGTAAGTTCCACCCTCTTCTCGGAAGCGTCTGGCCTTTTCCGGATCGAGGGAGAGGTCGATCTGTCCTTTCCAATCAAGGGCATTGCGGCATTTGGCCATGGCGATATCACGCTCCATGGCCCCTGGCACGCCCTTGCAGATATCGGCGGCGTGACCGGCGATTTTGGAGGCGATGACGCCGTCGCGGACATCGTCGCCATCGGGGAGCTTCAGATGTTCTGCTGGAGTGACGTAGCACAGGAAATCGGCGCCGGCCTTAGCAGCGATGGCGCCACCGATGGCACCGGTGATATGGTCGTAACCGGGAGCGATATCGGTGACCAGCGGGCCAAGCACATAGAACGGTGCGCCGTGGCAGAGGCGTTTTTGAAGAACGATATTGGCCTCGATCTGATCCATGGGCATGTGGCCAGGGCCTTCGATGATGACCTGCACACCGGCATCCCAGGCCCGCTTGGTCAATTCGCCCAGGTGGATCAACTCCTGGAGTTGGCCGGCATCGGTGGCATCGGCCAAGCAGCCCGGGCGTACGCTGTCGCCAAGGCTCAGGGTCACCTCGTGCTCTTTCAAAATGGCGAGCAGTTCGTCATAGTGTTCGTAAAACGGATTCTCTTTCTGATTGTAGGTCATCCACTCGATGAGGAAGGAGCCGCCGCGGCTTACTACGCCCATGATTCTCTCCTGGCCGCGCAGGCGTTCCAGGGTGTTTTGGTTGATGCCGCAGTGGATGGTCATGAAGTCAACGCCATCTTTGGCCTGCTGGCGGATGGTGGCGAAGATCTCCTCTACTGTGATGGAACCGATCTCCTTCTTGCGATTTTCCACGGCCTCGGCGACCGACTGGTAGATGGGAACGGTACCTAGAGGGATTGGGCAGTTGCGCAGAATCTCCTGGCGAACGTCGTTAAGGTCACCGCCCATGCTGAGATCCATTACCGCATCGGTGCCGGCTTTCAAGGCGATGCACAACTTCTGCAGTTCCTGCTCGACCCCCTGATGATCCTTGGACGATCCGATATTGGCATTGACCTTGGTAGAAAGGCCCTTGCCTACAGCCATAATCTTATCAAAATGATGGTTGTTGTTTTTGGGGATGGCGATGACCCCTTTGGCGACGCCCTGCATCAAAAACTCAGGGGTAACCCCTTCGCTGGCGGCGCATTTTTCAAAAAGCGGGGTCATTTTGCCTTGTAAGGCGTCTTCGCGTATACTCATCGTTGTTATGCTCCGTAAAAATCGTAACGGTTCAGGCGCTCTCGAAATGAGTGGAGGATAGCGCCATCATGTTTCTTTGCCGATTATAACGCAGTTCTTGAGTCCAGACTCCTGGACGGTTTCCTGCCGGCAACAATATTTTCTAGTCAGCCTGTTCATAACAATGGGGGCGTCGGATGTCAATCTCTAACGGCTTTTGACTGATATTGGGAGATTGATTTTCAGTGCTGGCATTAACCACTGAGTAGTACATTCCCTCGGCTCTGGCGCTGAGGGAATGTCATTGCCCATCAGGGTATCAAAATCCCCCTAGGCCCCGCTTTGCTGCTTGCTCAGAGCAAGCTCCAACAGCCGATCCAAGAGGGCTGGAAAGGGGAGTCCTGCGGCGGCGGCGGCTTGGGGCAGCAGGCTGGTTGGCGTCATCCCCGGAATGGTGTTGGTTTCGAGTACGACCAGGCCAGTGTCTGTGACAATCATGTCGGTGCGGCTGTAGCCTTGCAATTTAAGCGCGCGGTGCGCGGTGAGCGCATACTCTTGGGCCTGGCGGCTGATTGCCTCTGGTAGATCGGCGGGGCAGATCTCTTTGGAGGCTCCGGCTTGGTATTTGGCCTGATAGTCAAAGAAGGGGTGCTCCTGGCCGGGGATGATTTCGACCAGCGGCAGAGCGGTGAGCTGTTTGTTGCCGATGACGCCCACCGTGATTTCCCGCCCCTTGACGTACTCTTCAACCATGACCTCTTGGTCATAATCAAAGGCCTTGCTGATGGCGGCACCGAGTTCGGCTGGGCTATGGGCGATGCTCATACCAAGACTGGAACCTTGGCGCACCGGTTTTACCACCAGCGGCAGGTTGAGGTCTGTGAGGAGCCGTTCCGGGGAGTTGGCATCGCCTATCTTGGCCATGCGCCACTTTGAGACCGGCAGGCCATGCACCCGGTAGAGGGTTTTGGCGACATCCTTGTCCATGGCTAGGGCACTGCCCAGCACCCCGGAGCCCTGATAGGGCAGGCCGAGCAGGTCGAGGAAGCCTTGGACGGTGCCATCTTCTCCGAAGCGGCCATGCAGCAAAATAAAGACGACATCCAGGTCGCAGGCCTCTGCCGCCAGGCGGGCCATGTCGGTAGACGGGTCGTAGCGTTTCACGACGTATTTTTTCGGGTCAAGGGCCTTGGCGACTTCTCGCGCTCCGGCCAGCGAAACCTCGCGTTCGCCGGATTTTCCGCCGGCCAGCAGGGCAACACGCAGGGGTTGATTATTGGCTGTAGGTGTCTTCATGGCAACAACGTGTCAAGGGTAAAGGGGAGTGGGTCAGCTCTTTTTCTCAGCGATGATTTCAGGGCTTGGAGCTCCAATTCCATAGCCCATACGAACCTTTTTGTCGATCTCGGCAACCATCTCCGGGTGCTCTTTGAGGAAGGCCTTGACGTTTTCTCGACCTTGACCGATACGCTCGCCGTTATAAGAGTACCAGGCTCCGCTCTTTTCGATGATATCCTGGGGAACGGCCATGTCCATCAGGTCGCCAATTTTGGAGATACCTTCACCGTAGACGATATCGAGTTCCACCTCTTTAAAGGGAGGTGCCAGTTTATTTTTAACAATCTTGATTCTCGTGCGGGTGCCGACAACATCGGTGCCGTCTTTGAGAGCGGTGATTTTGCGGATGTCAAAGCGCATGGAGGCATAGAATTTGAGAGCGTTACCGCCGGTGGTGGTCTCCGGATTGCCGTACATGACGCCAATTTTCATGCGCAGTTGATTGATGAAGATGAGCGCCGTGTTGGTACGATTTAAGACACCGGCCAGTTTGCGCATGGCCTGTGACATCAAACGGGCCTGCAGGCCGACATGGGCATCACCGATATTGCCTTCGATCTCGGCCTTGGGGACCAGGGCCGCTACCGAGTCGACGACGATGATATCGACTGCGCCGCTGCGGCAGAGGATCTCGGCGATCTCAAGGGCCTGCTCGCCATAATCAGGCTGCGAGATCAGCAGTTCATCGGTGTTGACGCCAAGGCGTGCGGCGTACTGAATGTCTAAGGCATGCTCGGCATCAATGAAGGCGGCGGTGCCGCCGGTCTTTTGTGCTTCGGCGATGGTGTGCAGGGCGAGAGTGGTTTTGCCGGAGGACTCCGGACCGTAGATCTCGATCACCCGACCCTTGGGGATGCCGCCGATGCCGGTAGCGATATCGAGACTTAAGGTGCCGGTGGAGATGACGGGGACCGATTCGACTTTATCGGAGCCCATACGCATGATCGAGCCCTTGCCGAACTGCTTTTGAATCTGCAGCATTGCGGAATCAATTGTTTTTTTCTTTTCATCAGATGTTGCCATGCTCTGCTCCTTTGGGTAAGCGATTGCTGAAAATGCTCAGCAATACCGCATCTGTGTTGTCATCGACTTGGCTCATGTGCAAAAGCACGTTTCGCAGGTCTCTTCCTTGCGTCTGCAGCATTGCTGAACAGTTTCAGTTTCGGGGTGTATGCTGGTTTTGTGGCTAGGGTGTATGTTCCGTTTTTTACTTACTTGCCATCCATTGTGTCGGCAAGAAAATGAGAGTGGAAGCTCACGCCAGACTTTTACCTTAAAGCCTAGTTTCGCTCAAGGAGTTTGCGGCGGATCAGATCAAGAGCGGTGTGGGCGCTCAGACTTTGAATCTCACCGCGTTTGCCGGAAAATTGGCGGCGTACTTGGCTGGTTTCACCGTGAAAATCTATCCCGAAAAAGACGGTGCCGACCGGTTTTTCAGCACTGCCGCCATTGGGCCCGGCGATACCGGTAACCGAGAGTCCTATGTCTGCTGCGCTTATGGAACGGATGCCACGGGCCATGGCTTCAGCAGTTTCACCGCTTACCGCGCCGTGAGTCTGCAGTGTCGTTGGCTCAACCCGAAGCATCGCAACCTTCATAGCATTGCTGTAGGAACAGACGCCGCCCAGGTAATAGTCGGAGCTTCCGGCAACGCTGGTGACGAGGTGCGAGATAAGGCCGCCCGTGCAGGACTCTGCCAGGGCAAGGGTTCTGCCGCGTTCTCGGAGCAACGCACCAACCGTGAAGGCCAGGCCGTTTTCACCGACCCCGTAGATGTAGGAGCCAAGGGTGTCTCGCACCTTTTGGTCGATGAATTGGAACAGGCCGTCTGTCTCTTCCTGACTTTTCCCGAGCGTTGTGAGGTTCAGGTGCACTTCAGGAAAGACTGGATAGTAGCCTAGCCGAATCATGGAGTTATGGGTCTCCAGGTGGCTGACCCGTTGATTAACTTCGGCTTCGGCCAGACCGAAAATGCGGTAGAGACATTGACGGACATAGCGTCGTTCGCCCTGCTGCAACTCAGCGAGCCGGGGAATGACGCAGTCGGTCAACAGCTCCTTCATCTCATGGGGGACACCGGGCAGGAAAAAGATGGGCTTTTTGTTGTGTACCAACAGGTAGCCGGCCATGCTGGCCTCTGGTTTCAGCACCTCGGCACCGGCAGGGAGCCAGGCGAGTTTTTCCAGGCTGACCCCACGGCGTTCGAGTTGGTCTTTGACCATGCTGTCGGCGAGATAGGCTTCAACCTGCATGAGCACCTCCGGATGGAGGGTGGCAGGGCGGTTCAAGGCCGAGGCCACCGCTTCATTGGTGAGGTCGTCGCTGGTCGGGCCCAAGCCACCGGTGACAATGACGAAATCCGCTTGTTCCAAGGCCTTGATCAGGGCAGAACCAATCAGTTCCGGTGTATCGCCGATCGTGGCCATGGCCACGATCTCATGGCCTACGGCAAAGAGGTGATGGGCGGCGAAATGGCTGGTCATGTTCAGGATGCGCCCCGAAGTCAGCTCGTCACCTATGGCAATTATTTCTCCACGCATAGTTTTTTTGTTCGATTAGGTTAAATCATGCGGCCAAAGACACTAGCCCCTTCGACTCGCTCAATCATGACGGAGACTATGGTATTGGCAAGGTTCGCTGGGGCGTCAAAGAAGACAGGGACGTAATTCTCGGTAAAACCCTTCATGAGGTTAAATTGGTTCTTACTGCCCTCGGTCAAGACCTTCTGCGCCGTGCCGATTTGTCGAGAATAAAAGCTGTGCCGCTTTTGTTGACCAAGTGCGGTGAGGAGCGATCTTCGTTCTTCCTTTACTGAGGCGGGGACCTGATTGGCCATGGTAGCGGCGGGTGTGCCAGGGCGTTTGGAGTAAGGAAAGACGTGCAGGTAGCTGATGCGCAGGGACTCAAGCAAGCGGAGGGTCTCTTCGAACTCTTCCTCTGTCTCGCCGGGGAATCCGGTCAGGACATCGAGCCCGATGGCCGCGTCCGGCATGGCAGCAAGAATTTCTTCCACCGCCTGCACAAACTGTTCGACCGTATATTTTCTCTTCATCCGTTGCAATACCGAAGGAGAGCCACTTTGCAGAGGCAAATGGAAGTGAGGCATGAATTGCGGCGATGCCACCATCAAGGCCAGGAGTTCCGTTGACACCTCTCCTGGCTCCAAGGAGCTGATCCGGTAACGCAGGCCGTTGTCGTTGGCTGAAAGCTCCCGCACCAACTCCAGAAGGGAGGTCGAAGGGCTCAGGTCTTGGCCATACATGCCGACATGGATGCCGGTCAGTACGAGCTCTCGATATCCTTCGCAAACAAAGGTTGCCACCTGAGCTTTAACCTGCTCTGGAGGGAGGCTCCGTACCCGTCCTCGGGCATAGGGTACGATACAGTAACTGCAAAAGTTATTGCAGCCGTCTTGAATTTTGAGGTAGCAGCGGGTTCGTCCCGGGAAACGCTGCACCGGCAGGTCGCAGATCTCTTTTTTGGTGCTGATATCGCCTAAGAAAATCTCCATATCGCACATCTTGCGCGACAGGGCAATCTCCACCAGGAGGTGCTTGTTCTCGTTGCCCACCAGGCAGACTGGTTGTTCCGCCAGATCCAGCACCTCTTGGGTTGCTACTTGGGCATAGCAGCCTGTCACCACGACCCGTGCCCCCGGATTGGCACGTAAGGCACGTCGAATCAGTTGCCTTGATTGCGCCCCGGCTTTGGCGGTAACGGCACAGCTGTTGATCACATAGATGTCTGCCGGGCCGCCAAAGGGCACAACATCGAGGCCTTGCGCCTCAAAGCCGGAGGCGAAGGAGGCTGACTCGTATTGGTTGACCTTGCAGCCAAGGGTAGTGATGGCGACAGTTTTTTTGTTACTCATGTGGCAAGAGCTCGTTTGAAACGGGGCGCATGATCTCGCCGCTGCCAATCACCTCGTCTCCCTCATAGAGGACGGCAAATTGACCGGGGGTGATGGCCCGCTGTGGGGTGTTGAATGTAAGGCAATATCCCGCCGTCTCGTGACTAAGCAAGGCTTCAGTGGCAGGGTGGCGGTAGCGAATTTTGACCTTGAAGCGTTGGGGCAGAATCGGCTCCACTCCTGAGGTCCAGTGCATCTTTTTGAGCAGAAGATGATCCTGGTAAAGCTCCTCTTCCTTGCCGATGCGCACCTGGTTTTGAATAGCATCCAGGCCGATGACGTAGTAGGGGGTGGCATCCGGAAGCCCTAAACCCCGGCGCTGGCCGATGGTATAGCGATGGAGGCCCAGGTGCTGCCCCTTATGCTCGCCGGAAGCGGTAACAAAATCCCCTGGCCGAGGCGGCAGGTCGCTGAAAAAGTCGGTGAGACTGCTGTCCTGCAGGAAGCAGATGTCTTGGCTTTCTGCGCTGTGCATGCCGCGTAAGTCCAGCATTGCCGCCATCTGATAGACCTCTTCCTTGGTAGTTCCGCCGAGCGGGAAGGTGAGTTCCGACAATTGCTCTTGCCCCAGACGGCAGAGGAAATAGGATTGATCTTTCTTGGGGTCAAGCCCGGTTAGTAGTCTGACTCTGCCGTCCGCCGTCTGCTCGGTGCGGGCGTAGTGCCCGGTGGCCATGGTTGGAATGCCCAGGCGGCGTCCAACGTCACGTAATAGACCAAACTTTATGGTCTGATTGCACACCACGCAGGGATTCGGGGTTTTGCCCTGTTGGTACGACGTGCGGAAATAGTCCAGGACGTGCTGTTTGAAATCTGCGGTCAAGTCAACGACCTCAAGCGCAATCCCTAAGCGATCGGCAATCCGCTTGGCCCGAGCCGTCTGCGCTTCGCCATCGGCTTGCGCCAGGAGCATAAAGGCGCCTGTCACCGAAAAACCCTTTTGCAGGAGCAGGGCGGCAGTGACTGAGCTGTCCACCCCACCGCTCATTGCTACCAGGATCTTGTTGTTGCTGGAAGGGGGTGCATTCATGAGATGTCCTGGATGCTGACTGTCTGGATAATTTTTACTATACATATAACTGGGGCATGGTAAAAGGTAAACGCGAAAAGGTAAAGGGATTATGTGGGGAGAAAAGAGATCGCGGGAGGAACGCAAGATGACAGGCATTGATGGAGAAAAGAACCCTGACTTGCCGGAGTTGTTGGCACCGGTCGGCAGCCTGGAGAAATTAAAGATCGCAGTGCATTATGGGGCCGATGCCGTTTACTTGGGCAGCGGTCAGTATAGCCTGCGGGCCCACGCTGTCATGGGCCCTGACGATGTGGTGGCCGGGGTGGAATACGCCCACAGGCATGGAGTGAAGGTCTATGTCACGGTCAACATCATGGCCCATAATCGTGACCTTATAGAGCTCCCCGCCTATCTGCAATTTTTGCGGGAAGCTAAGGTCGATGGCTTGATTATTGGAGACCCAGGGGTCTTTGCCATGGCGCGGCGATTGGTGCCGGAACTGCCTGTCCATCTCAGCACACAGGCCAACGTCACCAACCGTGAAAGTGCGCTTTTCTGGCAGAGTCAAGGGGCGGAACGTCTCAACCTTGCCCGGGAGCTAGGCCTTGTCGAGATCGAGGAAATTCGGCAGGCGGTGCGCCTGAAGCTTGAACTTTTTGTGCATGGGGCACTCTGCATTTCCTACTCTGGTCGTTGTTCGTTAAGTCTTTATATGACCGGTCGTGATGCCAATCTTGGGCAGTGTGCTCACCCCTGCCGCTATCGTTACGCCCTGCGGGAGGAGAAGCGGCCGGATCAATATTTCCCGGTGGAGGAGGACGAGCGCGGCACTTATATTTTCAATAGCAAGGATCTCTGTTTATTGCATCACTTGCCAGCCTTGATCAAGGCCGGGGCAGACTCTTTGAAGATTGAAGGGCGCATGAAGAGCATCTATTACGTCGGCGCCATTGTCCGTCTTTATCGGGCCGCATTAGACTATATTGGCGCTGAGATGAGGCGGTTGGGGCCGGAGCAGCTGGCAAAAATCAACTTGCCGCAAGCCTTCGACGAGGAGTTGCAGAAGATTGGTTCGCGTGGCTACACGGAAAATTTCTTCAATCAGTCGCCCACGGAACAGGATATGCTGTATGACGGCATCGACTATCAACCGACCCACGCCCCGGTTGGCATCGTCAGGGAGGTTGGAACGGCCCCCCTGATTGAGGTTCGCAATGCGCTTGATCCCGGAGATACCTTGGAGTATCTGGATCAGGGCTTACGGAATATCGAAGTGCAGGTGACAAGCATGACCAATAGCGCCGGAGCGCCGATCCTCAGAGCGAATCCTAACTCCATGATTCGTCTGTATACGGAACCAGCTCTTGCCAATGTTACGCTGCTCAGCTTGCTCCGCAAGAGAGTTGTTTGAAGGATGCCTGTCGAGCCGTATCAAGTTTTGCTGCCCCGCCTCAAAATGAGTTAGGTTGAAAAAAATGGACACCAAGTGTTTGATAGGAACCAAACGGAGGTGTTGTAACCATGATGCGAGTACCGGCGCTATCCGCCTGAATTTAGAGAAGAAGCAGTCACGCTTGTCACCGGAGGAGGACTGTTGACTGGGGCGGCAGCTAGCTGGTTATCATTGCCGCAATCAACCTCAGAGAACTGGGTCAGGGCCTCCAAGGCAGGCAAATTGCCTGTACATGAACAAAAAAGCGCCGCCATGGAGACCATCGGCGCGTAATACAATCACGACCAGAGACCTTCCTCTGCATGCCACTGGTTATCTTCAAGAAACCAGTCATCGTATCCGCACCTAAACCAAGGAGAATTACCATGCAAATGATTACCCTCGCCATTCCGTCTGAAACAAGTGAAGGCTTGAGGGGCAAACGTTCCGATCATTTTGGACACTGCCCTGTCTTTACCTTAGTAGATATTCACGATAATCAGGTTGGCAACATCCGCACGGTCGAAAATATCGCGCACGGTGCTGGTGGTTGCATGAAACCCGTTGCCATGCTGGCGGAGCATGGAGTTACCGCAATGGTTGCGGCGGGCATGGGGCGTGGCCCCTTGCAAAAAATGCAAGACCACGGCATTAAGGTATATTTCGCAGACCTACGCAATTTCCCTGATGTCAAGTCTTCTGTTGATGGATTTTTGAGTGGCACTTTGCTCATGTTTGGTCAGGAGCAACTTTGTACAGGCAGTGGCAACTGTCATCACTGAGGACGGTTGCCGGCGGGTGAAGACAGATCCTGTCTTCACCATCACCTGTAATCAGAGGTGTCCCTCCCCGATGCTGAAAGAAAATCAATACCTCGCAAGACTTCTTGATGGTTATGCCTATTCTGATGGGTGTAATGTTAAGCGAATCCAAGCGTACTGGCACATCCTGAGACAACTTGCTTATAAAAATATATTCTCTCATCAAAGAGCACGACGATGTTTTCAATGCCGATAATGCCCAGTTTTGCCGTGGCCTGCCCCGAGCATACGCTCGTTAGCAAATAAAATTGAAAACAAAGGACGATACATCTGCCGCCAGATGGGGATACCTGCCAGAGTAGATCTTTTTCCCGGCTTCCAATTTTTCTGGAAGGTTCGATAATCTAGGGTTTATGGAACTACCACCAGTCAATCAATTTAACCTACTGATATTATTTGATAATGGTACATGTAAACAGATCTAAAACCGGAGTTGTAATTTTTAGTTGTCTCCTTGTTCTTTCCGTCATCACCCTCTCTTTTCTCTCTGAACGAATGTGGGGGGGACAATCGAAAACACCAAAAGCCTCTGGTGAACTCATCATCTCAGAGGCGATGACTGTATCCCATTTCAGTGAAGTCAACAGTATCCCCCGTCCTTTATTGCAAACAATCTTGGGCCTGCAATCCCAGCAGGATTTGAAAAAACGCCTGGATTCCTTTGGGATGTCCGAGCAACAACTCTTAGAAAAGGTGAAGCAGGCCCTGGCGCTGCAAGACGAAGTCTCTTCTAAAAATTGGGTAAAAATACCTCTTAAGTTCGGTCTTTGGTTTTTGGTTCTCCTCTTGGCGTTTACCCTGATCAGAAAAGGGAAACTCGATCCGTCTTACCGCAGGGGGATGTATTTTACTGCTGCCCTCATCTTTGGCGTGTTGCTCGGTAGTGATCCAAATCCAATGGGCCCGGTCAAAGATACCATTGCCCTTTACGGAACCAAGGGGGTTATTTTCAAACCGAGGGCAGTAGCCCTGACCATTTTTCTGGCCACCGTACTGATTGCCAATAAGTTTATCTGTGCCTGGGGGTGCCAGTTCGGTGCCCTGCAAGATTTATTGTTTCGATTGAACCGCAATCGAAAAGATAGTGCCGGGATATTTCAGCAACGCAAGCCATCTTTTCTGGTGAGCAACACTATCCGTATTCTTTTCTTCCTTCTCTTTACAGTCAGTACTTTTGTTTGGGCGATCGATTTGATCGAACCCATTGATCCTTTCAAACTCTACAAGCCTTCGGCAGTGAGCTTAGAAGCTGGAATATTCCTTGGCCTGCTACTCCTTTGCAGTCTTTTTGTTTACCGCCCATGGTGTCATTTTTTCTGTCCTTTTGGTTTGGTCGGCTGGTTGGTTGAGCAGATAAGCTTATTTAAAATTCGCGTAAACCGGGAGACCTGCACCGAATGTGGGGCCTGTAAAAAGGCTTGCCCGTCATCGGTTATGGGAGCTATCCTTCAAGACCAAGGCATAAAACCCGATTGCTATGCCTGTGGCACCTGCATTGACAGCTGTCCGACAGGGGCCATTCGTTTTTCTCGCAAATAAGCGTGTCAACGCAAAAAAAGGGGCGTAGCACTCGGTATCCTAAGCGCCACGCCCCTTTTCAATTCTACTCCATACCCGATGAAGCTTATACCCTTGGCATCTTTCAACCGCCCTTGGGAGAACAGGCATCCGCCTTGACGTTGCTGACTGTGCCCAAGATGTAGGGGCGTGAGACCTTGACCCGGACGTTATCTGCCACTTCCAAGGTGACGACGGTGTCGGTCAGGCCGGTGATGGAGCCAATCAGTCCGCCGCTGGAGACTACTGTGTCCCCCTTTTTCATGTTGCTTAAAAAATCCTGATGCTCCTTGGCTTTTTTCTGCTGGGGACGGATCAGAAGAAAATAGAAGACCACAAAGATGAGGATCAGCGGCACAAAAGACATCATTTGATTTGGTGCGGCCGGAGCAGCGTCGGCAGCATAGGCGAGACTTGTTCCAAACATGAAAAACCTCCAGAATGAATTTGCTCAGGGCAATGTGCTTCCTGAGTTGTTGTTCCAGTGAGCATCCAAGCAGATGCCTTTCCAGGCTTCGCTCTGCCGCTCTTGAGTGCACTAATGTACGCTCTCGTCGCTGCTCGCTAGCCTATGCGGTCCCGATTCGAATGCTTGCTGGAAGCAATCCTTTGAATACGACTTAGGATTAGTTGTTATGGGTGTGCAGTACGGCCCTTTCCGAAACTACTCCGTTTGCCGCAGGGCATAAAAGGCCTGGCGGAACTCGGCAAAACGGTCTTCTTCCAATGCCTGCCGAATACCGGACATCAGCCCAACATAATAGTGCAGGTTATGGATGGTATTCAGGTTGGCGGCCAAGATCTCCTTGGCCATGTACAGATGACGCAGATAAGCCCGCGAGAAGTTGCGGCAGGTGTAGCAGGAGCAGCTCTCGTCAAGCGGACGCTCGTCCCTTTGGTACTGGGCGTTCTTTATAACAATCTTGCCGGATGAAGTAAAGAGCAATCCATTTCGGGCATTACGGGTAGGCATGACGCAATCGAACATGTCGACCCCACGCCAGACCCCTTCCACCAGGTCTTCCGGGGTGCCGACGCCCATCAGGTAGATGGGGTAATCCTTGGGCATGAGGGCGGTGGTGTGCTCGGTCATTTCATACATCAAATCTTTTGGTTCCCCGACACTTAACCCCCCCATGGCATAGCCGTCAAAACCGATATCTATCAACGCCTCAATGGCCTCGGCGCGCAGGTCTTTATACATCCCGCCCTGGACGATGCCGAACAGCAGTTGGCCGGTTTGTCGGTTCTGTGCCTCGCGGCAACGCCTGGCCCAGCGTGAGGTGAGGTCGGTGGCCTTCTTGGCCTCTTCGCGGCTTGCCGGATAGGGGATGCAGGTGTCTAGGCACATCATGATGTCTGTGCCTAAGGCCTCCTGCACGGCCACCGCATCTTCTGGACTTAAGAAGAGATTGGCTCCATCGAGGTGAGATTTGAAGGCGGCACCCTGCTCGCTGATTTTGGTCAGATCTTTTAGAGAAAAGATCTGGAAGCCGCCGCTGTCGGTCAGAATCGGTCGATCCCAGGCCATGAAGCGATGCAGTCCGCCAAGCTCCTTAACCAGGTGATGGCCGGGGCGCAGAAAGAGATGATAGGTGTTGGCCAGGATGATTTCGGCGCCCAGGGTCTTGAGATCGGCCGGTGTCGCACCCTTGACGGTGGCTTGGGTGCCTACCGGCATGAAAACGGGGGTTTGGAAGGTGCCGTGCACCGTGGTTACCTGGCCCCGGCGGGCCGGGCATTGGCTGGATTGTTTGATCAGGGTGAAGGGCGATGACATCAAATCAGTCCTTTTTTCTTGAGATGAACTTGCAAGACCGAGATGGCGGCGGGTGTAATTCCTGAGATGCGCAAGGCTTGGCCAAGTGAACGTGGCTGAATCTTGCTCATCTTCTCAACTACTTCATTGGAGAGCCCATCGAAACTGGCATAGTCCAGATCGGTCGGCAACAGAACATCTTCAAATTTCCGGAAGCGGGCGATCTGCTCGTGTTGGCGCTGGATATAGCCCTCGTATTTGACATGCAGCTGGACCTCTAGGGCCACTTCTGGGGCTATCTCCCGATTCTCGCCGGTTATGGTTAACAGCGTGTCCATTGAGAGCTCTGGCCGACGCAGAAGCTCGATCATGGTGGCCGGTTGCCGCATGGAGGCGGTGTCGATGGCGGTCAGTTGATCGTTAATGGCGTCTGTCGGTTTGATCACGGTCTGCTTCAGCCAGGCCATGGTTTCATTGATGGCATCGCGTTTCCGACAGAAAAGGGTGTAGGTCTCTTCGTTTACCAGGCCTAAGCGACGGCCAATCTCCGAAAGCCTGAGGTCGGCGTTGTCTTCGCGCAGCAAGAGGCGGTATTCGGCCCTGGAGGTGAACAGGCGGTAAGGCTCCTTGGTGCCGAGTGTGACCAGATCGTCGATCAGCACTCCGGTATAGGCCTGGGAGCGATCGAGAATCAGTGGCGCTTCCTCGCGCACATACTTGACGGCGTTGATGCCCGCTATCAAGCCTTGTGCCGCGGCTTCTTCGTAGCCTGAGGTGCCATTGATCTGCCCGGCCAAAAAGAGACCGGGCAGGCGTTTGGTCTCAAGAGATGGGGCGAGTTCGCGGGGGTCGACATAGTCATACTCGATGGCATAGCCGGGCCGGATGATGCGAGCGTTTTCCAGGCCCTTAATGCTCTTGATCATGGCGGTCTGGATGTCGAGCGGTAGACTGGTGGGCACGCCGTTGGGATAGACCTCCACCGTCTCCAGGCCCTCTGGTTCGAGGAAAATCTGGTGGCGCTCCTTGTCTGGAAAACGAGAGATTTTGTCTTCGATCGACGGGCAGTAACGTGCCCCGATGCCCTTGATGATGCCGGCGTACATCGGCGAACGGTCGAGCCCGCTCTTGATGATGTCGTGGGTGTGTTGGTTGGTATAGGTGATGTGACAGGGCAACTGGGGCAGCGGGGCTGGGCCGCGACTGGCAAAGGAGAAGAGGCAGGGAGGATCGTCGCTGTGCTGCGCTTCAAGGCCGGTATAGTCGATGGTGGTGCCGTCGAGTCTTGGCGTGGTGCCGGTCTTCATACGGCCCATGGCAAAGCCTAGCGAGCGCAGATGCTCGGGTAGCGAGCGTGATGGTGCGTCTCCCATGCGACCGGCCGGGAAGTTTTTGAGGCCGATATGGATGAGGCCATTCAAAAAGGTGCCGGTGGCGATGACCACGGCGCGGGCGCGAATCTCCTCGTCGAGAGAGGTAATGACCCCTTCGATGCGCCCCTCTTTGATGAGCAGGCGATCGACCACGGTTTGTCGAATCTCCAGACCGGGCTGATGCTCCAAAACCGACTTCATTCGCAAGCGATAGAGCAGGCGGTCGGCCTGAGCCCGCGAGGACCAGACTGCCGGGCCCTTGCTGGTGTTTAAGCGTCGGAACTGGATGGCCGTGGCGTCAATATTTTTGGCCATCTCACCGCCGAGGGCATCAATCTCTTTGACCAGATGCCCCTTGGCCAGACCACCGATAGCCGGATTGCAGGACATGGCGCCGATGCCGTCGACGTTGATGATCGCAACCATGGTTCGGCACCCCATGCGTGCCGCAGCCAGCGCCGCTTCACAGCCAGCGTGACCGGCGCCGATGACGATCACATCGTAGGGGTAACTATTGTTTATCATAGGTTGGCAACAAGTTTATGCGTGGTTGTTGGTACAGGTGAAAAGCTGATCACGGCCCATTGTGTCTGTACCTGAGAGGTCATGCTAAAACTGCCGTCGGCGTTGGCGATGAGAATTCTGTCAAAATAGCGATCGACCATTGGTTGTTCTTCTGGGGTCAGCTGATGCAGCATCCAAGCGCAGGAATCGATGGCGGCCTGCCGTGATTCAAAGCATTTTGGCTCTTGAATTTCGATAAAGTCGAGGCGGGCATGGATCCCCATCTGGTAGAGGATATTGATCGTATAGATGTAGTCCGGGCCTGGCACGAACTCACGCCCCACCGCGTGGAAGAGGGCCGGGTCAAAGGGGCCATGACCCACTCGATCACCGATGATGACGAGTTCTTTAGCCGCGGCGTTCAGTTTTGTCAAGGCGCCGCGCAGATCATCCACCGCCAGGGAGCGTGAGGCGATGACCAGATCGTAGGTGCCAATCCCTAATGCCCGCCAATCATCTTCCCAGGCACCGTTGATGCTTTCAATGTTTGTGATGCCCTCTTGCGCGCTGCGTTCAGCCAGGTGATTGAGCATCTCGCTGGAGAAATCAACGGCCGTGACTCTTTTCACTTGGTGCGCCAGAGGGATGGCAAGGGTGCCGGGGCCGCAGCCCATGTCTAAGACGGTCATTTCGGGGCGCAGGGTAAGACGGCGAAGAAACTCTTGTGTGTAATGAGAGGCGGTATTGCGCCTGGCAAACCCTGCTGATCGTTGATCCCAGTCCTCGCGGGTTTTACCCTGCCAGGTACGCTTTTGGCGGCTCTCTTTCCACAAGACGTTCCAATCGATTGTTTCCACTTGCGGCTTCTCCGAGAAGGTGGTCAGGGTGGCCAGAACCTGTCTTGCGCAACAAATTTAGTCGCCGATTTTACCCTTTAGATCCGGCATGGTCTCAGGACGACTGGCGTCCCAAATTCGGCTCTCTTTGCCGGTGGCGGTGACGTTTTCGTATATGCCGTTGTCGCGGCGGACAAGTTTGGTGAACCCTAGGTTTTTTAAAGCGCTGTTACCCTTTGGGGTGCTGATGCTGGACAGAGAGACAATCTTGCGTACCGCTTGTCCGCACACAGGGCACGATTTGAATTGAGCGCTGTACATGGATTGGCTCAACTCAAAGCGCTTGCCTAATTCGCAACCATCGTCTTGATGCTCATATTCGTAAACCGGCATGAGTAGACTCCGTTAGGCCTTCCGTTGCAAACAATTTAACATGACTGTGTTGCACTCGTCTCCGGTGGTCAGCTCGATTTTTTTCGCCTTGATGGTGTAGTCGGCCTTGGCTTTGTCGAGGAAGGAGTAGAGGGTCTTGCGCTTTAGGTCATGGCTCAGGTAGATGCTGCCACCTGGTTTCAGTAATTTGTCAAACAGGTTCAGCAGGGGAGAGAGCAGCTCTTCGCGGAAAAGAATTTCGGCACCGATGATGGTGTCGAAGGGCTCCATGGCAGGCGGCTTGGTCCAATCAATGAAACGAAAATCAACGGTAAGGTGGCTGGCGGCGGCGCTAACCCGTTGAAAATCAAGAATTCGCTGTTCGTAATCGCTTAAGGTCACCTGGAACCCTTTGGCGGCCGCGATCAGTCCGGGCGCTCCCATGCCAGCACCAAGCTCAAGCAGTCGCGGGCCAGCGGCAGGTGGCAGGGTGGCGGCGACATCGGCCAAAACCATGGCTGACTCCCAAAGTTTGATCCAGAAAGGGAACTCAGAGACATCTTTGAAAGGGTCGCGGCCCTTCAAGACGCACTCCAGATCCTGGACTTTCAGCAGTTGAATTTCGATATCTCGGGCACGAAATGGTTCAAAGGCAACGTTGTAATCCTTGCGGATTTTCCGAAGGAGCTTTGCTGCCTGCTCTGGGAGGTCCTTGGCAATTGACATAACATTCCTTTTTCGTTAGGAGCTGGATCGTGATGAAAAAATAAACTTCCTGGCAGGGCTGAGGTGGCGTAGTCAGCTTCAGGTTCTTTGCCGTCAGCGGAGCAGGGTGTAGACCACAACAGCGGCTAAGACCAAGCGGTAATAAGCGAAAATGGCAAAAGAGCGGGTCTGGATAAAGCGCATTAAAAAGGCGATGACAAGGTAGCCGGAAATGGCTGAGGCCAGAAATCCGATCAGAAAGAAACTCCCCTGATCAGGTGAAAGCCCCCCCATCTTGATGATCTTTAGCAGGTTAAGCAGGCCAGCCCCGGCAATAATTGGCGCTGACATCAAAAACGAAAAACGGGCCGCCGCAGTCCTGTCAAGGTGTCGGAAGAGGCCGACTGTCATGGTGATGCCGCTGCGGGAAACCCCTGGCACCAAGGCGCAAACCTGAGCCAGGCCTATGACGATAGCGTCCGCAAGCCTAAGCTGGCTTAATGAGCGTTGCCGTTTGCCGGTTTTCTCAGCCCAGAGCAGAATGAGGCCAACACCAGCCAGCGTAGCAGCAACGACCCATGGTTGCCGGAAATTTTCTTCAATTTGATCCCCGAAAAGCTTGCCGATCAAGGCAGCTGGGATGGTGGCCACAATGAGGAGCAGGGCGAGATGTTGATTGTGTCGTACAGCGTCATCTTTGCTGCCGGGGTGAAAGAGCGAGCCCGCGATAGCGAGTAAATCTTTTCTGAAATAGAGCAGGATGGCGACAAGTGTCCCCATGTGCAGGGCGACGTCAAAGGTCATCCCGGCTTCTTGGATATTAAAAAGGGCCTCTGCCAAGACCAGGTGCCCCGAGCTGGAGACTGGTAAAAATTCCGTTGCGCCCTGCAGCACTCCCAGTAAAAATGGTTCGATGAATTGCATGAGTGTCCTGTTACCGTATGAGTGTTGCGCGGGGAGGGGCGTTGATTAAAATAAAAAAAAGAGCTGTCCAATCGCGAGATTGGACAGCTCTTTAGGTTTTCAGTTACACTGAAAAGATAAAGAAGGGGATATTAGCAACCCTCAACCTTCTTATCTTTTTTCTCGCTGACTTTTACGGTCTTTCCTGCTTCGATCTTGCTCTTAGCGATATCTTTGCAGTCCAAGGTTACGGCGGTTCCTTCAACTGATTTTACTTCACAGGTCAAAGAATGCGCAACGCCAATAGTTGCTGCGGTGAATGCCATTGCCATAGCTAAAGCCATAATCTTCTTCATTGTTACTCTCTCCCTTGGTAAAATTAATGATTTGGTACTACACCATAATAAATAACCAGCCTTAATAACCAGCCTTGGAAAGAATTATCTCTGACCAAGACGATTACCTAAGACATGCGAAAACGCATGGTAAACTTTACCCAAAAAAAACAGCCTGTCAACCAAAATGTTGGCAAAAACGAACGGAATCCACCTGCCAAACATGGGTTAGGCCGGCGGAGAAAGGGGCTTTTTTTACTGCAGGACCTGTTTGATCTCTTCCGCAAAAGCTTCATGGCTTGTCCAGCCGTTAAACCTCTTGCGAACTGTGCCTGATTGGTCGATCAAGAAGGAGGCCGGGATGCCAAAAATACCACCGAAATCACGGCTAATTTTGGCGTCACCCATGACGATAGGATAGTTGATGCCGGTTTTGGCAATGAGATTTTTTACCGGACCCTCTCCATTTGAATCCATCGAAACGCCAATAACTGCTAGGCCTTGCGGCCCAAACTCGTCTTGCAGGCTGATGAGCGAGGGGATCTCCTGGACACATGGGCCGCACCACGTTGCCCAAAAGTTGATCAGCACCGCCTTACCACGGAATTTTGTGATATCGATCATCTTTTGGTCCTGAATCGACGGCAGGGCGAAGTCTGGCACCTTGACTGCGGCCTGGGCGGCAGAAACGCACAAACACGCAAAGCAGGTCAGCAGGAAGAGATGCGCTAGTTTTTTTCGGAATACTTTCATGGATTCACCCGTTATTCGTTGAGTTTTTAGCTGAAAATTAGTTAAAAGGGAAGGGAGAGTATTCGTGCTCCTTTGGCGGGTCTCCCGACCCTTCGTGGTCAGTGCATAGGGTATAGCGTAAGCATTGACCACGCACTTGACAATTAGTCCGAAAGCTTTTCCCTGTCAAGAAAAAGACGGGGTCCTCATCTCCTTGGCGAGTCGTTTCTCGGGATAATTCCGTAAGACTAGGCATTTTCGCTACGGGTGCAGCGCCTGGAAGGAGGAAGCTTTCATCTTGAAAAGGAAATTGCATGACGACAAAACAGATCTTACCCATCCGTAAGGCCCCGTTTTTCATTATCATATTTTTTTTGATAATGGCGATAGTGGGGATCAGTTTGGATGAACCGGGTCGTGTGCTGGAGCAGTCTTGGCAGGTCTGCCTCAGTTGCATAGGGGTCGGCTGATGGATACTATCCGCAAATGGGTGCAGGCCCTTTTCGTTTTGCTCGCCAATGGCTCATGGAGTTTTCCCTTCACCCGCACCATCTACCAGGGCCCACTTAAGGTTGTCTGTTCGCCGGGATTGAATTGTTACTCCTGTCCTGCCTCCACAACGTATTGTCCGATGGGGGCCTTGCAGCAGATATTAGGTGGCGTTCGCATGGCGCTTGAAAACGGCCAATACTTTTTTGGTCTTTATGTGGTCGGTACTCTTGGTGTGATCGGCGGGTTCGTTGGCCGGATGGTCTGTGGCTGGCTCTGCCCTTTCGGTCTCTTCCAGGAGCTCTTGCACAAAATTCCCTCACTTAAGTTTGGCATTCCTCGCGTTTTGCGTTTCGTTAAGTTCGCCGTTCTCTTGCTAATGGTCTTTGTGTTGCCGTTGACTGCTGTCAGTGAGCTTGGTATTGGTAGCCCATGGTTCTGTAAATACCTCTGTCCTGCCGGGACATTGGAGGCAGGTTTGCCCATGCTTTTTTTGCAACCCAGTCTGCGGGAGGTGATCGGCCAGCTCTTTTACAGTAAGTTCGCTATCTTGCTTCTTTTTACGGCTTGGAGTGTATTGGCGAGCCGACCATTTTGCCGCACAACCTGCCCGTTGGGGGCCTTTTATGCCCTGTTCAGTTCTTTTAAACTTGTCAAATTGCAGCTTAATCAAGAGCGGTGCACCAACTGTAAGGCTTGTCATGCGGTTTGCCCGATGGGGGTGCATTTCAACGAATCTCCGAACGACACCGAATGTATCACCTGCCTGGCGTGCAGCAGGATTTGTCCCTTTCAGGCCATTCAGCTTGAGATCGGTGGCCTGCCGCTCTCCACAATTCGTAAGGGAGCGAAGGGTAAACCGGGTCTCGTCACCTCTCAACCTCTGGGGTGATATCTCTTGTGGGCCGCTTTTAAACGACTGCCATCGACATAGGTGTAAATCTGGGTCGTTGCGATATCGGCATGGCCCAGCATCATCTGCACCGAACGGAGATCGGCGCCGTTCTCCACTAAATGCGTCGCAAAGGAGTGCCGCAGGGAGTGGGGGCTGATCGACTTCAACACCCCTTGACGCAGACAGACCTCTTGGATGATCTGCCAAAACCTGAGGCGGGTCATTGCTGTTCCCCTATTGCTGATGAAGAGAAATGGGCTTTTGCGGCCCTTCAACAGCAGGGGGCGGCTGCTGGCCAGGTAATGATCAAGCCTCTCGCGCAGCTCTTCTCCAAAGGGCACCAGGCGCTCCTTGTCCCCTTTGCCCAGCACTCGAACATATCCTGCCGTCAAGTTGATCCCTATCGTCGGTAAACGGACCAGCTCCGAAACCCTTAGGCCTGTGCCATACAAAAAATAGAGCATGGTGTGGTTACGAATGGCGAGGGGATCGGGCAGATCAGCAAATTGCAGCAGCTGGTCGACCTCTCCTATGGTTAATGATTTGGGGATACTCTGTTTGATTTTGGGGAGATCAATGCCCAACGTCGGGTCCAGCGGAGTCAGATTTTCGGAGACCAGGAATTGAAAAAACAGGCGTATCGAGGATAGGCGTCGGGCATTGCTGCGGGCTGAGATGCCCATGGCATGGGCCTTGTGCAGATACGAGCGGAGATGGCTCTGGTTGACTTCGGCAGGCGAGTCGATCTTGCGGTGGTGTAAATGGGAAAAGAAAAAGTGCAGGTCAGCCTGATAGGCCAGGATGGTGTTGGCGGCTAACTGCCGTTCGACCTTCAGGTAGTGCAGGAAGGCGTTGAGATGTGAGGTGAACGGGCTTGGCGGTTGGCCCATGGCAAAGGCGGTTGAGGTGCTTTAGCAAGAGCAAAAAACAGGACAGGCCCGAAATGGTGCGAGGCAGAGGTCGCCATTGCCAATTCAGGCCCGTCTTGGAACCGAATATGAAAAAAGATCAGTCGTTCTTCATCCGCCAGACGACCTTACGGACTTTGCGCTTGGCCTCAGCTTGTTTACGGCGTTTTTTATCGCTTGGTTTTTCGTAAAACTCACGACGCTTCAACTCTTTTTTAATCCCATCAAGCTGTAATTTCTTCTTAAGCTGGCGGATAGCGATTTCGATATCGCCCCTGACATCTACTTCGATCATGGTCTATTCCTAATGTTTTTATGGTTTGTTCAGCCCGGCGAACCAGACTCTTCAATTATTTTGCACAAAGAACCTATTTCTATAGACGATTCTGGCTAAGGCTGTCAACTATTTTGTGGAAATATTTGTAAGCGATGACAAGATCCCCCATCTGCTTTGGCCGCGGCCTGTTCTTCATGTTGGATCGCTCGCAGGCCTCATTTGCGCATCTGGGCACCCTGCAATCGCTTACGGTTCCGGGTTGAGCGTCATTTTGAGTGATTTGCTCCGGGAGCAGTTACAAATATTTTGCCGAGATTGAGGACGCCTGTTGGATCGAGAGCTTGCTTTATGGCTCGCATCGTTTCAATGGTAGAGGAGTCAAGCTCCATGGAGAGGTAGGCGGACTTGGTGATCCCCACCCCATGCTCGCCGGAGAGCGTGCCGCCCAGCTCAATCACCCGTTTGAAGAGGCGCTGTTTGGCGGTTTCGGCATGGCGTAGCTGGAGAGGGTCGCTGCGATCGAGCATGATATTGACATGGATATTGCCGTCGCCGGCGTGGCCAAAGCAGAATATCACCAACTGCAACTCTTGGGCGAGGGCTTCGGCGCAGGTGACCAGTTCAGGGATTTTGGTGCGTGGCACCACCACATCTTCGCCCATCTTGTGTGGGCGCAGGGAAAAGGCGGCAGGTGATATCGCGCGTCTGGCGGCCCAAAGGGCTTCCGATTCCGTTGCATCGCTTGCCTGCCGCACCAAGGTCACGCCTGGCTGGCCAACCAGGAAATCGAGCAAATCGGTACTCTCGGTCGCTACGCTGATAGCTGTGCCGTCGAGTTCCATCAAAAGGATTGCCTCTGTCCCGACGGTTGGTTCAAAGGGCAATTGATCGGCAACAATGCCGATGGCGGTGCGATCCATAAACTCCAGTGTGCAGGGTGTGAAGCGGCATAAGATTTGCGATACCAGGGCGGCTGCCACGGCCATCGAATCCATCACGACGAGGAAAGTTTGCTTGGATTTGGGTTGTGGGATGAGGCGTAGAATGATCTTGGTGATGATGCCGAGCGTCCCCTCTGAACCAACGAAGAGCCGGGTGAGGTCATAGCCAACGACCCCTTTGTCGGTTTGTACGCCTGTATGTATAATCCGCCCATCGGCCAGCACCACTTCCAGACCTTTGACGTAATCACGAGTCACCCCATACTTAACAGCGCTGGGGCCACCAGCTCCTTCTGCTACATTGCCGCCAATGGTGCAGAATTTGTGACTGGCCGGATCTGGCGGGTAGAAGAGTCCATAGCGTTTGACCTCGGCCTGCAGGGTGCCGGTCACCACCCCCGGTTCGACGGTCGCTGTCTGATTGGCCTGGTCGATTTCGATAATCCGGTTGAATTTCGCCAGCGCCAGCACCAGCCCCCCCATGATCGGCAGGGCACCGCCTGTCATTCCTGACCCAGCCCCGCGAGCTACAACCGGGATGCGCTCTTGGTGGGCAATGACCATAATACGGCTGATTTGTTCTACCGTACTTGGCCAGAGGACCACCTCCGGCAGATACTCTCGGGCTGTGCCGTCATAGGAGGCACAGGCAAGTTCGGCCTGAGAGGTAGAGATATTCTCGGGGCCGACGATGTCACGTAACTGGCAGAGGGTTTGATTTTTCATTGGGCAGCGTGAGTCTTTAAAAAAATGACAAGGATGGAAACCACATACTAATCGCACCAAATAATAGCTGGCAACGTTCTTTTGCTGACTCCTCAGCAACCCCAACAATCCTTTGGCACCGATGGTGGTGAAGGGGGTTGATGGTAAATTTTGGGCTTGACTTTCATTTTAATGTCGAGCTAATGGTCTCTTTGCAGCTTTTTACCGAAAGCGGCTATCGAGATGATAGTAACAACGAAAAGCAATTATACCCCTCACGACGCTTCTAAAACTAACATATATAGGTTTTTGCTCATGAATGGCAATGAAATCAGAGAAAA
>JAQUKQ010000031.1 GCA_028718985.1 Desulfobulbaceae bacterium | reverse complement strand
GTCTTGTTTCTTGCTGTTTTTGTCCTTCCTGTCGCGGGTCAGGCTGTACCAGGCTTCATGTTAGCACGGATGGGAACGATGGAAGGCCAGGTTTTTGTCGATGGTAAACCTGCCAAAGAGGTGTTGCTCACCTTCTTCATGGTGGGCAAGGGCCTACCTCCTATCTCAAATGGTGGTATGGGTCGGATCCCGGACATGGTAGGTCGGGCTGACGCCGATGGCAAGTTCCAACTTCAGTTGCTCGAGGGCAGCTACTACATGGGGATCTTGTTCCGTTCGATGGATGATCGGCCAGGGCCGCCGCGCAAGGGAGAAAAGTTCTATTTCGCCGACGATGGGCAGGGGAAATTACGGCAATTACCGATTGCCGATTTCAAAAAGAGTGAACAGGGCAGGATTGATTGTTCTTTGCCTAGCGTCTTTAAGGAGGTTGAGGATCACTTTACTGTTGAGGGTGTGGTTTTGCGAGGGGCGGACGCCAATGAACCACTCGAGAATGCCCTGGTATTGGCCAAAAAAAGTGCTACCGCTATGCGACCGGAGTATTTTTCGCAGCCTACCGCTAAAGATGGCAAGTTTTCGATCAATCTGCCACCTGGGGAGACATTCTATTTGCTGGCGAGGGCAAGTATTACCGGCTCTAAACCTAATCCGGGAGAGGATATTGGCAAGCTTGGGGTTGATCAGGATATAGCGCAGGAGAATGAAGTCAATTTTAGTGGTGCTCCCACTCCACCGAAAGAAGAATTTTTAAAGGCGGTTGGTCTGCGTGGCCAGGTTAACGATAAGGCAATTCCTGTTACTGGCAAGAAAGGTGACGTCATTTCCGGTATGAAAATTCATATGTTCAAGATGCCAGATAGCCAGGCAATTAAGGAGGCGCGTCAGAATGCCGCAGGAGTTGCTGGTCAGGGAATGGGGCCCGATGCTGGCGGTGCGACAACTGGGATTGAGTTTGCCGAAGAGGGTGCTACCCTGTCGCCTGATGCCGTTGCCGAACTTGATGGTTGGGTCAAGCTTTTACAAGAGCAGAAGGAGGCGAAAATTGAGATAGGCGGCTACGCGGTCGTGCCTCAGGGTGCGAGCGAGGCAAAGAGCAACGAGGTAGGAGATAAAGGAAAGAAACTCTCAGAGGAACGCGCTACCGCAGTTAAGGCCTATCTGCAAGCAAAGGGTATCGATGTGACGCGCATGCGGGTGACCACTTATGACGCTAAAGAAGAGAGCACCGGCATGAACCCAGCCGGCAAGGGTCGGGTTGAGATTAAGATCCTGAAAGCGAAGTGAGTTGATTACTCCTTGTGACCAACCTTTTGAATAGTCACGAGAGTGAAATTAGATTTTGTTTCGGAGAATTTCCAGGATGAGTCGGCGACGGAGAGGGCTGGGAACAGGAGCGCAAAATTTCAGCGACGAACGGGCGTTGGAGCAGAATTGTACCGTTGCGTCCAAAGGGTGGTTCTCCTCTCCTTGGCCGGCCCTGCTGTTTATTGTCACGGCTGGCCTGATCGCCTTCTCAAATAACACTAGCGGGGAATTTATCTATGACGATTTTGATACGATCGTCGATAATCCTGAAATAAAGACCTTCTCTCCTCTTTGGAGTCCTCTCTGGATTACTCATATGACGCCGATTTCTGGGCGTCCGGTCATTGCCCTGACCTTTGCTGTAAACTATGCCGTCAACGGCATGGATGTTTTTGGCTACCATCTGGTTAACAATATTATACACCTTTTGGCAGGCCTCACCTTGTTCGGAATCATCCGTGCGACCCTACTGCTACCTCGTTTTGCCGTTAAATATGGAGACAGGGCCAATGGCTTTGCTTTGGCTATTGCCCTGCTGTGGTTGATACACCCTCTGCAGACCGAGGCTGTTGATTACATCACACAGAGGACCGAAACCCTGGCGGGCCTTTTTTATCTTTTGACGCTCTTTTTGTCGGTAAAGGCTTTTACCTCAGACTCTCCGCAGAGATGGAAGTTTGCGGCCGTTGTCATTTGTGGTTTAGGAATGGCCAGCAAAGAGATAATGGTTTCCGCCCCTCTCATTGTACTCTGTTACGATCGTCTCTTGGTCACTGGCTCTTTCAAGGAGGCTCTGCAGAGGCGGCAAAAATTCTATTTTGCCTTGATCGCGACCTGGCTTATTTTGGGCCTTCTCCAGTTGAACGCCCCACGTGGCAGTGCTGTCCGTTTTGATGGATTTGGGGGGCTTGATGTAACTCCTTTTGATTATTTTCGGACCCAACTTGAGGTTGTCGTCCATTATCTGCGTCTTGCTTTCTGGCCACATCCATTGGCGTTGAGTTATCAGGATTTGCCGATGCTCAGAACGTTCTCGCCGCAGCTTATCATGCCAACAATGATTCTTGTCTCCATGGTATCTTTGACCTTATGGGGATTTCTCCGTGGGTATTGGTGGTCGTTGTTGGGCTTGTGGTTTTTTGCGATTATCTCTCCGTCTTCCAGTATCATCCCGATGCCATACGAAATAGCGACTGAGCGCCGGATGTATCTGCCCCTGGCAGCAATCATCGTTCTTGCTGTATTCATTGTTGAGCACTTTTGGGCGCGATTTTTTGGTGCTTTGGCCACTGGGCAAAAAGCGATGCGTTTCGGTGCCATTGGACTACTGGTGTTTATCTTACCGGCGATGGGGTACGCGACCTGGAGTAGAAATAATGATTATCGGACTGCAGTTAGGATATGGACAGATACTGTCAAGGTCAGACCAGGGAATTTTCATGCCTGGGAGAGTTTGGGAAAGGCTCTGGTGGATGCGGGGCGGATTGAAGAGGCTATCGAGCCTTTTCAGGAAGCGGCCCGCTTGAAGCCAAATAATGCTGAAATATTCAGCAATCTAGGATCGGCCCTTGGCCAAATCGGTCGTTTTGATGAAGCCGTCGCTATGCACCGCAAGGCCTTAGAATTGGAGCCAGACAGTGCTATTGATCATTATCATCTTGGCAACACCTTTTTGCGAGCGAATGATTTGGACAACGCCGTTCTCGCTTTCAGCAAGTCTTTGAGCTTGGATCCCAATTCTTATTCTGCCCATGGTAATTTGGGGATGATCTTTATGCAAAAGGGAGATTTTTCTGGTGCGGAGAAGCATTTCGAGAAACTGCGTAGCTTGATACCCAGTAATGTGCTTGCATACAGATTACTTGCGGAGCTACGCATAGCGCAGAATCGGAGAGAAGAGGCGGTTGAGTTGTATCGTGAAGCGTTGATGATTGCTCCAGAAGATTCGGAGATTCTTGCAAGGCTAAACGCACTTACGGTAAATAGGCCTCAGTGAGAAAGCCGACCCTGCTTGTGAAAGAATGCAGGTTGGTCATCGATCACGACAATTTTTAATCAGGAAGTATATCTCATCGAATCTGCGGTTTGCCGAATCGAGAGTAACCCCGGTCACCAAGGAGATGATGGCCAGGACCATTGATCCGGAAGCGAATATTGCGAGCGGTACGTGGGTGATGTAGCGGGTACTGATGAATTCTGATATTACCACTGAACCAGAGGCAAGTGAGGCTAGCAGGAAGAAGGTCGAAACCGACGAGAAGAAGAGAAGTGGTTTGTAGTCTTTGCAGATGCTGAAGATGGTTTTCAGCACCAACGCGCCATCGCTGAAGGTGTTGAGCTTTGAGTGGCTGCCCGCAATTCGTTGGCTGTAGGCGCAATTGACTTCTTTGATGATATAGCCGAATTTCAAGGACTTGATGGTCATTTCGGTTTCGACTTCGTATCCTCCGCTGATAAGGTTGATGTTTTTGACGAAATCTCTATTCATCACCCGGAAGCCTGACATGATATCGGTGAGGTTGCACCCGAAAAGTCGGTTGATAAGAAATCGAACTAAATGGTTGCCGGAGACGTGAAAAGGTCGGAAGGATTGGGCTGAAACAGTGTGCATACGGTTGCCGACAACCATATCTGCCGCATCGGTATGGACAAGCTCGACCATCGTTTTGACTGCAGAGAGGTCGTAAGTGGCATCTGCGTCCACCACCACATAGATGTCGGACTCGATTTTGCTGAACATGGCCTGGACGACAAAACCCTTGCCCTGTCTTTTCTCTCGGATGACTGTTGCACCGTGTGCCCTTGCCACCGCGACACTCTGATCGGTTGAGTTATTGTCTAAGACATAGATGACTGCTTCAGGGAGATATTTTCGGCAATCGTCAATGACTCGCCCGACAGACACCTCCTCGTTATAGCAGGGAAGCATAACGCTAATAACCGGCGGCGGATTGATGCCTGGGGCTCTTTCTGCAACCATGGATGTTCCTGTTAGGATTTTTGCATTGCAAGTGGAGCGTGGGTGATGCAATGTGGGTTAAGAAATTGCAGTGCTCAAAACGTCAAGATCCCCTCCCCTTTGAAATGGGGATTGTGGGAGATTCCATAGACGATGAAAATGCATAGAGTATCGCATGGCACTCGCGAAAATATACCATAACGGTCTGAGCGGAGCAATTACAACCTCGCCGCAGCAGAGAGGCACTAGTAACCATGCAGGATGATTTTTTACTTTCCATCATCATTCCGATTTTCAATGAGCAGGATACGGTCGCGGAACTGATTGCTGCCGTGCGCCGTACGCCCTATCGCAAGGAGATTGTGGTGGTGGACGACTGCTCGTCTGATGCGTCTCCCCGCATCTTGGCGGAACTCTCCGGGCCGGATTTTCGGGTGTTTCGCCATCAAAAAAATATGGGCAAGGGGGCGGCTTTGCGCACCGGCCTGGCACAGGTTTTGGGGGATGTGATCATCATCCAGGATGCTGACCTGGAGTATGACCCGGCTGAGTACCCCCAACTGTTAAAGCCAATCATTGACGACAAGGCCGACGTGGTGTATGGCTCTCGTTTTGGTGGTGGCGGCGCACAGCGGGTGCTTTACTTTTGGCATTCGGTGGGCAATCGTTTCCTGACCTTGCTCTCCAATGTCTTTACCGATCTGAACCTCTCGGATATGGAGACCTGTTACAAAGTCTTTCGCCGGGAGAGTGTGGCCGGGATTACCATTGAAGAGAACCGTTTCGGCTTCGAGCCTGAGATCACCGCCAAACTTGCCCGGAAACGGCTGCGAATCTATGAGGTGCCCATTTCCTATTATGGTCGCACCTATGAAGAGGGCAAGAAGATCGGCTGGCGGGATGGGGCGCGGGCCATCTGGTGTATTTTGAAGTACAATCTCTGGAAAGTTTGATAGGTCAATTGCGTCTGGCATAACGATGTGTACGGTTTGTGGTACGCTTAGCGCGGTTGGTGTCGGAGTACACTCCTGTATGGCTGTACTGGTATGGGCATAGTGTCGGCAGGGGATGAACCGATGGCAAAAAAAAGAGTTAAAAGCGAGTCGGATCGAAAGCGAGTGGTCGCGGCGAACCTTCAAGCGCACAGTTGTTCTATAGGGGAGTCGGAGAGTCGACGAGGCGTTTCCTCGGCAAGCAGGATGGGGCCAGGAGCGCTTGAGTTATGGCTATGTGTTTTGGCGATATTTCTCTGTGGGCTTCTTGCTTTTTCGAATAATCTCGATGGAGAGTTTATTTTCGATGATTATCCAGCGATTATTGATAACCCTGATATCAAATCATTGCTGCCCCCTTGGCCCCTCCTTCTTCCTACTCCGAACAGTTCTCCACTAGCAGCCCGTCCCGTGCCTTCCGTCTCGGTGGCCATCAATTATGCGATTGGCGGCTTGGACGTACGAGGGTACCATGTCTTCAATAATGCCATTCATGTCTTGGCCGCCTTCGCGTTGTTTGCTCTTGTTCGCAGCACACTGTTGCTCCCGCGATTTTCTACGCATTTTGGACTAGCTGCTAATCGTTACGCCCTGCTCGTTGCTGTCTTATGGATGGTTCATCCCCTGCAAACGGAGGCGGTGAACTACATTTCGCAACGGACTGAGACGCTGATGGGGCTTTTCTACCTGGCCACGCTCTCTTTTGCGGCAGGGGCTTTTCGCTCATCTCGGCCGCAATTTTGCTATGTGATGGCAGTTGTGTCTTGCGTGTTGGGTATGGCGAGTAAGGAGGTAATGGTCTCAGCACCATTGCTGGTGTTGCTTTATGATCGTCTTTTCGTGTTGGGCACATTTCGAAAAGCTCTTTTAACGCGGCGTTGGTTTTATGGTTGTCTGGCTGCGTCTTGGGCTGTCCTCATTTTTTATCAGTTAAATAATCCACGGGCCTCTTCAGTCCTTTTTGACTCGGTCGAGTTGAGTGTTCTTGATTATTTCCGAACCCAACTCTCTATTGTTGTCCATTATTTGCGGCAGGCATTTTGGCCGTATCCATTGATCCTGGATAGCCATGACTGGCCGGTTACCCGAAATTTTTCTGGCGGCTTTTTTCTGTCGGCCACGCTGTTAGCTGTGATGATCGGGGCAACGATATGGGGTGTGCAGCGTTCTGCCTGGTGGTCCTTTCTTGGGGCATGGTTTTTTTGTATCCTGGCCCCTACCTCGAGTTTTATTCCGATTGTGACGGAGATTGTCGCCGAGAGGAGAATGTATCTGCCTCTGGCCGCTGTTGTTGTTTCCGTCGTCTTTACGGTTGATTATGTTTGGCGGAAGGGACATGGCGGCACTCATGCCAAGGTCGTGTTATCTGTGCTTGTTATTTTTACGATGGCGGTGATGACATGGAGCCGAAACCAAGACTATCGGACAGAGCTCAGCATTTGGGCCGACACGGTAGCGAAGCGACCAGGCAATGCTCGCGCCCAAGAAAACCTGGGCAAAGCGCTCATGAAGGAAGGGCATTTTGCTGAGGCAGTCCAACCGATTATGGAGGCGTTACGCTTGACGCCTGACAGGCAACAGGATCCTGAGCTTTATACGAATCTCGGCCGGATATTTAGTCAACTTGGACGATTCCAGAAGGCAATCGATGCCTATCAGCAAGTGGTCGTGATGAGTCCGAACGATGCCCTTGCCCAGTACAATCTTGGCAACGCCTTCATTCGGGTTAATGATCTGGAGAAGGCCGAGTTTTCTTTCCAGAAGGCGATTACGCTTGATCCGGCGTTTATTCCCGCCAAGGGGAATCTGGGCATGATTTTGATGAAGAAGGGTGATTATGCCGGGGCAGAGGCACAATTTCAGTCTATTCGTACCCTGGCCCCAGGCGTGGCCAGTTCACACGCAATGCTGGCTGATTTACGTGTAGAACAGGGCCGTTTTGCGGAGGCGATTCCGCTCTATCGGGAGGCGGTGCGGATAGACCCTGGAGCACAAAATATTTCTGAACGGCTTGCCGCTATTCTCGCAGCTCATCCTGAGGCTGCCGATAATCTCCTGCAAAATCGACAATGATCGTCCAAATAAGGAAAAAAAGAGAAGTCCTGGGGAGTGAGAAAACTCGTAAGGTAGCCCCTTCCCTTACTGGCTCATTGTGCAATGGCGTGGAGGAGGTTGCCGCGCCTCTGTCTTTACGATGGCAGAAGGTGGTGCTTAGCCTGGTGATCGTCCTGCTGGGAGTCATGGTTTATGCCAATAGCTTTCCCGGAGATTTTTTTGTGGATGACGTCCATCTTGTTGCGGAAAATCCATTAGTTATTGACATTGACCTCTCTACCATCTTCACCACCGATTATTGGGGCAGCAGGGTCAATAAATCAGGGCTATTCCGTCCGCTGACCATTTTGTCGTTTGGCGCCAACCGTTGGTTGTTAGGGCCGGAACCTTGGTCATATCATGTGGTCAATGTTTGCCTGCATGCCTTGGTCGGGCTTGTCTTTTTTCAGTTGCTGTTGAGGTGGCGCTTCGGGATGATCCGGAGCTTTTTTGCCGCTGCGTTATTTGCTGTTCATCCCATCCATACCGAAGTCGTCAATGAGGCGGTTGGTCGTTCAGAGTTATTTGTGGCGCTATTTTTTCTGTTGGCACTTCAACTGGCTGAGTCAGAGAAAGCCTATGTTCATACTATTGCTGGAGCCTGTTTCGCGCTGGCGCTGCTGTCCAAGGAACATGCCATTACTTTTCTAGCCGCCCTTTTCCTGGTGGATGTTTTTTTTCGCCGAGGCCTTAGGAAACGCCTGGCCTTGCATGCCGCCATGCTGATAATAGTGGCGGTATGGCTTTTATACAGGGAGTTCGGGTTGCACTATGGGCCTCCTGATCCTTTCCGTAACTCGCTGCTGGAAAATATTCTCTATCAGCCTTTGGCCTTCATGTCGACGACTGTGAGGGTGTTAACAGCGTTGAAGATTCAGCTGTTGTATCTCGGCAAGTTGTTTTGGCCAAGTGGGTTGCAGGGTGTTTATTCCGGCCCTGCGGTGGGGTCGCCGCTTACGACGCTTGTTTCTGTTTGGGGTGCCCTTATTGTCGCAACGGGGTTGGCAGGAATGAGCCTGGCCCTCTACGGCTTTCGGCGGCGACAGCTTTACGGTTTGGCTATTGTACTGTATGCCGTCTGTTTTACGGTCACATCGAACATTTTTTTTGCCTCAGGGGTTATTATGGCAGAGCGTGCGGCGTACCTGCCCTCACTTTGGTTTTGCATGGGGGTTGCCGGATTCCTGCCAAATGGCGATTTTTTTCTGAAACGGAATCGGCAGCTGGCAGGAATAGCGATTTGCGTGGTGTTGCTTTTGGCAAGCGGCGGAACTTGGTTTCGCAACAAGGAATATTCTAGTCAGGAGTCTTTGTGGACAGCTGATTTTGGCAGGGACCCTCAAAATATTTTGGCAGGAATTTTTCTGATAGATGTTTATGTGCAAAGGCAAGATTATGCTAGAGCCGAGGAGATTTGTCGGGAAATCATGGTGTATCATCCCGCGCTCATTGAAAACCTAGAGACATTGGCTTGGCTTTTGGTACGAGAGGGCAAACCGCAGGAAGCCTTGGGCTATGCCATGCAAGCGTTTGCAGAGGTGGAGAAGGGGAAAGAGCATCTCTCCGATAAACTTGTAACCACCTTGGTGGAGATTAATGTCCTTCTGCGTCAGCCGCGTGAGGTCCTAAAGTGGCTTGATCACATTCCCCGTGAGGGGCAACTTGGCTATTATTGGGAACTCAAAGGCAAGGCCCATGAGGAATTGGGTGAAATGCGGCTGGCAGTTGATGCATACCGTCGAGTCGGTGAGCCGCCACCAGGCTCTGAGGTGCCGTACAGCCTGGAGCGTTTACTACTCAAACTTGGAGAAATCGAGGAAGCGCAGCAGGTGCAGCAGTGGATCAAGGCACGGGAAGCGGCACAGGGTTTTGTCCCTCAATGAGAGCTGAAAAGGAAAAGTCGGAGATGCAGTGGCAGTCGCAGAAGGTGGATTATTACCTGGCCGGACTTGTCCTGTTACTTGGGGTTGTTGTCTACGCCAACTCCTTTCCGGGCGCATTTATTTTGGATGATGTGCCGATTGTTGTCAAAAACCCCCTTGTTTACTCTCTTGACCTGCGTGCCATTTTCACCAGTGATTATTGGGGAGTAGGGGCGGACCGAGGTCTGTACCGGCCACTCACCATTCTCACCTTAGCCCTGAACCGCTGGTTGTTGGGCCCTGATCCCTGGGCGTATCATCTATTCAATGTGCTGTTGCATGCCTTGGTCAGTTTGCTGTTTTTTCAGTTGTTGCGGTGCTGGAAAATTTCTGTCTGGCATAGTTTCGCGGCGGCGGCACTGTTTGCCGTTCACCCCATTCATACCGAGGTGCTGAACGAGGTTATCGGTCGCTCGGAGCTGTTGGCTGCCCTCTTTTTTCTGCTAGCGTTGCGCCTGGCTCATGCAGAGCGCCCCTATCGCTGGTGGTTGGCGGGGTTTGTCTACCTGTTGGCGTTGTTATCGAAAGAGCATGCCGTCACCTTTCTTGCTGTCCTCCTCGTGGTTGACCTCTTCCAGCAACGGGGGTGCAAAAGGCGTTTGCCGTTGTATGGTGGGCTGCTTTTGCTGACCGCATTGTGGCTTCTTTTTCATGCCTATGGGGTTGATCGGGGCACTATGGGCCGGCCGCCCTTTTATAGCATTTATTCGCCGTTGGCCTTTATGCCCACGGACTGGCGTATCTTGACCGCCTGCAAAATACAACTGCTGTACCTTGCCAAGTTGTGTTGGCCCATTGGTTTGCAGGGTGTCTATTCAGGGCCTGAAATTGACTTGCCGGTGCGGGGTCTGTTTTCGTTTTGGGGTGGTGCGATTGGACTGACTGTGCTGCTTGCTTGCGGCTTGACTGTTATTGGATGGAGGCGAAAGCGTTTGTTTGGTTTGGCGATCTTGCTCTATGTGATCTCCTTTTCGGTGACGGCAAATATTGTTTTCGCCACCGAAGTTGCTTTGGCCGAGCGTTTTGCCTATCTACCATCCCTTTGGTTCTGCTTAGGAGTGACGGGGGTATTTTCCGGTTGCAGTTGGGGTAAGGGTGGCCAAAAGGCGCTACCTTTCGGCATAGGGCTTATCGTGTTACTTGGCATGGCAGGAGGGGCAACCTGGCTTCGGAATTATGACTATCGTGACGGGGTAAGCCTTTTTTCTGTTGATATTGAAAGAGACCCGCGCAATGTGTTGGCTGGCATGTTTTTAGGGGATGCCTATATCCAAAGAGAAGAGTATGCCAAGGCCGAGGCACTGTACCGAAAGATTCTTGCCGAGAGGGATGGTCCTCTTGAAATTTTTGAAGATATGGCCTGGGTGTTGCTGCGTCAAAAGCGGCCGCAGGAAGCCGTCGAATATGGCTTGAGGGCGGTCAATGCAAGGCCGGAGGAGATGTCTGACAAGATTTTGATGATCTTGGCGGAGGGCTACACCATGCTTGACCAACCGCAGGAGGTGATGCGTTGGCTCGATTTGATGCCGCCCGGAGACCCCCCTGGTTTTTTTTGGGAGCTGCGCGGCAAGGCCTATGAGCAACTTGGTGAGTTGCAGAGTGCGGTGGATTGCTACGGCAGGGTCGGGGAGCCACCGTTAACCTCCGACGTGCCTGAGCGATTGGAGCGGGTACTGCGGCGGTTGGGCGCAGATACGGATGCGGAAAAGGTCCGCCAGTGGAGAGAGGAAAGGGCAAAGGCGCAGGCCACCGAGGCTCGTTGAGGAGATCTAAATGGGGAAAATATTGCAAAAATACTCCTTGTGGCTGGCAGTTTTCTTTACGGCTATCTTCTTTGGGCAAGGGTTTTTCGGGAGTCAGAATGAGTCGTTGACCTGGGATGAGCCAAGTTTCATCTCTGGTGGCTATGCTTATTTGACGCGGGGTGATTTTCAGCTTAACCCGTCACACCCGCCGTTGATCCAGGATCTAATCGCCCTGCCGCTGTTGTTTATGGATCTTCACGTGCCGGCGGTGGACGACCCGCGTTGGGTGGAGTCGATTAATCCCGTGGTGCAGTTTGGCCGTCAGTTTTTCTTCGAGAGCGGCAACGATTTGCAGCAGATGACGTTGTGGGCACGCTTGCCGGTGTTGTTGCTTGGCACAGTTCTTATCTTGGCGATCTACCTCTGGGGCAGGAGGCTCTATGGCCCTGATCCAGCGCTGCTGGCTACCGCTATTGCAGCTTGCTGCCCGAACCTTCTTGCTCATGCCAAGGTGGCAACCGAGGATATCGGGTGTACGCTCTTCATGTTCTTGGCAGTCTGGACTCTGTGGCGAAGTCTCCACAGCAACCATTGGCGTGATTGGTTGCTGTGCGGGGTGCTCACTGGTTGCGCCCTGGTTTCCAAGTACACGGCCCTGCTTCTTCTGCCGATTGACCTGATTTTGTTGCTGGGCTATTGGTGGTCGCGGCGGCGTGAGGTCAAGGTGACCGCTTGGTTGCAGGGCCTGCTGTTGGCCGCTATGGCAGGCATTGTCATTATCGGTGCCGCCTATAACTTCTCGTTTGACTACTCGATCTATCTGGATGGTCTGCATAAGATTTACACCGACTATCCTAGCGATGGGCAGTATTATCTGCTCGGAATGGTGTCGGACGAGCCATTTTGGTATTATCACTTAGTTGCCTTGGCGATTAAGGAGCCGTTGCCTATTTTGCTCCTCATTGCCGTTGCCGGGCTTTGCGCCTGGCGGCGCAAGGGGGGTGAGGCGGCTTGGTTTCTGCTGGTGCCTGCTGTCGTGATCCTTGTCGTTTCGTGTTTTGATAAACAGAACATCGGTATGCGGCGAATCTTGCCAGCCTTCCCCTTTCTGTTTCTGTTCACGGCGGAGTTGTTGATGGGGGAACGGCAGCGTTGGCAGCTCTTGTTTGTTGGTGCGATGCTCTGTTGGACCCTGTACGAGGCCTGGGCAATTTATCCGCATCACCTCTCGTATCTGAATACCATTGCCGGAGGGCCAGGTCGCGGCCCTTATCTGCTTGACGACAGCAATATCGATTGGGGCCAGGATCTACCGTCGCTGGCGGCGTGGCAACAGAAAAATGGTCGGGGAAGGCCGTTACGGCTCTTTTATTTCGGCTCTGCGGCCCCAGAGGCCTATGGGGTTCGGGCGTTACCGATGGAGGAATCAGAGCTCTTGGCGCCACAGTCGGGACTCTATGCGATCAGTGCCCATTACCTGGTCTTTTTTCGGATGATCCAGCGCAATGAGGGCAAGGATACCGATTGGCTGAGCAAGTACACGCCGGTTGGTTATGCCGGCTATTCGATCTATATTTACGAGTTTTGATGCGTGTCAATGTAATCAGGAGAGAACACTAATGCAGATTAGAAAGAGGGTGATGGTGACCGGTGGGGCGGGGTTTCTGGGCTCTCATTTATGTGAACGACTTTTGGCCGATGGCTGTGATGTTCTTTGTGTCGATAACTTCTTTACCGGCCCCAAGGATAATATAGTCCATTTGCTGAGCAACCCTCACTTCGAGATGCTGCGCCATGACATCACCTTCCCGCTCTATGTCGAGGTCGAGGAGATCTACAACCTGGCCTGTCCGGCGTCGCCGATTCACTACCAGTTTGATCCGGTGCAAACGACCAAAACCAGTGTGCATGGGGCAATCAATATGCTGGGGCTTGCCAAGCGGGTTAAGGCCAAGATTCTGCAGGCCTCGACCAGCGAGGTCTATGGCGACCCGCAGGTTCATCCGCAGCCCGAGGAGTACTGGGGCCATGTCAACCCGATTGGCTTCCGCTCCTGCTACGATGAGGGCAAACGCTGCGCTGAGACCCTGTTTTTTGATTACTACCGCCAGCACCAGTTGAGGATCAAGGTGGCTCGAATTTTCAACACCTATGGCCCGCGCATGCACCCGAACGATGGCCGGGTGGTCTCAAACTTCATCGTCCAGGCACTGCAGGGGCTGCCAATTACCGTCTATGGCGATGGCTCGCAGTCACGTTCATTCTGCTATGTCGATGACTTGATTGAGGGCATGGTGCGCTTGATGGGCTCGGAGGATGCCTTTACCGGGCCTGTCAATCTTGGTAATCCGGTGGAGTTTACTATTTTGTCGTTGGCCGAGAAGGTTGTGGCCATGACTGGCTCCTCGTCTGAAATCATCATCAAGCCGTTACCGATGGATGACCCACGACAGCGGCAACCGGATCTTACCTTGGCGCGGCAGAAATTGCAGTGGGCGCCGACAACGCAACTTGAGGCGGGGCTGTTACGAACCATTGAGTATTTTTCTGGACTTTTGTCTCAGTGAACCGGGGATGGATCCATTTGACGGAGATCCCATCTGGCAAAGGATTAAGCAGGCCGGACACCTTGAGGAGCGTCGAGTTCACTCCCTGCAAACGGTGGAGTCAACGAACTCTTTGGCGCTGGAGATGGGACGGGCTGGGGAGAAGTCCGGGACGGTCTGGGTGGCTGAGACCCAGACCAAGGGGCGCGGCCGTTTGGGGAAGTGCTGGGAGTCACCGGCAGGGGCCGGGCTTTATTGCACGGTCTTACTGCGTCCTGCCATTGCCTTACCGCAACTGGCGCGGGTCACTTTGGCAGCAGGCCTGGCAACGGCACTCGCGATCGACGAGGTCAGTGGACTGGCCAGCCGGATCAAGTGGCCCAATGATGTGCTGATTGCGGGGCAGAAGGTGGCAGGTATTTTGGTCGAGTGTCACATGGCTGTCGGGGAAGAGCCTTTGGTTGCCTTGGGGGTTGGCATCAACTTGCAGACCAGTCTTGAGCAATTCCCCGGAGAACTCCGCTCCCGGGCAACGTCGCTTTTGATGGCTAGCGGCAGGGCGATTGGCAAGGGGGTGATGCTTGCAACGCTACTGAGGCGCATTGAGACGGTCATTGCCAGGCTGGAAAAGAACGACTTTTCAGGAATACTGGGGGAATGGAGAGCCAGGGACGCCACGATGAACAAAACACTCACCTGGGTTACTATCGACGGACAAATCGTGCACGGCCTGTCACTGGGGCCCGACGAGGATGGACTGCTGGTGATCAGAGATCAAAGCGGCAAGCACCACCACGTCTTATCCGGAGATCTTACGCTTGACCCTAGCACACGAGATGGCTATTTTCCTTGAGTCGATCCAGATGCTCCGCTGAGCGATTCCTATGGTCGATCAGAAAATACAGGCATAAACCGATTAGGGGACAAATGGTGATAAAGAGGAGAAAATCGAGCCACATACTGACACCTCCCTGACGTTGGTACGTCTCAACTGCTGGACCTGCATGAAATCGTCCTTTGAGGGCGTTTTATAAAACACATCCTGACTACTGTTTTGCAAGGAGAGAAACAGGGCCACGGTCCATGCCTGACAGGAGAGAGAGTGCTTTTCCTGGGCAGTTTTTCATGGAATCGGGGATTTTGTTGAAACGCCCACGCTGTTGAAGTGAGAACCGTGACCCCGTGGTACCCCTTTTGGCAAGTTGCCTTCTTGCTATAACTATAGGAATGAACGAGGCTTGAGGCAAATTTTTTTTCCACGAAACATACATGATATAGTGCGGTGACGCTTTTCTTGGCACATCATATCGTTATTGTTCGTTTTGTCTTATGCACGGTACAAGGTTGAGGCGTCAGTCCGTTTTGCGAACTGATCCAGAAAAAAAATACAGACGCTATTGAGAGGAAACAATGCAGAATATAGTCCTTGTGCTGGCCACCAGAAATAAAGGGAAGGTTTTGGAGTTTCAGGAGATGTTGAAAGGATATCCGGTTGAAATCAGATGTTTAAACGATTTTGGACCTATCCCGGAAGTTGAAGAGGATGGTGAAACCTTCGACGACAATGCCTACAAAAAGGCACTGTTTACCGCCAAAGTTCTTGGTCTGCCAGCGATCTCTGATGATTCTGGTTTGGTGGTGGAGGCTTTAGGCGGGGAGCCGGGTGTCCATTCTGCACGTTACGCTGGCCCGGCTTGTAACGATCAGGCCAATATCGATAAGCTCTTGGCTGCCATGAAAGGTGAAACAAATCGGCGTGCGGCCTTTCATTGCGTCGTGTCAATTGCGGTGCCGAGTGGGCCAGCTCTGACGTATGAGGGGCAGTGCCATGGGGTTATTACGGAAGAGGTGCAGGGGGCGGGTGGTTTTGGGTACGACCCGGTATTCTTTTGCCCGGAGCTGGGCAAGACCTTTGCTCAGGCCTCGATGGAGGAGAAAAACAGAATAAGCCATCGCGGCAAGGCGTTGCAGGAAGTTGGGGCCGAATTTGATAAAATTCTGGTTTGGCTAAAGGCGAGAATGGCTGAGATGAAACCTGCAAAACCTGATCACACCCAGTTTGAGCATAATGACTGGTCGCAAGAAAAGATGGTCTGAGGGGCCCTGCTGAATAGTCACGACTAACTCAGCAGAAGTCCTGTTCCCCTCACGCATAAATAATCGGGTTATTCCTTCAATAGCTCGTCTCGTCGAGTCTGCAGCAGCGCCAAGCAGCGGCCGATGCGGGCAGCGCCGAGGTCGTTGCCTTTTTGCTCGTAATACATGGCACTCATCTCAAGGGAGGCTGTCGCCTCTTGCAGATACCTCAGTTGGACGCGGTTTGTTTCGACCCGCCAGGCCTCAATAGCCTCTTGTGCTTGTTGTTCGTTATCGATCGACATCGTTTTTGTTGGGCTTGCCTGGGAATTAGTCGTTAAAGCCAACCTGGTTGATCAGGATCATGAACAGGCGTCTGGTGTCCTCTGCCAAATCGGGGGTGTTGAAACCGGTGGCGTAAAAGTCCGGGTTGACATCTTCTCCGCACCAAGTGCTTTTTGCCGCAAACCGCACCTCTTTTTGCGGACAATACTCTTCCGGCATGATCATGCGTAGTGAGAAGGACTGATTCGGGGTAATTTTTTCCTTGCTGATCAGTTTTATCCCCTTGACGGTCAGGTCAACCAAGTGGCCCAAGAGCTTGCCGGTTTTTTGGTCAAAGACCTCCAGGTAATAGATGAGGTGCCGCCGTTTCAGTTGCCGCAGTTCGTTGAATCGCTTCGTATCCTGCATTCTCCTCTCCTGTTATGGTTTCTTGATTGTATCCAGCATCCATTGAACGACCCCGTCAATGGGTATTGTTGAAGAGTCGATCAGTACCGCGTCCGGGGCCGCTTTCAGCGGTGCCAGGGCTCGGGAACTGTCATCGTGGTCACGTTGCATTATCTGCGCGAGAATCTCGGGAAAGTTTGCGGGAAGCCCCTTCTCTTTGAGTTGCTCTGTACGCCGACGAGCCCGCTCTTCGGCAGTGGCAGAGAGAAAAAATTTGTATTTGGCCTGTGGGAAAACCACCGTGCCCATGTCACGGCCCTCGGCGACGACAGCCTGTTTGGCACCTATGGCCTGTTGCAAGGCGGTAAGCGCTTGTCGTACCGGTTGTAGCGCGGAAACCTTGGAGGCCATCATGCCCATTTCGGCAGTGCGGATGGCCTCTGAGACGTCCTCACCATTGATGATGACCTGCGCCTCAACGGCGCCTGGTCGCATTTGCAGGTCAAGGTCTGCCATCAAGCGGCGGACGGCTGCATCATCGGTCAAATCGATTGACTGCCGATGGGCGAGCAGGCCAACGGCCCGGTACATGGCGCCGGTGTCGAGATAGGTTAGCTTGAGTCGTTGGGCCAACAGCCGGCTGATGGTGCTCTTGCCGGAGCCCGAAGGGCCATCGATGGTGATGATCTGCTGATTTTCGCTCATGCAGCGAGTTCGGTCAAAGTGCGGCTGACCGCCTGCAGCAGGCGCTCGTTTTCAGCGGCGGTACCGACCGTGATGCGGATATAGGTGGGCAGAGCATAGGCCGTCATTGGGCGCACGATCACCCCTTTCTTGAGCATGGCCTGATAAAAGGCCTTGCCGTCCTGGTGCAGGTCGACCAGGAAGAAGTTGGTCTGGGTCGGCAGCGGGGTGAGTCCCAAGGCGGTGAGGCCCTTGCTCAGCCACAGGATGCCCTCCTTGGTCATGGTCATGGTGTTCTGGTAATGGTCTTCATCTCCCAGGGCGGCGAGGGCACCGATCTGGGCCAGACTATTGACGTTGAAGGGGCCGCGCACCCGGTGCAGGCAGTCGGCGATTGCCGGTGACATCAGCCCAAAACCAACCCTGAGGCCGGCCAAACCGTAAGCCTTTGAGAAGGTGCGCAGACCGACCACCGGCTTTGGGCCAGCGAGGTAGTCGCGGACGTCGATCCGCTTGTCATGGTCGACAAAATCGAGGTAGGCCTCGTCGAGGACGGTAACCACACTCTCTGGAACCTTAGCCAGGAAGGCATTGAAGGCCTCTTTGCTGAAGACGGAACCGGTGGGATTATTTGGGTTGTCGAGGAAGATCAGGCGGGTACGGTCGGTGATCTGGCCTGCGATGGCGTCAAGGTCGTGGTGCATCTTGTTAAGCGGCACCACCCGGTTAATCCCGCCCTGAGCCTGGGCGACCTTCGGGTAGACCAAAAATGACGGTTTCGATGAAATAACTTCGTCACCGGGCATAACCAGTGCTGCAGCCAGCAGGGCAATGATTTCGTCTGAGCCGTTACCGAAGACAATTTGGCCAGCATCTACGCCAAGCTTGGCGGCCAGGGCTTGAGCCAGGTAGTAGCAACTGCCATCCGGGTAGCGGTGCAGGTTGCTCAGTGCTGCAGCAATGGCGCCTACCGCTTTGGGCGAGGGGCCGAGTGAGTTTTCGTTGGAGGCCATCTTGATGGAGCCGGTGATGCCGTACTCCCGCTCCAGCTCTTCGAGGGGTTTGCCAGGCGGGTAGGGGATGAGGTTCTTGATATGTTCGGGAATGGTCAGTTTCATGGTCACGGTTCAGTTGCTTAGACGGGGTAGTCTATCAGGTGTTAGGTGCTGATTGGCGGGCGGCGTTGGCTGATTCCAAGGGCCTGTTCCAGGGCGAAGGCAATCTTGAGCAGAGTTCCTTCCTGAAAATGTGGGCCCTGGATCTGGAAACCAATCGGCAGCCCGGCTGTGCTGAAGCCACAGGGCAGAGACATTGCTGGAAGCCCTGCCAGGTTGGTGCAGATGGTCATGGCGTCAGAGAGGTAGGCGGCGAGCGGGTCGTCAGCCTTGTCGCCCAAGCGCCAGGCAGGTGTCGGGGTGACCGGAGAGACTAAGGCATCGCAGGCAGTGAAGGCCCTTTGGTAATCTTCGACAATTTTCGTGCGTACTTGAGAAGCCTTTTTGTAGTAGGCATCATAGTAACCGGAGGAGAGGGCGTAGGTGCCGAGGATGATGCGGCGCTTGACCTCGGGGCCAAATCCTTGCGAGCGGCTGGTCTTGTACATCTCGAGCAGGGTGCTGGCGTCTTGATTACGGAAACCGTATTTGACCCCGTCGTAGCGGGCCAGGTTTGAGCTGGCCTCGGCCGGGGCGATGATGTAGTAGGCGGCAATGCCGTATTCGGTGTGGGGCAGGGAGACCTCGATGATTTCGGCCCCGGCTTGACGCAGGAGAGAGATACCGTTTTCAACAGCGGCCCGCACTTCCTGGTCGAGGCCTTCGCTAAAATACTCTTTTGGGATGCCAATCCTCATGCCGCTCAGGCCAGAAGAGAGTGTAGCAGTGAAGTCCGGCATCGACTCTTTGACCGAGGTTGAATCCTTGGGGTCATAGCCGCCGATAGCGTTCAGCATCATGGCGCAGTCGCGCACGTCCTTGGTCAAAGGGCCGATCTGGTCAAGAGAGGAGGCAAAGGCGAGCAGGCCGAAGCGCGAGACCCGTCCGTAGGTCGGTTTCATGCCGACAACGCCGCAGTGGGAGGCCGGTTGCCGTACCGAGCCGCCGGTGTCGGAGCCGAGGGAGGCGATGCACTCGCCGCTGGCTACCGAGGCCGCTGAGCCGCCGCTTGAACCGCCGCAGATGTGGTTGGTATTCCACGGATTTTTCGGGGTGCCGTAGGCGCAGTTTTCGTTGGCCGAGCCCATGGCGAACTCATCCATGCTGACCTTACCGACCATGACTGCACCCTGCTCTTTGAGGCGGGTGATTACCGTGGCGTCGTAGGGTGGCACGAAGGGTTCGAGAATCTTTGAACCGCAGGTTGTTCTGACCCCTTTGGTGCAGAGGACATCCTTGATCGACAGCGGAATGCCGCAGAGGGGACCGCCTTCGCCTTTGGCCAGCATCTGATCGGCGGCGGCGGCCTGACTGAGGGCCAAATCACGGCATTCGGTGATAAAGGCACCGATCTGGGGCTCTACCTGATCGATACGGTTTAGCACCTGATTGGTGAGTTCAACGGAGGAGAGTTGTTTGCTCTGTAACAGCTCTTGGAGCTGATGGATAGTTTGATCGTATAGTGCTAATTCCATTACATCCTCGTACGGGGGGGGTGTGATCAGCTGATGACCTTCGGCACGATGAAGGCCTCGCCATTCTGCTTGGGGCCGTTTTTGATGGCCTCGGACTGTGGCAGCGAAGGGATGACCACATCGTCTCTAAAGGCGTTATTGATGGCCAAGGCGTGGGTTGTCGGGGTAACGCCCGTGGTGTCTAATTCGTTGAGTTTATCGATGTAGGTCAAGATGGCACCAACCTGATCGGTCATGTGCGCCACTTCGGCGGGATTGAGATCGAGCCTGGCCAGATGGGCGACCTTAGTGATCTCTTCGGGGGTGATTTGCATGGTTTGATCCTTGAAAAAAACGTAACTTTCAGCAGCACCAGGTCTGCTTTGTCAGCGGCCTGCGGAACAGCTCCGGTTTCGGGTTACGGCTCCTCTTTTGGACAGAGCTCCTTCTGAGTGATGAAAAGACTTACTGGTTACGCAGGAGGTTGGCGAAAACGTCCACTACCTCGGGGTCGAATTGGCTACCGGAACACATATACAACTCTTCAATGGCTTCTTCCATTGATTTATTCACTTTGTAGCTTCGTTTCGAGGTCATGGCATCGAAACTGTCGGCGACGGTGACGATCCGGGCCAGAGGGTCAAGCTGCTGGTCCTTTAACTTGCCGGGGTAGCCGGTGCCATCAAAGCGCTCATGGTGCTGTAGGATGATAGTGCTCTCACGCTCTAAAAACTGTAGTGGTTGCAGAATGTTGTAGCCAATCTCGGGGTGCTGGGTGACCCGTGCCCACTCCTCAGGGGAGAGAGGGCCAGGCCGTTGGATGCAGCTGACGTCAATCACCAATTTGCCGATGTCATGGATCTGGCAGGCGCAGATCAGGGTATGCAACTGCAGGCCATCAAGGCCCATGGCCTTACCGATCATGGTGCCGAACCTGGTGACCCGTTTGGTGTGACCGGCGGTATAGGGGTCTTTTTCTTCGAGTGCGATCTGCAGGGTGGCGATGGTGTTGATGGTGTTCTCTTCAAGCTGGCGGCTGTAGTCGTCCAGCAGAGTGTTTTTGATCACCAGCTCTCTGGTCTTCTTCTTGACTTCAAACTCGAGATTCTCCTCGTAGGCCTTGTGCATGAGGATGTACATGCGCTTCTCAATGGCACGTTTGATCTTGATCGCGAACATGTCGAGATCGGCGATTGGTTTGGTGAGGAAGTCGTAGGCCCCCAGGTTGATCGCCTTCAGCGCGTACTCCATGGATCCTGCCCCGGTGAGGAAGAGGACTGGGATGGTGTTTTTTTCGTGATTCAAGGACTCCAGGGTCTCAAAGCCATCCATGATGGGCATGTTGATATCGAGAATGATGACGGCAAAGGTATCGTTTAAGGCGTGCATGGCTTCACGGCCATTGGTGACTGCGACGACCTGGTAGCCGAAGATCTCGAGGATTTTCTTGATGGCATCCCGAACTAAGGGGTCATCGTCGGCGATGAGAATTTTAGTGAGTTCCATGGAGGTAGTTTATAGAGTCCAAAACTTTTTTGCAATATTTCTTGTTTCGTCGAGTGCCCTGATGGGATAGGCGGCGCTGGTGAACTCGATGACGGCCTTATCGGTGAGAAGCGACTGACCCCGCATTTCGGACAGGGTGGCGAAAACCCCTTCTCGTAAACCATGGAGCGAGTAGCCGCCTTCCAGGCAGGCCATAAACCGATTGTCGCAGAGTTCGGCAGCTAAATCAAGCAAGACCTTGGTCATGTAAGAAAAGCCGGGACCGGTGACCAACATGCCGCCGAGGGGGTCGTCTCGGTGAATATCGTAACCGGCCGAGAGGATGATCAGTTCGGGCTTATACTGACGGGTGATAGGGGTCAGCAGGTTGTTGAAAACCGTGGCATAGGCCTGGTTGTCGAGGTGCGAGGAAAGTGGCACATTGATGGTGTAGCCTTCGCCTTGGCCGTTGCCGATCTCGTAGGAGGCCCCGGTGCCTGGATAGTGCGGAGAGAGGTGGATGGAGAAATAGAGCACCTCGTCGGTATCGTAAAAGGAGTGTTGGGTGCCATTGCCGTGATGGATATCCCAGTCGACAATCAATACCCGCTTGAGTTTGAGTTGCTCGATGGCGTAACGGGCGGCCACGGCCACGTTGTTGAACAGGCAAAAGCCCATGGCATGGTCGCTTTCGGCATGATGGCCAGGAGGGCGCACCAGGCAGAAGGCGTTTTTGATCTCGCCTTCGACTAGCAGCCGGGCGGCGGTAATTGCGGAGCCGGCTGCCAGGCAAGCCGCCTCATAGGAGAGGGGAGAGGTGCGGGTGTCCGGGTCGAGAACAACCTGTGGTTTGCCGGCGGTGGCTGCCACCCGCTTGACGTAGGCTGGGGCGTGAACTTGTTCGAGAAGTTTATGGCTGGCGGGTTCAAAGGCGGGGAAGAGAAAGTGTTTGGCGATTTCCGGTTGGTCGAGTGCCTCATACAGCACTTCAAGTCGCTGGGCAGACTCGATGTGGTCGAAATTTTTCATGTGTTCCAAAAAGAGGGGCGAACGAAAGATAGCGGTCTGTTTCATGGGCATACCTGACAGGGGACGAAGGAGAGTAGTGAAGGAGGCCGTGATATGAGGGTTCCCAAAGGGTTTTTTTTATGATCTCCCGCAGAGGCGCGGAGGATTTTTTGACTCTTTTCTGCTTTGTAATTCAGCACCTCATGCAAAATGAAGGACCCTCTCTTCGGTGATCAAGGTGTGGATCTTTTGGTCGTGGGCTAATAACGGCAAACTGTTTGTGAGCTGTAGTTCAAAGGCTAGGGCGATCCGGATGGCGCTTGGGGCTTGCTGGCTGATGAAACGGTCGTAGTAGCCGCCGCCATAGCCTAAGCGGCCACCACTCAAGTCAAAGACGCTGCCAGGGAGAATGATCGCCTCGATGTCGGCAGGGTTGATCCGCTTAAGACGGGTTGCGTCCGGTTCCGGGATTTGGCAATAGCCAGGAAGGAGATCCTTGTCCAAGTTCCTGATCTCATAGGCTTCAAGTCGTGACTCTTTGGCCAAAGTCATGGGGACGCAGACTTTTTTGCCAGTGACGAGCCAAGTGGCAATCAGCGGTTTTGTCTCAACTTCGCTGCGGAAATTGACATAGGTGAAAATGGTTTTTATTCTCGCCATGACCGCCAAGTCAAGGAGGCGCGTGGCGATGATGGCTGATTTTTGTTGCCGCTGGCTGGCAGAGAGGGCTTCGCGCTGACGCAAAGTCTCTTGGCGGAGGAGGTGGCGCGATGGAGGGGTGTTTTGTGAGGGCATCAATTCTTTTCCGTGAAGGGAGGTTTGGCCAAGCAGGTAAGTTCGTGGAAGGAGAAGATGACCACGCCAAACAGTTTTGCCGTCTGCGCAGGAGGCAATGGCCGTGAGCGGCGAAAACGTTTTACTATCCTGAGGCAGGTTAGTTACCCTATTTATTTACGACTGGGTTTCGAGTATGTTCACACGTAACTTGCCGTAGCGCCGCAGATTGTGGCAAGCGCTATGGCGATGCGGAGCCCTTCTGCCTGAGCCGACTTGATTGTCGAAGATGTGCTGCGGTTAGCGGCCGGAGAGTTGCATCCACACAAGCATACCATATGGTGAGGTCTATTTAACATGAAAATTCGTGTGCGCAAAATGATGAACACCGATGCCTGAGTTGCCAGAAGTAGAGGTTGTCTGTCGAGGCTTGCGTCCGTTATTGGTGGGAAAAACCCTCGCCCAGGTTCGTACCTCCGGGCTGTCGCTGAGGCTGCCGATGCCGGAGGCCGCGCTTCGGTGTTGCGGCGTGGGTGCCACGGTAGTTGAGGTGCGGCGGCGAGCGAAATATCTCATTATCGTGCTCGACAATCAGGTGCGGCTGGTCATTCACCTCGGAATGACCGGTCGACTGGGACTGTTTCCGGCAGACTCGCCGCTTGCTGCGCATGATCATCTTGGCGTAAGGTTTACAGATGGCTTGGAGTTGCGCTTCAACGATACCCGTCGCTTTGGGTCGATTCAGTTGTTGACCCCGGAGCAGGATGAAACGGTTCATTTTGCGGCTCTGGGGCCGGAGCCTCTGCTCGAAGAGTTTTCGGCCGACTATTTGGCTGGTAAAGGGGCCAGGCGCAGTCAGCCGGTGAAGAATTTTTTGATGGATGGTCGAGTGGTAGTGGGGATTGGTAATATCTATGCCAGTGAGATTCTGCATGAGGCAGGAATTTCTCCCCTCAAACCAAGCAACCAACTGAGCCTTGAGGAGTGGAAGGCGCTTGTGAACCAGAGTCGCTCTGTCTTGCGGCGGGCGATTGCCGCCGGAGGATCAACCATTGCCGATTTCGCCAATGCCAGTGGCAGACCTGGTTATTTTCAACTCAAACTGAAGGTCTATGGTCGTTCTGGGAAAGCGTGCCTGCGCTGTGGGGCTATGGTAGCTCAAGTTAGGTTGGCTGGGCGCTCGACCTTTTATTGCGAAGGGTGTCAGCGGTGAATCAGATTGAGACCCTGCTCGGGCGCATCAGTGTCATCCTTTTGCGGCCAAAATATCCCGAGAATATCGGCTCTGCGGCACGCGCGGCTCATAACATGGGGGTCGAACGATTGGTTGTCATTGGTGCCCCGTTAGCGCCTGAGGCCATGGAGCAGGCCCGCAAGACCGCAACTCACAATGCCGCACATCTCTTGGAGGGACTGCGCTATTCTGACAGTTTGACAGCGGTCACGGACGACTATGCGCTGTTGGTTGGCACGACCGCCCGGCTAGGCAGACAACGGATGCCGATGGCGGCACCTGCAGAGGTGGCCGAACTGATCGTGCCTACCCTTGCCCATGGCCCGGTGGCGCTCCTTTTTGGGCCCGAGGACAAGGGACTTTCCAATGAGGATCTGGCCTGTTGCGGTTTGGTGACGACCATCCAAACGGCCGCCCACTTCGCCTCGATCAATCTCGCACAGGCGGTAGCGATTCTCTGCTATGAACTCTATCAAGGGCTGCTACGGATGGAGGGATTGGCCGCACAGGGGTTGTACCGGCCTCGCGCGGCGAGTAGAGAGGAACTTGCTTCCATGTTTCAGGTGGCAGGCAAGGTGTTGCGGGGGCTGGATCAGTTGTCTGGCGGCGATCTGGCAGAGACACGCCTCCGCCATCTACGGCAGGTTGCACAGCGTTGTGTGCTGCGTGCTCGCGAGGCTAAACTGCTCAAGGATACCTGTCGGCAGGTGCAGCGGGTGTTGGCGGCGAATGATGAATAAGGTGTCGATGAAGCGTATTCCATTTCTGCTGATATCTTTTTGTGGATTCGTTCTGTGTGGCGTGTTGCCGGTTCAGGGCGCAAATCACCCTCCTTGGAAGGTTGATTTGTCGCCGTTACCCCCGGAAAACGGGCACGACAATCTGCTTAACCTGGATCTGCGGGTCTATGTCGCAGCGAAGCCCATTTACTGTCTCTTGGTGGAGAAGGATCGGCAGCGCTTACGAGTTTTGCGTCATGATGGCCGCCTGCAGGTGGTTGCCGAATATGTTGCCGCCACCGGTGAAAATTTTGGCCCAAAGGAGAAAGAGGGCGATGCGAAAACACCGGAAGGGGTCTATTTCATCACTAAGTCCTACCAAGATCGAAAGGTGTCGGTCTTTGGCACACGGGCCTTTCAGCTGAATTATCCGAACTATTTTGATCTGCGTGCCGGGCGTGACGGCTACGGTATCTTTATTCACGGAACGAACAAGGAGTTGCGTTTCACTAGCAGCAATGGCTGTGTGACACTTAATAACAGCGATTTGGATAGTCTGGCTGATTTCGTGCGGGTCGGCACGCCGGTATTGATTGTGGCAAGTCTGAACGGTCTGCAGGATGATAAGGGCGAGTATCCGGAACTCGTCCAGCACAATTTTGCAAGCGCCAAAGCGCTGTTGATACCTGAAGCATCGGCGAAAACGGACTTTGCCAGCCTGTACTTGATTAGAATCCATGGCCAAACGGTGTTGATCGGGGAGTATTGGCAAGATCAGTTGTCGGCGCCGACTTCGTTGCAGATGCGGGCAGGAAGCACCGCGCCGCAGTTGGCCGTGGCCTATTTGCAAGAGGAGGGTGGGAATCACTGGGCTGCTGTCGATCGGGAACCTATCGCCATTGGGCCGCAAGAGAGAGATGCTGCGGCAACGGCGAGTCTGTCCGTGAGTTTGGAAGAGCAGGCGGCGGTGCCCAGCGATACGAATGCTTTTGAGGGGAAAGAGGAGCCCCTGCCGTGGCAAATGACAGAGGCGGAGAGGTATCTTGCCTGGTATCGCGAAGAGAGGCTGATCAGTGAAAGGACGGCTCCTGTTCTCGAGCCAGAGTCGGCGGCGGTGCCTGTCGTGTCTGTTGCAAACAACGAACCATCAGGCTTTGGTATGGGGGTGGTCTATGGCGGTTTCATGATTGCCACCTGTTTCAGCACAGCTTCGGCATGGATTTTCTTGCGTCGACAGAGCGCTGAGGGGGAAAAGCTTGCCGCTGCGGGGGGCGGAGAGCGGGAGAGCGGTCAGATGGACTTATTGCGGGATGAGGTCAAGCAGGCGGTCGGTGTTTTGCATACGGTGCAAAGGCGAATTGACGAGGAGGCAATGAACGTGGAGAGTCTGGAGGCAGTACAGACCAGGATGAGTACGTTGGAGGGAGCGGTTGTTGGGAAACAGGCGGAGATCGAACAGCTGGCAGCCGAACAGGCTCTTCTGCGGGAGCAGGGGGTGGAGGCTCGTTCAGCGCAAGGTGAAGCGCTCAGGGTGCTGCAGCGCGAGCTGCTAGAGGTCAAAGGGTGCCTGGCTGAAGCCCGACAGGTTATGGATACGGTGGCCTCACGAGAGGGGATGGTGCAGGAGCAGTTGGCCGAGCTGAAATGTCTAGCGGAGAGTGAGTTGGCGGCGAAACATGGTGCTGATCTGCAGGGAGTTGTTGAGGCCTTTGACGGCTTACGAGGGCAAGTTCGGGCCGTGGCTGAAGCACTGCAGAGTGGCGAGTTGCATACCCGTCAGACTGAGATAGCACTGAATTGTAGGCAAGAGGGTGTCGCTCAACTGTCTGAGGAGGTGGTAGAGGCCTTACAGGGGTACGCGGCGGAGATAAAAGGACTTCATGTCGAAATGGCCGCGATAAAGAGTGCGACAGAGTCTGGTCCGTTGCAGGCTGTGGTGCAGGAGTTGCAGAATGAACTGCGTGAAGAGCGAGCCTCAAAAGTGGAATTGATGAGTAAAGTTGGCCGTCTCGCTTTACTGGAGGAGGAGCTGTTGCGTCGGGATCAGCAGAATGAGGCCTTGCGGCAGGAGAGCGAGGCAAGCCGCGCCCAGGCTATAGCGCAAAAGATGGACCTGGAGACAACGCTGCGAGCTCTACGGCATGAGTTGGCTGAAGTGGAAGAGGCCAAGAGTTCATTGGAAAAACGCTCAGGCCGATTGACCGAGTTGGAGGCTGAGTTGGCAGGTCGAGATCGGGAGATTGAACGTCTGCGGCAGGAGGGAGAAAATCATCATGCCCAGACATTGGCGGAGAGGAGTGAGCTTGAGGCTGCACTTGCCTCGGTACGTCAGGAGCTTACTGTTGCCGAAGAGGCCAAGAGTGACTTGACAAATCGCCTAGGTCGCCTGACCGAGTTGGAGGCTGAGTTGGCAGGTCGAGATCGGGAGATTGAACGTCTGCGGCAGGAGGGAGAAAATCATCATGCCCAGACATTGGCGGAGAGGAGTGAGCTTGAGGCTGCACTTGCCTCAGTACGTCAGGAGCTTACTGTTGCCGAAGAGGCCAAGAGTGACTTGACAAATCGCCTAGGTCGCCTGACCGAGTTGGAGGCTGAGTTGGCAGGTCGAGATCGGGAGATTGAACGTCTGCGGCAGGAGG
>JAQUKQ010000030.1 GCA_028718985.1 Desulfobulbaceae bacterium | reverse complement strand
TCCCAAACTCAGCCAACACCAACCATGAAAAACACCGAGCCAGTCTACCTGATCGACGGCAATGCCTATATCCACCGCGCCTTTCATGCCATTCCACCACTCACCAACAAACACGGACTACCAACTAACGCCTCATACGGCTTCACCAATATCCTGCTGCGGGTGCTGCGAGACAAGGCACCCAGCCACCTGGCTATTGCCTTTGACGCCAAGGGGGCGAACTTCCGACATGAGCTTTTCAGCGACTACAAGGCTAACCGCCCGCCGATGGTCAGTGACCTGGCGGCACAGATCCCCTCAATCAAGGCGATCGTCAAGGCCTACAACATTCTGACCATGGAGCAACCAGGCCTTGAGGCCGATGACCTGCTGGCCGCCAGCGCCTGCCGTCTTGCCGAACAAGGGTACAGAATTGTCATTGTCTCCGGCGACAAAGACCTCCTGCAGTTGGTCTCCGAGCAAATCTCCCTCTGGGACCCGATGATGGATCGAGTAATGGATCGCGCCGCCATTGAACAAAAATACAAGGTGCCGCCCTCCAAACTCACCGACCTTTTTGCCTTGATCGGCGACTCCTCCGACAACATCCCGGGTGTTGCCGGTATCGGCCCCAAGACCGCCGAGCAGTTGATCAATGAGTTCAATACGCTCGAAGGGATCTATGAGAATATTGACTCGATCAAACGCCCGAAGCTGAAAGAGAGCCTGATTGCCAACCGCGAGACCGCCTTCCTGTCGCGAGAACTGGTACGCTTAAAAAGTGACGTCGCCACGCCAACCGACATCTCTGACTATCTGCTGCCCGAAGCAAACAACGAAGAACTGACCAGGCTGTTCACTGAACTTGAGTTTTCCCGCCTGATCCCTGAAAAAACCAGTAGCCAACCCCTCTCCACCGACCGCTTCCATCTGGTGTCGTCAGTCGACCAACTGTCCGCCATGGCAAAGACACTTGAGCAATCACCGTATCTCGTCATTGACACCGAAACCAGTGGCCTCGACACCATGGTTGCCGAACTGGTGGGTATCTCACTCTGCGGTGACCAAGAGGATGCTTGGTACCTGCCCCTCTCCCATCACGACGCAAGCGGAGTACCACAAGCCCAGCAGCTTACTGTCCCGCAGGTCAAAGCGGCTATCATGGCGATGCTCAGCAACCCCAAATTGCCCAAGATCGGCCATAACCTGAAATTCGACTACGCCATCCTCAAAAATCATGGGCTGGAACTGGCCGGGCCCCTGTGGGACACCATGATCGCCTCTTACTTGGTTGAGCCAACCAGGCGCTCTCACAAGCTGGACACACTGTGCAGCGAACTGCTCGACATCCGCATGACAAGTTTCACCGAGGTAACGGAATCGAGCAAAAAGCCAGATTGCTTCCGTTTTGTGCAGATCGAAGCGGCCAAGGACTACTCCTGTGAAGACGTCATCGCTACCGCCAAACTCTGGAACCACTTCGAGCCTCAACTTGACAAACTGAACCTCTGGCCCTTGTTCAACCATGTCGAAACGCCACTCATCCCCATCCTCGCCGAGATGGAAGCCAATGGCATTCTGATCGACTGCAATCTGCTCGCCAGCCTCTCAATAGAGCTTGGCGAGCAGATTGCGACGCTTGAAACACGCATTGTTGCCATTGCCGGCCCGTTCAATATCAACTCCCCCAAGCAACTGGCTGAGATCCTCTTTGAGAAACTGGGACTACCCCATGGCCGCAAGACCAAGACCGGCTACTCGACCGACAGCGCGGTCCTCGAAAAGCTGGCCGCCACCCACGAACTGCCCCGTCTGATTATCGAGCACCGCAACTTAAGCAAGCTACGGTCAACCTATGTCGATAAGTTGCCGACCATGGTCAACCCCGGAAGCGGCAGGCTGCACACCAGTTTCAACCAGACGGTCACCGCCACCGGACGGCTCAGCAGCAGCGAACCGAACCTGCAAAACATCCCCATCCGCACCGCCGAAGGGCAGCGCATCCGAGCAGCCTTCATCCCGGCCCCAGGCTACCAGTTTCTGGCCGCCGATTACTCGCAGATTGACCTAAGGGTACTAGCCCACTACTCCAAAGATCCAGCACTCTCCGATGCCTTCTGCACAGGCCAGGACATCCATCGCCAGACCGCAGCCGAGATCTTTGGTCTCGAGGCAAAACGGGTCACCAGCGACATGCGGCGCATCGCCAAGAGCATCAATTTCGGTATCGTCTACGGCATGGGGGCCTTTGGCCTCTCCGAGCAACTCCACATCAGCCGCAAGGAGGCAGCGACCTTCATCGACCGCTATTTCGACCATTTCGGCGGCGTCAAAACCTTCATGGATCAGATCATCGCCCAGGCCCACAGGGACCGCTTTGTCACCACCCTGCTCGGCCGCCGACGCGACCTGCCAGAGATCAACAGCTCAAATAAGAACCTGCGCGAATTCGCCGAACGAACCGCCTTAAACACCCCAATCCAGGGGACTGCGGCCGACATTGTCAAGATCGCCACCATCAAAGTGCATCAGAGCCTTAAAGACCATGGCTTAGGCGCCAAAATTCTCCTGCAGATCCATGACGAGCTGGTCATTGAAGTCCCTACCCCAGAAATCGAACAGACCTCACTCCTCGTCAAAGAGGCGATGGAATCGGCCCTTGACCTCAGCGTGCCGCTGCTCGTCAATATTTCCATTAGCGACAACCTGGGGAAGGCCTGACCCCGGCTCCTAAGCCGCACCTTTTGCGCCATTATTTTATTGACTGGCACTAAGAAAGTTCGTAGGATACAGCACTTTTAAGCACCACATCGGCAGGCGAACACCATGCCCCGATACTTACGGCAACAGCGCCTTCATATCCTTCGTCCGTTCGGGCTCAACAGATATTTTGGGCGGCTAACTCGCACGACGAGAATCGGGCCCTCCGCTCGCTCCTCCGGCCTGTAACACTTTAATCAAACAAAGGAAACCACCATGCTTGGTCTGTTCCGCAGAAAGGCGCAATCACCTACCCTCCAGTTCACCATCCTTATCATCATCCTAGTCTTCATCTTCTGGGGAGTAGGCCGAAATGACAACAATGCGTCCATCAATGCCGTGGCCACGGTAAACGGCGAGACAATCTCCTTCCGCGATTACCAAAAACAGTACGATCAGACAATCACCAGCATGCGCGATCAGTTTGGCGGGTCCCTGCCCAGCGGGCTGCTCGAACAACTCAACGTCAAACAACAAGTCATCAACAAACTGGTGCAATCCGCTCTGCTTCGCCAAGGGGCGCAGAAAATCGGCATCTATGTCAGCGACCAAGAGTTACAGAATGCCATCAAAGAAATGCCGGCCTTCCAGAACAACGGCTTTTTTGACGTCAATCAGTACGAACAGATCCTGGCGGGTAACCGCATGACTGTCTCCCAATTCGAAGAGGGCATGCGCTATGACCTTCTCTCCGCCAAAGTTCTCGATCACCTAGGACGATTTGGCCATGTCTCCCCTGCCGCGCTGCAAGACATCTTCAACTACCAATACCGTGGCTTAAAGCTAGACTATGTATCCTTCTCCCCCGATGCGTACAAGGACAAAGTTGAAAAGACCGATGCCCTACTGAGCGCCTTCTTCGAGGAGAACAAGACAAAATACCAGACTGCTCCGCAAGTCAAGATCAAGTCTCTGCAATTTCTGTTCACCGACTTTGCCAAGGACTCAGCGCCAGACGATGAAGCCGTTCAGAAATATTATCAGGCGAATATCGACTCCTACTCACTGCCTGAACGACGAAAAGCTCGCCACATCCTGATCAAAACCACGGCGACCGACAGCGCTGAGCAAAAAGCCGCCAAACGGAAAAAAATTGATGAAATTGCCGCAGAGATTAAGGCAGGCAAAGATTTTGCGGAGCTTGCAAAAAAACACTCTGAAGACACCAGCGCCAAACAGGGAGGTGACCTTGGCCTCTTTGGTCGCGGCCAGATGATCAAACCTTTTGAGGATGCAGTCTTTGCGATGAAGGAGGGACAAACCAGTGATGTGGTTGAAACCACCTTTGGTCTGCATTTGATAAAACTCGATAAAATCGAAGCAGCCAAGACCCAAAGCCTTGACGAAGTAAAAGCTGCCATCATTGCCAAACTCACCCTTGACGCCAGCAAGAACAAAGCCTTCCAGGCCGCCAACGAAGCCTACGAGCAGATCATCGTCGCCGGTAGCCTCGCCAAGTACAGCGAATCGCAGGCAGCAAACGGGAATGGTGCAAAAATTATCGAAAGCGAACTCTTCACCCAGCAGAACCCACCGAAAGATCTGCAAGGCTCACCGGAGTTAGTCAAGGCAGCCTTCACCCTCAACAAGGGTGAATTGAGTTCCATCATCGAAGGCGGTCAGGGCTACGCCATCCTCCTGGTCGATGACAAGATCCCACCCACCCAGCAAGAACTAAGCGCCGTCCGCGGCACCGTAGAGAATGATTTTGTCGCAGCCGAATCGATCAAGCTTGCGAAGCAGGCGGCAGAGGCACTCCATGCTAAAATCAAAGAGGGTGGCAACCTGGCGCAGGAAGCAAAAACGCTGGGCCTTGAAGTAGAGAGCACACCGTTCATCTCACGAGCCAATAACAGCGAAGCAAAATTGCCGGGCCAGATTATCCAAGACGCTCTCAGCCTCTCCGAACAGAATCCGCTTCTGGAAAAGGTGGCCAGCGACAACAACACCTTCTACGTTGTTGCTTACAACGCAAGCCAAGAACCTGACCAAACTCTTTTTGAAGCGAAGAAAGGAGAACTGGAAACCAAGCTCAGTCAAGAAAGAAAAAATGACTTGGTGACTGCCTGGATCGAGACCCTTCGCCAAAAGTCCAAAATCACCACCAACGAAAAGATCCTGTAAAGAGGGGAGGGAGGGGTTTCTCAGAGGCGCGGGGTAGGCTTGTTTGATGAAATTTGGCTGCTTTTTGCCGCTGATCCGCCCTTGTGATCAACAATCGACAAGCGAGAAAAGGTTGCTGCCAATAATGGCAACGGGTGGCGCACAGGGCATAAGGCGCCCGCTTCTCACCCTTTTTTCTTGATACTGTTCTCTTGGTGATTGAGCAGGCGCTTGATGTTGCTTGTGTGTTTTAGCCAGATCAAGGCCGCGACCAGCACCGCCAAATAGGCCCTATGCCCCGGTCCCTCCAAGGCAAAGACCAGCAGCGGCATCAGCGCGGCTGCGATCAATGAGCCAAGTGAAACATATCCCCATACCCTGACCACCAGCACAAAGACCACAATACAGAGAGAAACCGCCAACGGCTGCACATAAAAAAAGATGCCCAGTGCCGTGGCCACGCCCTTGCCGCCCTTAAATTTGAGATAGAGGGGATACAAGTGCCCCAAAAAAGCTGCACCGCCAGTAGCTGCAACCCAGACCTGAACATTTGCCGCCCCGGCCATGAGATTGCTTACCGCGATCATGGGGAGCACCGCCTTCCCGGCATCGGCGATAAGCGTGATCGCCCCCATCTTCTTCCCTAACAACCGATTGACGTTAGTCGCACCGATATTGCCACTGCCAGCGGCACGGACATCAACCCCCAAGCATTTCCCCAGAACCAATCCAAAGGGGATTGAACCGATCAAATATCCAGCCAGCACAAAAAAATATCCCATCGTTCCCCACAAAACATTCATATGCCACAATAAAGGGCGCTCGCCCATCTCCCTGTCCAGAAAAAATGTCTACTGTTCAAGAGTTCATGCAACAGGCCATCGACTTGGCCACCACCAAGATGCAGGAAGGACATGGCGGCCCCTTTGCGGCAATCATCGTTAGAAACGGTATCGTCATTGCCCAGGGTTTTAACCGAGTGACCTCAAGCCTTGACCCTACGGCACATGCCGAAATCGACGCCATCCGCAAGGCATGTCAGCAGCTTCAATCTTTTCGCCTTGCAGGCTGCGAGATTTTCATCAACTGCGAGCCTTGTCCCATGTGCCTGGCGGCCCTCTACTGGGCTGGCATCGAGAAGATCACCTACGCCGCTACCCGCAAAGATGCTGCAGACATCGGCTTTGCCGACGACTGGATTTACAGCGAGATAGGAAAGGAGCCAACAAATCGCGCCATACCGATGCGGCAGACTATGAGACGTGAGGCCTTGACTTCTTTCAAGGCCTGGCAAGAATACAACGAGAAGATCCCTTACTAAGAGGGGGATCTCTTTTCAAAAAACATCAACTACTGAACCAAGTCCCGACGCAGACCATCCACTTTTTCCTTAAATCCTTTGATATACTGATCAAGAACATCTTCAGATTCAATAACATACGGTGTAACCATCAGCAAAAGTTCATGCTTGGACGTTTTGGTGTTTTTCGTTTTAAACAGCCATCCCAAGCCAGGAATATCCTTGAGTACAGGCACGCCACTGTTGTTATCACTGTCATTTTTGGAAATCAACCCTCCCATCAGAATTGACTGACCATCCTTGACCGCCAACTTGGTCTTAACTTGCTTGGTGTTAATCGTCGGCGAATTGATCCCCGCGCTCAACTTCTCAGAAACGCTACTGACCTGTTGATCAATCTCAAGCAGGATAATTCCCTCCGCATTAATCCGGGGGGTGACATTCAAGATAACACCGGTATCTTTATATTGTACCGTCTGATTCGAGGCTGTTGAGATAGGGTTAGCAGGAGTAGTAATACCGTTGTTGATATCGCTAATTTGGCTTGTCACCACCGGCACCTGCTGGCCAACATTGACTGTAGCGGCCTCATTATTCAACACCAGTACCTGCGGTGACGAGATGACGGTCAAATCATTTTTGGTCGACAACAAATTTAATAAATTAAAAATGTCCGCAGCCGTCTCAAAAGTCAATGCCCCTTGCAAGCCATTCTTTGTACTCAAATTCGCCTCGACACCATGTATCTTCCCATTATTCTTAAAAGCCCACTCCACCCCATACTGCAACTCATCCGTCAACTCAACCTCAGCCACCAGCACCTCAATCAAGACCTGGGTCGGCATATTGTCGAGCCGCTCCAACAACTTGACTACTCTCTGATAATCAGCGTAGAGCGCGCGAATCAAAACAATGTTTCTGGCATCATCGGCAATCATTGATGGCTCGCCAGCAAACTGCATGGAGGCCAAGGTCTCTCCGGTTGGCGTGTTGGTCACCGTCTTGGTTGGTGAAGTTGTTTGTTGAGGTTGATTATCGCCCATGGTACCAGGCGGGCGAATAGAGCCGGGGGTGGTAGGGTTCGTGTTTCTCTTCGTTCCGCTACTTTTACTCTTCGATGAGGGATTTTTATCCGTGATCAAGGAACCGACCAGATCAACCAGCTCAGAGGCCACCGAATTACGGACATTATAGATATAGATGCTATCCCGCCCGCCGGTCGGTGCCCGATCCAACTCCTCGACCCACTTTACCGCTGTCTGCACCAACTCTTCATTGTAGCCGATCAGCATGATTGAGTTGACCCTCTCGAGAGCCACCAATTGTACCCCCTCATAGTCCTTCTTGTTGATTTTAAGGGCGACAAGCACTTCCTTCAACTCATCACGCAGATCAAAAAGCGGCGCCTGCTCGACCCTCACCACCTTAATCCGCATGGAGGAAAGAGAGGAAACATCAAGCCTGGCAAGAATTGTCAACGCATCTACGATCTGCCCCTCAAAATCGGTGATCACCAGGGTATTCTGATCGGCAAGATTATAGATTACCGCCTGCTGGGAGAGATAGGGCTCCACCAATTTCTGCGCCTCTGCGGACGAGATGTGCATCACCGGCAAGACCTGGGTCACCACCTTGGATGACGGCTTGAGCTGATCGGCCTGCCCCTTGTCAAAGATAGCGAGCGATGAGGGCTTGGCCGCCACAAAGATATAGTAGTGCTTGCCCTCATCACGAATATCCAACCCATTGATATTGAGAAGTTTCTTGAAAACAACGAACAACTCTGATTTGGGGATTTTCTGGCCAGACTTAATATTAACCGTGCCCTTGACCTGTGGATCGATGATATAGCTCAACTCCAGAGTCTCGGCGATAACCTGGATGACCTCGTAAATATCGGCATTATCGAAGTTGAGCATTACCCCTTCCCCCTCAATGCCCTCGCCAGCAGGCAGCATTTTCTTGCCAGAAACCCCTTTCAGATAGGTATTGCCGACGTCTTCTCCCCCTTCGGCAGAGAGGTCTCGCGTCTTAGGAGTTTTGTCAACCGACATCTGACCCTGTTTTTGATCCTCCTCCAACTGATTCTTGGCGATATCCTTCTTGGTCTGTGTCACCTGTCCACTGATCTCATTGAGATCAACCCAGGTCTTATGCTGACTGGCAGGCTTGGCAAGGCAGCCGGAGAGAAGCAGGCAGACCAAAAGAGAGAAAAGAGAGAGTGACTTATGAGAGATCATCGGCGCACCTAAGGCAGAATAGAGGAAAGACAAAGAATAAGTACACGCGCAATGACGCCATAGAGAGGATTCACAGGATCATTTCCCCCCCGGCATTGGCGGCGTGGCCATTGGATTATTGGAGTTACCACCAAAGCCAGGCGGCAGTGGGATGGCGTTATTGCTTCCTCCCAACGTCTGGCGAATCACCCTGCTTGTATCTGGACGGGCAGCAGTCGACGGTTGACGGGAGATCACCATCCGGCGCACCGGTGGTGCCGCCACCGATGAACTTCCTGTTGGCGAAGGCACGGCAGGGCTTCTCACTGTCGGCGTGGCAACCGGTGCCGGAGGCAACGGCGGAGCAACTGCTGTTGGCGCTGGAGGGATTGGCGGATTCACCCCGCTCGGCGAAGTCGGCACGGGCAGAGCAGTCCCACCGATAGTCGTTGACTGGATCCCTCCTGGCCGCGGCATGGAAACACCCCCTGGCGGCATAGAAGCACGGGGCGGCGGGGCCTGACGCTTCTTCTCAGGGTCATAGAGCATTTTCTCAACCGTCTCGTCTCCCTTCGCAAAGACAAGCTTATCGGCTAAAATTTCCGCTACCTGATAGCCATCGACTAAATCGCCCACTTCCAGCCGTGCATACTTCTCACCGCCTTCAGGGGAAGGCGCTCGGACCTTTGAAGAGCGAGATGTGCGTTGCGCCGGGATCGCACTCTTGGTCGCCTCGGTATAGACAATCAAGGCACGGCTAAAGTTATCAGCAATGATGGAACCAGTGTAAGAGACATCATCAAGTTTGGCGGCAATCCCAGTCGTATCGTCGGGCGTAGCTTCCTCTCCCTCTGCCGATGGCGGCGGTTCGTCACCGGCAAGCATTCTCTCCTGGTTAAAGAGATAGCCATTCTTAAAATCGGGCAAAATTCCCGGCACCACCGGCTGCATTGGCTTGTCCTGCGGCAAGGGAACGATTTCGCTACCTGTTGTCGGCCCCGCCTTTGCTGCCGTGCTATCTGCCCGCGTCAAAGGCCCTTGCTGCCAGTCACCGGCAATCCCGCGCATCATGGCAGCCGATGAGAGTAATAATGCTAGAACAATTGCGAGTCGGATCATGGTTCTGCGGCACCTTTCTTGCGGGAACCACCCTTCGGGGCTTGGTTCGGAGCAGCCTCTTCTTTCGGAGGATCATTGAGACGATAGAATCCCTTCAACTCGAGAAATATCTTCACCTCATCTTTCTTGAGCGGCTTGACGGTAACGTTTTCGATTCTGAACAGATACTCCATCTTGTAGAGTTCCGCCAAAAACTTAATGAAATTTTCGAACGTACCGCCCAACCTGATCTTGATAATAACCTCGCCATAGGGCTTTTCCTCGTCCTTGCCACCCTTGGTGAGCGGGCTGAGCGATTCGGGGTTCATGCCAACCCGTCCTAGTACCTCCTGCAGTTTAATCTGCATGGCAGAAGTCACATCTTTCTCGGTCTCGCCCCGAAACAAATGTGTCTCAAACTGGTTTTTCCTGTCCTGCAACTGCTGCGTTTTCGCCCTGACACTCTCGATATCCTTCGTTGACATCCGGTACTGACCAAGCAGCGACTGTTTACTCTCAACCCCCTGCAAGATATCGGCATACTTGCCATTGATCAAGCGGACTGCGTTCAGGAGCAGAAGGGCCCCGACAATCACCAACAAACCGTTGCGGGTTCGGGCCAGGCTTAAAAGCTTGCTCAGTGGTTGCACAAGGTTCACGGCAGACTGACCTCCACGTTAAAATAGGTCTTGTTCTGCCGCCTGCTGGTAGATTTAAGCTGTGCCGCACCAATCTCTTGCAGTTTCGTGGTCAAAGCACTCACCTCATCAGTATATCCCTGGATCGAAACGACATTCGTCTGCTCGTCCAGACGCAACTGATCGACATAAGAATCTGCTGGCATAGCCGTGGTTAACTGCTGAAGGAATTGAATCAGATCAAAATTCTTGCCAATCCCTTCAATCTGGGCGATAGCCTTCAGTGAATCCTCTTCCTGCTGGCGCAGGTTTTTCATTTCGGTCACCAACGGCATAATCTCCTCGATTTGCCGATTGACCCGCGTGTTGTATTTTTTCAAGGTATAAAGTTTAACCCCGCCCCACAGCAGAAAGGTCAAAACATTGACGACCAGTAACACGCCGATCATGATCTTCAGATAATCCGGCCGCTGATAGGAGGCAGGCAGCATATTGTAGGTCTTCAGATGCGGACGCTGGGTGAGAAGCGTGCAGGCATCCAGATAGTCAAAGTAAGGCTTTGGCGGCAAGGCCTCCACCACAGGCTGTGACTCAATTTTAGCAGGATCAAGCTTGAAAATCGTCTCGCTCTTGCAAACCTCAACCGCCTCCCCAAACGATGGTTCAGAGCTGCAGTACTGGCGGTCAACCATGATCGGCCCGGCAAAGATAAAGGCCTTGATGTAACGCCCCGGCAGGATCAGCCCCCAATTGCTTTTGCGATTGAGCTTATTGACGTAACGCTGGCTCTCCGGGTACAGACCGGAGAGTTGAATCCCCGCTTCCAAAATTTCCTGGATATAGGCATCAATATAGCCGCTTTGTGCAGCATACAGGGTCACATGGTAGCCGGCATCGTCCTTTTGCACCGCAAAACTATGCCAGGTGGCTTCATCGGCAAAAGGGGTGACCATCTCCAGCTGATAGCCCACGGCTTCTTCAACATCCATCGTATCCGGTGGCAGGTCAAAACTCTTGAAGAAGAGAAGGTCTTCGGAAACAAAGAGATGCAGATGGGCAGGATGGGCATTGACCCTGCTGATAAAATCAACAATGCGCAGAGCCACCCCTTTCTCATCACGAGCCACAAATTCGGTCGCGGTGCAATCGGTTGGATGGCAGAGGGCCAAGCCATTTTTATGAATGACAATCTCAAGAGGCTCTTTCATATGAATCTTTCCTGCCAGGCCAGACGAGTAAAGCCGCCACCCTCTTTCTTAATGAGCATGCTATCGACAGTGCCTGGATTTTTGGGCGCGACAGGCGCGCCCTCGACGAGATTTTGGGGCTCGGCCTCTTGTTCGACTCCGGCATAGCCGGTACCAACGACAAAATAGTAAGGGTTATTGGCGGTAGCGTAGGTCAGATAAGGCAAAAATTTTTCATACCGGACGCCTAGTATTTCCGACGCAATCGCGGCAGACAAACGGCCCTTGAACTCCACCTTGGCATAGTGGTAAAGGGCCGCCTTCTCTTTCTCACCTCCAGTGAGAAAATCAAGCATTGCCGGGGTGAGGCTGTTAAAATTTATCTTGCCATCGGTGCTATACACGGTGAAAATCTCTTGGGCATAAAATTTACCGACCATCGGCCGAGTCCCCTTGATCAAGAAAAAATCAGCAGGGTCTTCTATCTTGCCATTCCTGGCGATATACGGATCATTCAACGCGCCATAGTACTCGCTCTCAGCGCCCTTTTCACGATACAAGTCATCGTTGTCACGCCAATCCTGCAGCGAATCGATAACAGTGGCAATGCCCTCTTCATTATCCTCGCCAAGCTCATACTGCAAGAACAACTCGAGCAGGCCGAGTGGGGATCTGTTCAAATCGATCTTGCCCCCTTCACTCGAAACATAATAGGTGACCTTGCCCTTGGGGAGAAAGGCCTGATACTCATAGCCTTCGTAGAAGTCCTCCCAATCCTCTTCGGCACCGATCGCCGGCGTCTCCAGTGGCCGATCCAACAAGCGAAAAAGACCAAGGCTCAGACCGGCCTCAGCCAGAAAATGTCCTGACACCCGGGACTTGATATTATGTGAAACGGTCAGCTCGGTCCTCACCTGCATGATCAACTGGGAGGCCAAAAAACTGGCCAGAAGGATAACGATGATCACCAAGACCAGGGCAAAACCCTGCTGGCCGGTCTTCAAGCTAAGACCAATCCCCGCCTGCCTGCTACACGAAGCCTTCAGCATCAACACTCACTTTTTCTTCAACTTCAAGGTCATGAAGTCATCATTTTCATCAATAACCTCGATCAACTGATAGCGACCTCCCTCGGCCAGGACACCGGCGGCATCGCTGGCCCCCTGCTCCGCCTGGTCCAAACTCAAGAGCATTCTTTCAAAGGCCATGGCGCTGGCCAAAAGCTCCGTGCGGCCCGCATCCATCTTCACAATACTGCGCGTTGACATGGAAAAGTTCTGCAATATTGCGACATAGGCCAAGCCCATGATGGTCACCGCCACCAAGATCTCAAGCAACGAAAACCCGCTTTGCCTCTTGTTTTTCTCCATGACAACTTCGCAACGTACGTTCAAAATTCCATTTTGAGCAGGGCGGCGGCATCGGCACATCTGGGCACCAAGGCATACTCCTCCCCCCGAAAGGTAACAAGCACCTCGGGGCCAGCCTCCTCGTCATACTGGACAGAAAAGGACTCTTCATCTTGCGCCAAAATCGTCATCTCATCGAAGTCCGGTACATACTCATCGGTATAATCGACATTATAATAATCCCTTTTTTCAACATAATAGATGGCACGCTCCCCAGCATTATAGCGATAGATAGCGAGTACAACCCCTGCTTCCGGATAGACAAGTGGGTTTCTGGTCACCACCTTGAAAATATCATCATTGGCCGACATCATGATCCTCTTCTTCACGGGATCATAGACAGCACTGGTAATCTGCCGTTGCACCAAGGTCAAAAAGCCATATTTGCGTTCCATGGCCAGGATCTTCTTTCCGCCCTGATCTGCAAACTTGATCCCGACATTGAGTACCGAGTAAATCATCGCCGCCACCATGGCCAGAAGAATCATGGCGATCATCACTTCAAACAAGGTAAACCCACCCTGCTCGCAACCTCTGGCCCTTGCCGCATGCCTATTTTTCATCGACATCCTCTATCAAAGGCAAGGCGGTCATTGAATCGATGAAGATGGTCTGGCTCCGTTCACCGCTCGTCAAAATCAAGGTGCCAGGGGTCGCATAGCCCTCTGGTGAAAAAATCAGCTCCAGTGGCTCAATCTCCAGAGTCGCGCCCTCAGCCAAATCCAATTGCCTCACCTCATTGACCGCACCACTTAACGTAAGCCCCTGCGTAGCATCTCCTTCCACGGCAGTCATCACCACGACCTTCCCTTCGGTGATCGCCTTAAGACGAGCATAGCGGATCGCCGCCATGATCTTGCCGGTCTGCTTCTTAAACTCCAAGCTATCCAGGAAACGACCCATAGGCGGTGCCGCCACCCCAGCCATGATGCCGATCAAAACCAGCACCACCAAAAGCTCGATCAGCGAAAACCCCCGACATCGTGCAATCCGAAAGCTCTCCTCCCCCACGGCGGGGCTCTTTTCAGGCCACCCTTGAGGTGGGGAGGTCGGGTGGGGCGAACATCGCTCCCTTCCAGCAGAAATTCCCATCCCACGCCGCCACCGGTGAGGTTGGCGGGAAGAAAAGAGGCGACTTATCATTTTACAATACATCAGCCTGCGATATCATTGATACTCATGATGATCGTCAGCATGGAGACCACAATATAGCCAGCCCCAAGGGCAATAGTGAGAATAAATAACGGCTCGATCAAGGCGATGATCCTCTTCACCCGCTGCCGCAGCTCTTTGTCATAGTGATCAGCTACCTGTCCACAAACCTCGCCAACACTCCCCGACTCCTCACCAATGGCCAAAAGGTCAACCGCCATGTCTGGGAACAAGCCCTTACCCTGCAATTTGGGGGCGATCCTCTGCCCCTCTTTCAGGGCGCGAGTCGCATTTTGCAAAAGGCGCTGGTATTCGATATTGGCCGCCACACCACTGCAGATCTTAAGTGCGGTCGCGAGATGCACCCCGTTTTTCACCAAGACCTCAAGAGTCCGGAAAATGCGGGTGGTCTCAAGCTCACGGACAAAACCTGAGATAAGCGGCAGGGTAATGGCCTTGGCATCCAGAAAAAGCCTCCCCTGCTCAGTTTTGAACCAGTAGGACGCCCAAGCAATCGGGGCAACCAAGACAACGAGCGTCAGCAACATGTGGCTAGAGATAAAGCCTGCCCCATCCATCAGGACTCTGACATGGAAAGGCAATTTCTGCCCCATGCCCTGGAACAAAACTTCAAAACGCGGCAGAATGGTGGTCACCAGTATGCCAACCGCCACGATACCAACCACCAGCAAGATAATAGGATAGATCGCCGCCGAGACAATAAACTGAGTCAACTCCTGAAATGTCTTCTGATACTCCGATATCCGCAGCAGCATGGCCGGCAGAATACCGCCCTCCTCACCCGCCCGTACTATGCTGATGTACATCGCAGAAAACATGGGATAATCGGCAAGCGCCTCGGAAAAGGATTTCCCCTCTTTCAACTTGCGCTCGATCTCGCCGGTAAAATGCTTGAAGGCCGGTTTCTGACTATTCTGCTTCATGGTTCTGAGCGCCGCATCCAAGGAGAGGCCGGCATTCAATAGCAAGGCGATCTGGGTGGTGAAAAAATCAAGATCCGCCTTGGTCAGCTTGTTCTTGCGGAAAGAGTCGAACGAAAAAACAGCCTTGCTGCCAGCCTTCTGAGGCTTAATCTCCAAGGGCCTTAAGCCCTGCCCCAGCAGACGCCGGGCCGCCGCCGCCTTATCTATTTCTTCAATAATACCACGCTTGACGTTATTGCCAGCGTCCAGCGCCGAATAACTATACAAGCTCATGCATGACGCTCCTGGTCACTCGCATGACCTCGGAATAGGTGGTGATCCCGGCCTTGACCTTGGCCAGACCATCGGCATACATTGTAAAGAATCCCTCACTATCGGCAATTCGCCGAAGATCGATCAGATCCAGCCCCTGCGAGATCCCCTTGCCCATGGCATCGCTGATCATCAAAAATTCATAGACCCCCACCCGGCCGAGGAACCCAGTCCCCGAACAATTCTCACAACCCTTCCCCTTATAAAAGGTAAAATCCTCTTCTTTGGGAAGATCGGCCAGAAACTCAGAGATCATCCCCCGAGGATATCGGCACTCCTTGCAGATACAGCGCACCAGACGCTGTGCCAAAATGGCCCGCAACGACGAAGAGATCAGGAATCGCTCTACCCCCATGTCGATCATCCGGGCCACTGCGGAAATGGCATCGTTGGTATGCAAGGTACTGAACACCAGATGGCCGGTAAGCGACGACTGCACGGCAATTTCCGCCGTCTCTAGGTCTCGAATTTCACCCACCATGATGACATCAGGGTCCTGACGAACGATAGAGCGCAAGCCTTTGGCAAAGGTCAACTTGATCTCCGGCCGCACCTGAATCTGATTGACCCCGCGCAGCTGGTACTCCACCGGATCCTCCAGGGTGATGATCTTGTTGGTCCCGGAGTTGATGTGGTTGAGTGCACAGTAGAGGGTTGTGGTCTTCCCGCTCCCGGTTGGGCCTGTGACCAAGATGATGCCGTCAGGAATGGCGATCATTTTCTTGAAGCTCTTCTCCATATCCGGCTGCATCCCCAGTTGTTCCATATCAAGGATGATATTGCCTTTCTCCAAAATACGGATAACCACCCCTTCACCATAAACCGTCGGCATGGTGGAGACACGCAAGTCGAGTTCCTTTCCTGAAATCCGGATCGATATCTTACCATCCTGGGGTAGACGACGCTCTGCGATGTCCAGGGCCGCCAGCAGCTTGGTACGGGAGACAATGGCTGCCTGCATGGCCTTGGGAGTAATTTCGTACTCATGCAGAATACCATCGACACGCAAACGGATATAAAAGCCATCATCAAAGGGCTCCATGTGAATATCGCTGGCCCGCCTCTTTACCGCCGTGTCAATGAGATTATTAACATATTTAATGACAGGCGCTTCCGAGGCCATGTCTTTCAGCTTATCGATATCCGACTCTTCGCGCCCCAGGACATCATCATCCAGGCTGTCATCCATGCTCAGGCCATAATGCTCATGAACAATGGCACGCATCACCGACTCTGTCGCAACCTGCACCTCAAAGTGATCGAGAAAAAGAAGTTCCGCCGTCGACAGCACATCGCCGTCCAGAGGGTTATTGACCAACATGATCATCGTGCTGCCACGCGTGATCATGGCGAAAGGGTGTTCGCGGTGAAAGAGTTTCGAGACCTCGATAGGGACAAAAACATCGATCGGATCGGGCTTGTAAACCTCAACCCCTACCTGTTCGGCCAGCGTCTCCACCAGATCGAGCTCACTGATGAAGCCCAGCGAAATCAAAATCTCGCCAAGCCCCTGATCCGCTGTTTCCATATGAGCCAAGGCACGCTCCATCTCGCCCTTGGAGATCTTCCCCTTACGGATCAGAAGTTCGCCAATCTTCTCTTTTTTCTTGAAAAATACCGTATTAAGCATGATGCGGCACCTGCCGAGAATGCAAAAATAATAAAGTTGTTACCAAGGCTGTCACTGCCTTCCAAAAAGAACCGCCCGCAAACAAACCGAACGGAAAATGAACGCAGGGGGAAACTCCTTCCGGCGCTCCACCCAAATTTTCTAAGCGATCATCGATGTCCCTCTATCGCATCAAAGAGCTTGGCTGCCAACTGCGGGTCAATAACCAACAAGCGCTCATAGGTCGCCCTGGCCTCACGCCACTTCCCCAGAACAGCTTCGACAACCCCCAAGTTAAGATAAGCACGAGAAAATTGCGGCTCAATACGCAAGGCTTGTTGAAAGGCGCCCTCGGCCTCTGCCCAAGCGTCCTGAGCAACCAAGGTTACCCCCAACTCGAAATGGGCGAAGGCAAATTCAGGCCGGAGACTGACCGCCTGACGCAAAAACGACACTGCCTCTTCGAAACGCCCCATCTCTCGAAGCACTATCCCTAAATTGCACTTGGTCAACGCATCCTCTGGCCGCAGACGGCAAGCCTTGTGCAGACATCCTACCGCCTCATCGAAGTTCCCCAGCTTCTGGTAGGCACTCCCCAGGAGATCATAGGCATGGGCATCGTCGGGATACAACGCTATCAAGCGGAGATACACCTTAATAGCCTCAGACCAATGCCCCAGGATACTCTGACAATACCCGATATGAAACAGGCTGTCGTAACTTGCAGGATGCGTCAGCAAATCCTCTTCAAAAAAGGCCAGCGCCCGATCGTAATCACCAGCTAGAAAGGCACACTGACCCTGATGCGAGAGGTTATCCAAGGCATATTCATGAGTCGAAGCCATTCGATTCATCAGCTCATCTGGATGGCAATGAACAATTTTCCATTTGTCAGAGAAAAATCATGGGTGTATCAAACCCTTAGCAGAAACAGAGGCATGATTGCGATTGAGCAACTATCGCACCGGTAAGCAACAAAAGAGAGATTCGATCGTGGCGCTGCCAAGCAGGCATAGTTCGAAATAGTTGCACGTTTTAGTTCGTAAATTTGAGCGGTAAAGGTCTCTTACATAATCACCTTTTCGGTCAGACTTTGTCAAGCATTAAGCCAAATTAGCAACATACAGAGCACGAATATCACCCTTTTTCAACAAAGGGTTTATTTTTCATCTCACTTTCGCTACAGTGTCCACCCTACACTCTTCACTCCCATATCTTCTATCCGAGCAACCACATGTCCTTTGCCTGCGACCTCCTGATCATAAACGGCACAATCCTTACCGAGCCTGGCCTGAAAGCACCGCTGCCGGACGGCTATGTCGCCATTCAAAGCGACACCATTACCGCGGTCGGCGCGATGGCGGAACTCCCACCCCAGACCTCCGCCCGGCAGACGATTGACGCCCGAGGAGATTTAGTCATGCCGGGCCTGGTCAACGGTCACTGTCATGCCGCCATGACCCTGTTTCGCGGCCTGGCCGACGACCTTCCTCTGATGGATTGGTTGCAAAAACACATCTTCCCGGCCGAAGCTCGCTTTGTCTCCAAGGAGATGGCCTACTGGTGCAGTAAACTGGCCGCCGCCGAGATGATCCTCTCCGGCACCACTACCGTGGCCGACAGCTATTTCCTTGAAGAGGCGGCAGCCAAAGCCTTCCATGACTCGGGAATGCGAGCGATTGTCGCTCAAGGGATCATTGATTTTCCCGCACCAGGTGTCCCTGATCCCGCGAAGAACATTGAGGCCGCCGAGGCCTTCATCAAAACCTGCCAGGAACAGGGGCGCAAACGGATAACGCCCGCCATCTTCTGCCACTCCCCATACACCTGCAGTGCAAAAACTCTGCGCTTTGCCAAGACCTTAGCCGCAGAGCAAACATGCAAGTTCTTCATCCATCTGGCGGAGACGCACCACGAAGTCAAACAGATTCATGAGCAACATGGCATGAGCCCGGTGCAGTATCTGCATAACTTGCACCTGCTCGACCACAACACCGTGGCCGTCCACTGCGTCCACCTTAGCGATGAAGACATTTCGATTCTCAAGCATAGCGCCACCGCAGTCATTACCTGCCCGGAGAGCAACATGAAACTGGCCAGCGGCATCGCCCCAATCCCCAAGATGCTTGCGGCCGGCATCAGCCTAGGTCTTGGCAGCGACGGTTGCGCCAGTAACAACGACCTCGACCTCTTTGGAGAGATGGATAGCCTTGCCAAGCTCCACAAGGTGGCCAACCTCGACCCAACCGTCATGCCGGCCAGCCAAGCCCTGCGCCTTGCTACCAGTGGCGGGGCTGAGGCCCTGGGCTTAGGAGAGAGCACAGGGCGCCTCGCCCCAGGTTTGAAAGCAGACTGCATCATCCTCAACCTCGACGCTCCCCACCTGACTCCATTCCACCACCACGACCTGCTGGTTTATGGCGCCAAGGGCAGCGATGTCAGAACAAGCATCATCGATGGCGTCGTCGTCATGCACGAGCGGCAAATTCTCGCCTTCGATCAGGCCGAGACCATGGCACACGTTCGGAAATTAGCCACCGCCCTGCACTCCCGATGATACCCGTCTACCTGCTCCAACCAGGTAGCCTAAGGCGGCTGTCAGTTGCGGTCGGGGAAAGAGCACTTCTTGAAGACCTCTGACCATTCGATGTTGCCGCAAATTGCAGCAACATGTGGTGCTGCTGGATAGTTACAAAAAAGCGGGTGATCAGAGCCAGCCTTTGCCCTGACAAGCGGAGAGTACCAGTCCCTTGAGACCGGCAATGAAGGCGGGGTCGGTATTTAATGACCGGGTGCGGATCAGTTCGACACCGAGACCTGCAGCCAAGTCCCGATATTGCATATCGATCTCACACAGGGTCTCGACGTGATCCGAGACAAAACTGATCGGCACCATAACAATGCGTCGGCACCCCTCGGCGGCCAACTTCTCGATGGTCTCCGGGGTAGAGGGGGCAAGCCATTCGACCGGGCCGCTACGGCTCTGGAAGCAGAGGTGTCCCTGCTTGCCGGTCTTGGCCTCAAGAGCTGCGATAGTACGTTTAAGATGATCGACATAGGGATCCCCCTCTTCGACAAACTTAACCGGCAAACTATGGGCACTGTAAACAACCTCCACTCTCCCGTCAGCTTCCAAAGCGCCGCCCCTCCCGCCTACGGCAGAGGGCTGGACTCTGTTTACTCCCCGCTGGTTTTGGTCCGGGAGTGAGGGTGATACAATCTTCTCCGCACCAGAGCAGGAGCTATCCCCCCCCCCTCGCAGGGCTTCCATAATCCGCTCCGCCAGGCAATCGACATAGGCTGGCTCATCCGGCCAGGAGTCGATCTCGAGCACCTCGACAGCCTTAGGCTGAGCTGCCAGATACTCCCGCAGATCACGTATCGAGGAGCCGGTCGTGGCAACCGAGTAATGGGGATAGAGGGTCAAGGCAACTACTTTACTAACGCCGTTGGCCAGCAGAGCAGGCAAAACCTCTCCCGCAAAGGGATGCCAATAACGCATGACCATCCCCACCCGGAAGGGGGCATGGTCAGCAAGGCTCGTCTCAAGGGCGCGGCATTGATCGGCTGTAATCGCATTCAAGGGAGAGCCGCCGCCGATGGCCCGGTAATACCCTTGGCTCTTCGGAGCTCGGCGTTTAGCGATCATCCAGGCAATGGGTCGTTGCAGAAACGCTGGCCCCAGGCGAATGATCAGGCGATCGGAAAAAAGGTTATAGAGGAAGGGCCGCACATCCTCCACCCGCTCCGGCCCACCAAGATTGAGCAGAACAACAGCAATCGTCTCCTTGCCAAGAGTGGTCATGGGCATCCTCCAACCGCGCAACCCGACACTTCCCCTGCCGCTGCCACTTCATCCCAGGTCGAGGGGATGGCGGCCATGCGCTCCGACAAACCATCCGGCGCAAAATCAAGATCTCTAAAAATCTCCGCCTCAATCATCTGGCAGCGCTCGAAATTTTGGCGGATTGCGGCATGACGGCGAAGATCATTATGCCCATAACGGTCGATGATGTAATCCAGTCGCTGGGTAAGCGAGACAATCTGATCATGATTGACCCGCTTATCGGCGTAGTAGACAAGTTCTTTGGCGGAGAGGGGGGAGGAAGGGAAGCTTTGAGCGTCAAGCACCACATGCTGCAGCACCAGCGGGGCCAGTTCGTGCAGGTCATGCTGAAGACAGATGTCACGACCCAAGGCGGCATGATCGCGGTCATTCTCCAAACAGAAGGACTTGCCAATATCATGCAGCAGGGCCGCGGCCACGGTCAATTCGACGTTGATTTCGTGCCCACGCTGACGCAGGGCAAGTGCCAGAAACTCGGCAATCCTGGCCACCACCAGCGAATGGGCACGAATATTGGGCAGCATCTGATACTCGGCTATCAGCCGAAAACACTCTGCTGGTCCTGGAATCACTGTGTCTTGCGGCTTAAGGTGTGCACCAGGTGAACAGCAAGTTTGGCCTGCTCCGGATCGGTCTCCGGCACAATGCCATGGCCAAGGTTGAAGACATGGCCACGCGCGCCTTTGGCCTCATCCAGCACCATTTGAATGCGCTTCTCCAATTTATCCGGCGGCAGGAAGAGGGCAAGCGGCTCCATATTCCCCTGCAAGGCCACCTTCCCCTGTACCATACGCACAACATTATCAAGCCGAACCCGCCAATCAAAGCCCAAAACATCGGCCCCACTGGTCAGAGATTGATCAATCAAGCTCCCACCGTTATTGGCAAAGTAGATCACCGGCAGCTTACTCACCTCTTTTAAGGCCTTGATGATGCGCTGTACATAGGGCAGGGCAAACTCGGCGAAATCACACGGTGCCAGCACCCCAACCCAAGAATCAAAGATCTGCAGGGCCTGAACCCCCGCCACGATCTGCCCTTTCAGGTAATCGATGGTGCAATCCGTGATTTTATCAAGAAGATTATGGTAAAGGGCCGGGTTCTTGTACATCATCATCTTGGTATGAAAGAAGGTCTTGGAAGAGCCGCCCTCAATCAGATACGTCGCCAAGGTAAAAGGCGCCCCAGAAAAACCGATAAGCGGCACCTTGCCTACCAACTCCTTTCGGAGGATGCGGATGGTATCCATGACATAACCCAAATCATCTTCCGGGTCGGGGATGCCCAACTGATCCACCGCCGCTTGATCGCGGATAGGGGTGGGGAAAACAGGGCCCTGCTTCTCGCGAAACTCCAACGGAGCACCCATCTTCTCCAGCGGTACCAGGATGTCGGAAAAGAGGATGGCCGCATCCACACCCAGAAAATCCACCGGTTGCATGGTGACCTCGGCGGCATTCTCCGGATTCTTACACAGGTCGAGAAAAGAGCCTTTACTGCGCACAGTATGATATTGCGGCAGGTAACGGCCAGCCTGGCGCATAATCCAGACAGGGGTATAGTCTACTGCTTCACCTTTGCAGGCCTTGAGAAAAGTGGTGTTCATGGTCGAGTCCTTATCGTTATTAGGGAATAGGTACTAATTATTTTTTCGGTCGCATTTTAAACGGCACGTGGCTGCAAAACGGCTCCTCATCCATATAGTCGCCCGTAATGGCATAGGCACGAGCCCGACAACCACCACAGACTTCGACATACTCACACGCCCCGCAACGGCCCTTATAGGCCTTGAAATCCCGCAGATCCTTGAACAACTTCGAGTTTTCTCAAATGTCCTTGAACGACTGCTTACGGATATTCCCGGCCGCTACCGGGAAATAGCTGCACGGCAGAACCTCGCCATCAACATCAATCAAAACGATCAACTGGCCGGCCAAGCACCCCTTGGAACCGCCGGTCGAAAACTGCAGGGTACGGCGCTTGAAATCATCCCCCTGCTCCTTGGCCTTCTGCAGCACCACTCGATAGTAACTTGGTGCGCAGGTTGGCCGCACCAAAAGCTCGCTCTCGTTTTTTTCCATCTCATAGTGCCATTCCAGGAAACCTTCGTAATCCTCCATGGAGACCAGCTCGTCCATGATATCCTCACCACGGCCGGTGGGAACAATCATGAACATATACCAAGCGGTAGCACCCAAGCCCTTGACAAATGGGTATAACTTACCGATTTCGCTCTGATTACGCTTCGTGAAAGAGGAGTTGACCAAAAACTTGATATCGTGCTCCTTGAACATCCGCGCCGCACCGGTAGTAGCCGCAAAGGCCCCCGGCATATTACGAAAGTTGTCATGAACCTCAGCACTTGCCCCGTCCAGACTGAGGGACACCATCTTGATACCAGACTCCTTGATTTTACGGCAGGTCTCCTGGTTAACCAAGGTGCCATTGGTAGCCAGGCACATGCGCAAACCCTTGTCTGTTCCGTACTGGGCAATCTCAAAAACATCGGGCCGCAACAGAGGTTCTCCACCGGAGAGCACCATCACCGGCGAGGCATAGGAGGAGATATCATCCAAGACCCGCTTGGCCTCTTCCAGAGAGAAATCAGGGTGACCCATAACATTAAGCTCTGATGATGAGCGGCAATGGACACACTTCAAATTACAACGACGGGTGATCTCCCAGGCAATCCATTTTGGTATAAATTCCAAGGCGGTTCTCCAAAATTAGGGGGTAGGTTGGGTTGTGGCACGAGCCCAACAATAACGGGCGGCAACTCTTTCGGTCTGGTTATTATAGTCGCTGGCCCGACAGAAGTCAAAACACGAGACTGCAAATAATTATAAAAATTCAGCAGCGGCAGCAGCCAGACCACTGCGCTCACTCTTGCGCAGGGTAACATGGCCATGCATGGCCTGCCCCTTCATCCTTTCCACCGTATAGGTCAAGCCATTACTGCTGGAATCGAGGTAGGGGTTGTCGATCTGACTGGGGTCTCCGGTCAACACCATTTTGGTGCCCTCTCCGGAGCGGCTAATGATCGTCTTAACCTCGTGCGGCGTCAGATTTTGCGCCTCGTCGATAATCACAAACTGCTTCGGGATCGAGCGCCCGCGAATATAGGTGATGGCCTCAAGCTCCAGGATATTATCCTGAATCATCTTGTCGATTTTCTTTTTGATCGACTCGCCGCTGTCCTCCTTGCCCTTCATCCCCAAATTGAGGAGATAGGTCAGATTGTCGAAAATCGGTTGCATCCAACTGGCCATTTTGTCGTCCTTGTTGCCGGGCAAAAAGCCGATATCCTTCCCCATGGGGATGATCGGCCGCGAAACCAGCACCCGGTCATAACGATCTTGATTTACCACCAGCTCCAAGCCCGCCGCCACGGCAAGCAGGGTCTTCCCGGTGCCAGCCTGACCCACCAGCGTCACCAGCGAAACCTCGGGGTCCATCAACAATTCAAGCGCCATGCGCTGTTCCTTGCTGCGGGCGTGCAGATGCCAAACCGTTTCAGGCTGCGACAGGGGGATCATCTTGCCCTGCTTATTGACCCGGGTCAGAGCCGAATGCTTTTCGTCCACCTCATCAACCAACAGGACAAACTCGTTAATTAAGAGGTCGAGGCCCTCGCCATCCGCTTCCTTGGCGGCATAGATTGTATTGATTACCTCGCCAGGCACCAAGATCTTCCGATAACCGGTATAGAGCTCGTCGAAGTTGACCTTCTGCTTCTCGAAATCCATGACATCGAGCCCCAAGGCATCGGCCTTCAAACGGGCATTGATATCCTTCGAAACGAAAATAACGACGTTCCCCTCCTGATGCAGGGCATAGGCCACCGATAAGATGCGGTTATCCGGCACCGACATGTCCATACCGGCAATTTTCGCCTTGCCCTCTTCGAGGACAATCATCAAGGTGCCGCCATTGTCCATAACAACCCCCTTGCTGAGCGTCCCCTTCTCCCGCAGAGCATCCAACTCCCGCACAACCCGCCGGGCGTTACGCCCCAACTCATCGCTGTGCGATTTGAAGCGATCAAGCTCCTCAATCACCGTCATCGGCAAAACGACGTAGTTGTCGGCAAAGGAAGAGACTGCCTCCGAATTATGCAAAAGGACGTTGGTATCAAGCACAAAATATTTTGGCATAGTGTCTAATTTCTCCTGTCTCTCATTGGTGCTTCGCGCACAAAATGCCGGACCCTGACCATTCACAACTTTACCTTCGACAACATACCCTGACAGACTCGTTGGTCAAGACAAAAAAGTGTTAACGCTCAGCCGCACCAGACCTGCGTTGACATCGGCCTACTCATATGCAACAAGCACCCTCCCCTGGCCTCTTTCTAGCATCGGTGATGAGGCTGGGCATCTCCCCCTCAGGAGGTTGCTCTTTATCCCACTCTGGGACCTGACTCTTCAAGATTACACCACGCCTCTTTCGTTGATAGTGAACGATCGTGAAATATATGCTATAGAAACCGCATGAAGATTGCACTCATCCAAACGAACCCCACCATTGGTGATTTCCAGGGCAACCTGGCTACCATCCGTGCATGGATCGACCGGGCCAAGGAGGCAGGTTGCCACCTTGCGATCTTTCCGGAACTGGCGTTGAGCGGTTACCCCCCCCAGGACCTGCTGGAACGCCCCACCTTTATCGATCGCCAGCAGCAGGCCTTCCAAGAGCTGCAGCAGGAGGTTCGTGACATTGACCTGCTCTGTGGGCTTATCACCAGAAACACGGCGGCACTCGGCAAGTCGCTCTACAACAGCGCCGTCCTCATGAGCGCAAGTCAAACCAGTCTGGTCCATAAACGACTGCTGCCAACCTACGATGTTTTCGACGAAGCCCGCTATTTTGAGCCTGGCACCAGTAGCGCCGTCTTGCAGTGGCAGGGGCTCCGCCTTGGTGTCTCCATCTGCGAAGACATCTTTAATGACGCCGCACTCCACGGCAGCAGCCTCGCCTCCGGCAGCAAATACGATGAAGCGCCAAGACTACTCTACCAGGCGAACCCTATTCAAGACCTCCTGCAAAACGCAGCGCAGCGCCCAGATTTTTTGATCAATATCGCCGCCTCACCCTTCCAGGTCGGCAAACCTGAGGCCAAGCTCGATTTCTTCTCAACTCTCTGCCGCCGTAATGGACTTCCACTGCTCTACGTCAATCAGGTCGGCGGCCAAGACTCCCTGCTCTTTGACGGCCAGAGCTTGATCATCGGACCGGACGGCAAACTCCTCGCCCGCGCCGCCGCCTTCCATGAAGACATGCTGCTGTTCGACACCGCTTCCTACCGCGATCAAGCACCACTTGCGATCACCCCTGATGACCCCGCCGCCATGGTCTTTGACGCCCTGGTCATGGGCTCTAAAGACTATCTCAGAAAATGCGGCTTCCGCTCGGCGGTGCTTGGCTTAAGTGGCGGTATCGACTCGGCCCTCACGGCGGCAATCGCCGCCACCGCCCTCGGCCCGGAAAACGTCTTGGGTGTTGCCCTGCCCTCACCCTACACCTCGCAAGAGAGCATCGACGACGCAAGGCAAGTTGCCGACAATCTCGGGATCGAGTTTCGTATTATCCCAATCAACACGGTCTTCGAGGCCCAACTTGCGGCTCTCGCCCCACTCTTTGCCGGTCGCCTGCCCGATACCACCGAGCAAAACATCCAGGCCCGGATCCGAGGCAATCTCTTGATGGCCCTGGCCAACAAGTTTGGACACCTCTTGCTCTCCACCGGCAACAAATCGGAAATGGCCGTCGGCTATTGTACCCTCTACGGTGACATGAGCGGTGGGTTGTCCGTCATCGCCGATGTGCCGAAAACTATGGTCTACCAGGTCTGCCACCTCATCAATCGCGAGCGCGAAATCATCCCAGCCCGCACCATCAGCAAGGCCCCCACCGCCGAGCTTGCCCCCAACCAACGAGACCAGGACGACCTGCCAGCCTACAACATCCTCGACCCCATCCTCAGCGCCTATTTGGAGGAGAATAGAAGCGTGCGCGACATCATCGCCCTAGGTTTTGACGAAGCCGTGGTCCGCGACGTTGTACGCCGGGTGACCATTAACGAGCACAAGCGCAAGCAGGCCGCTATCGGCCTGAAGGTCACCAGCAAGGCCTTCGGCTATGGCAGGCGCTATCCTACCTGCCAACGCTTCAGGGAAGACACGTGATGGCAACCAATTTCGTATCATCCCCATGCTCCAGCGTCGGGACGGTACTCCACGCAAACTCCCAAGCATCGTTATGCTAAAAAAGACTCCTTTCCGCCTGATCATCGCCCTGTTGCTGGCCGTCATCGGCCTGCTCATCCTGCGTGAAAACCTGCAAAAGCGGCCGAACCAGCTCTACCAAACCGTGGGTGGCCAAGTGGAGATGTGCCTTTCCTGCCACCAGAAAGAACGCCTGGATCCTGCCCATGATGTCACCGTCCTCGGCTGCTCCTCCTGCCACTTGGGCAACCCCCTGGCCGCTGCCAAGGAAGAAGCCCACCTCGGCATTGTCAAAAACCCTGGCGACCTTCGGGTGGTCGAGCGCACCTGTGGAGTCAACGGCTGCCACGCCATCGATATCCACAAGGTCAAAAACTCGCTGATGGCAACCAACCGGGGTATCCTTGCCACCCTTCTCTACTACTGGGGCGAGGCCCCCGATCAGTATGGTGATTACTCGGTCGAAGAGCTGCTGAAAAGCGGCAAGAACTCACTCGCCTTGGACTACTACCGAAAACTCTGCGGCACCTGTCATCTCTGGAAACAGAAGGGTGACCTGCCCGGTTTTTTTGGTGAGAAGGGTGGCGGCTGCACCGCCTGTCATTACCAACTTGACCCCAAGCTCGCAAAAGAAGGCCCGGACAACGTCTCTGTTCAGTCGCCGCTGAAGTCGGCCGGGGGCTCTATTCAGTCGCCGCTGAAGTCGGACGGCGGCTCTGTCCAGTCGCCGCTGAAGTCGGACGGCGGCCACCCCCTGCTCACCAAAAAAATCCCCCTGGAGAACTGCGTGCGCTGCCATAACCGCAGCGGCCGCATCGGTATCTCCTACACCGGAGTCTATGAGTCGGAAGGCTCCGGCGCACCGATTGAAGATGGGGATGTCTCCAGCCAGCGCCTGCCAGGAGACCGCTTTTATCAAAAGATGCCGCCGGACGTCCATTTCAAGAAAGGCATGACCTGTATCGACTGCCACACCAGAAACGAGATCATGGGCGACGGCACC
>JAQUKQ010000029.1 GCA_028718985.1 Desulfobulbaceae bacterium | reverse complement strand
GGGGCTTGCGGGGCTTTTCCCGCCAGCGTTGCCGGTCAGCGGATGCTGATTGCAGAAAATACAGCGGTGTGGGCAGCCTTGGTGGGGGATAAAGAGCGGAATGATGAAGGGCGGCAGGGCTGTTCTCACGGTTGGCTGAGTTGGGTAATGGCAATGGCCGCCGCTTTTTGCTCAGCCGCTTTTTTGTTCTGGGCCGAGGCCGTGGCCAGGGCTTGTCCCTGGAGATGAACGGAGACAGTGAAGGTCTTGGCGTGATCTGGACCCTCTGCTTTGTCGAGAATGTATAGTGGGGCTGCGTTGAAACGCCCTTGGGTCAGTTCTTGTAAGGCGCTCTTGGCGTCGCCAAGCGCTACGCTTTGCTGGGCCATGTCGATGCGGGTATCAAAATGGCTTTCGATAATTTTCTGGACGGTCTGGTAGTCGCTATCGAGAAAGATAGCGCCGATGACGGCCTCATAGGTCGAGGAGAGGATGGAAGATTTTTGGCGACCGCCGCTCTGGTCTTCACCCTTGCCAAGCAGCAGGAAGTCACCCAAGTGCAGATCTTGGGCGACGATAGACAGGTGATACTCCTGTACCAGAGCCGAACGCAGTTTGGTCAACTCTCCTTCTGTCATGGCGGGGAAGCGCGCAAGGAGGAGCGCACTGATCACCAGGTCGAGGACCGCATCGCCGAGGAATTCAAGGGTTTCATTGTCCTTTGATGTGAGATCCGGGTGTTCGACATGAAAGGTAGTATGTGTCAGAGCCTGGGTCAGGAGTCCTGGATTGGTGAAGTGGTAACCGAGGCTTTTGTATTGCCGGGTGAGGGAGTGTGTGGGATGATGGGGCGAAGTCTCGTTTGTCATTGGATGCCGCTGCTCTTTTTCTGTCTTGGATGGAGGCGGGTATTTTGCCGCATTGTCTGGGCTGTTGATTAGTTGCATTTACCACAGGATAGAGGAAGAAGCGAATCTTTCAAAGTGCATTTTTCCCTTGTCAAAACGGCCGACAGCGGATAAGATGCCGCACAATTTTTAGAGATATGGATGTGGCGGCGTAGCCAAGTGGCTAAGGCAGAGGTCTGCAAAACCTTTATTCATCGGTTCAACTCCGATCGCCGCCTCCAGTAAAAGCAGAGGGGTTAGACCGTATGGTCTTGCCCCTTTTGTTTTTTGCGGAGTGTTCAGCAACACAACCATCCTGCGGCTGTCGGGTCGGTTCACGGCGGTGCCACACCTTGCCAGTTCGTGCTGGAGCTTGGCAGCGAGGATCCGGTAATTTATCCCTAAAGAGAGGCCTGGCTCACCCGGTTAGAACGCAGGAGAGTTGCATTTCTTGCCTTACACTTCATGGCATGCGTGACAAGCAAAAAAAGGCCGACACCCCGTCTAGCGGAAGTGTCGGCCTTTTTTATTGGTTTTCCGGTGAGGACAGGGTGGCAGTCAGCGCCAATCAGCCTGGACTGCCGTAACTGTGCAGGCCGGAGAGCAAGAAGTTGACTCCGTAATAGGTGAAGACCACACTGAAAACACCAATGATGGCGATCCACGCGATCCGCTTGCCACTCCAACCTCTGACAAAGCGAGCGTGGAGGGCAGCAGCATAGACGAACCAAGTGATAAGCGACCAGGTCTCTTTTGGGTCCCAACTCCAGTATGTGCCCCAAGCCTCATTGGCCCAGATGGCACCAGTGATGATGCCCGTACTCAGCCAGACAAATCCGAAAATGATGCATTTGTAGATGATATCATCAATGATCCGGAGAGCAGGAAGCGTTGAAAAGAGCCCGCCTGCCTCAGCACCTTTTTGTTTTTGACCCTCTTCATAGCGGTCTTTCATCAGATACATAATGCCGATCCCCCCGGCCACGGCAAAGGCGGCGTAACCGATAAAGCACGTCATGACGTGGGCGATGAGCCAGTTGCTCTGCAGGGCTGGCACCAAGGGCTTAATTTGACCATCGATTTCCGGGGCAAAGGATGCGTAGGCCATGCTGAAGAAGGCAAAGGGGATGGCAAAGGCTCCGATAAGGCGATTCTTGAACTTCCATTCCAGCCAGAGATAGAAGATGGCAATAGACCAACCAAAGAAGATCAATGATTCGTACATATTAGATAACGGGGCGTGGCCATAACCCATCTGGTATGACTCGATCCAGCGCAGGGCAAAACCGCCAGTATGGGCCAGGAAGCCTAGAAGAGTGACCACTGAGGCGACAATGCCGATCTTTTGGGCTCGAAAAACGAAGATGGCTATGTAGAGGATAGAGGCGAGAAGGTAGGCAAAGGTGGTGAAACCCAAGAGCTGGCTACTATTCATGGTTGTTGATTCCTTTTTTATTTGAGCAACTTGACAGTAATACCACATCTTGGAGTGGTCGAGCTAACTTGCGTAGATGGTCTACATGTCGCCGACTTGCTTCCCGAATCTGTGGCACTGCTGAAAAGTTAGGGCCTGCTCCATTTTCTGTAGGAGCTGGATTAGTTATGTATCGTTTTGGTTAGGAGCTGAATGACGATTCGGCCGCAAATTTATCATAAATGGCTTCCATATTTTTTTCGAAGCCGATCTTGTTTTTGTTGCTCATGCCGCTGATTAAAATACAGCTCTTGTCTCCATCGCTTGAGACAAAAACCCATACTCTGCGGTGGGACATGTAGAAGATGACGAACAGACCGAGAATCATCATGATGCAGCCACTATAAACCGTCCACACGCCAGGGTCTTTGACGACTTGCAGGCCGGTGGCAAATCTTGGCTTGGCGGTAAAGATGTAAGTGGTGTCGGGGCGCTTAATCTTTGCAGTGCCGCCTTCATTAATCCAAAATTCAGAGGGGCCGGCTTTGTCATCGGAGAACCATATTTTATACTGATAACGCTGCATCATGTCCGGCCCGGACATATCGGTAATGCCAAAGCTGATTTTTTCGGTTAACCACTTGCTCTCTTGGCGTGGTGGTATAAAGAATTTTTGCTCTGCCTTGGTGTTTTCATTGGTGATCTGGACGGTAAATTGTCCTTGCACGGGTTGATAGCTCGACTGGTAAAAGGTCAGTCCTCCGTATTGCAGTGGGTCGTTGACCACGATTGATTTTTCAAACAGCTTCTCGCTACCCTTCCTGACAACAAGGTCTGAGCGATACTCCTTCGGCATGCCGGTATTGTAATAGGTCAGCTGGAAATCATTGCAGCTAACGGTGAAGTCCAGGGGAATAGCGGTGTGTTCGTTGTTTGACTGATAGACCTGGCTGGTTTCACCACCCTCCGGGATCAGGACGCTGGCTTTGTAGCCGTAAAAGGAACCGATTAGAGAGCCTGTGAAGATCACCAGGATGCTGACATGGACAATAATGACCCCTAAGCGGGTATAGGCGCCTTTCTGGCTGAAGAGCATGGTGCCGCCGTCTTTTTCTGCCTGTCGAAGAGGCCAGCCTGCCGCGGCCATAATTGTCCGCACCGTTCCGACTGTTTGAGAGGATGGCATCCGACTCGTAAAGGTGCGGTGCATAGCCATCTTGCCAAGGCGGTCGGCGTTGGTTATGGCCAGATTATCCTGCCGCACCACCTTCCAGATGTGCGGGAGTCGCTCAATTGTGCAGACGATCAGGTTCAGGGAGAAGAGTACCAGCATGGAGACAAACCACCAGGAGTTATACATGTCCTGGATATCCAGTAATTGGAAAAAATTGGCGACATTGGCGCCGTAAAGCTCGATGTACCTGGTGGCTTCTTCCTTTTGAGGTACGATGGTACCAATAATTGAAGCAACAGCGAGTACGAAGAGCGTGACCAAGGCCAACTTGACCGAGGCAAAAAAATTCCAGAGACTATTACCTTTTTTATTTTCCATGATGCAACGAATTCCTTTTTTGACGAAGTTCCGTCAAGAGTGTTGTTGGAGTGCGGAAGAGGGCCAGTGGGAAGTCATGATTTCGCATGATGTTTTTTCTCGAAAAAAGAAAGCCTGTCTGGCAGCGGGAATTAGTGTAACTGACTTTAAGTCTTTTTTTGAATTTTTCAATGAAATTTAGTCACCACGACAGACGATTTGGATTGTTAAATCTACATTGTCGTAGTCTGCACCCCCTGCATTCGCATGAAGCATCTCCTCTGTGGGCACCGATTTTGGGGGTTACTCCCTATTTAGATTGTCTTAGTTTTGCTGTGAGACCCCAAGGGGAAGAAGGTTGTACTCGCTGCGCGGGGAGGGCTCAGCCTAACTCTTCTAAGAGGCGGTCGATGTCGTCTTGACTGGCTTCACCAAAATTTTCAGGGGCTGGGGGAGGAGCTTCCTTTTTTGGAGGGGGACTGGCTGGCGCTTTTGGCTTAGGCGTGATTTCTGCTATACGCTGTTGAGCGGCATCTTCAGCAGTACGCAAGCCGCTTTCGTAGGAGAGTGAGGGGTCTGCTGCTTTGGCGTTGAGCATGCTCTCGGCAAGCACGGCAAGACCCTTGATTTTGAGCCACAATGGGTCGGCGTCACCCTCGGCATGGGTTTCGGCCAATTTTTTGGCGTCATGCTGAATACTGGCGGCGATAGAGAAGGCATCATCGATTTTGTCGATAAGCTCTTCTTGGCTGGCGGGAGCAGGGCTCTCTTGATTTGTGCTCTGGCTAATGAGCTTGTCGAGGCTGACCTGGCATTCGTTTAAGATGCTCAATATGTCACCATCCGCACTGGTTTTTGGTGCCGGACCATCTTCGTCCGGGGAGGGGTCGTTCCCTCCGGCAATGAGAACCTCTTCGGTGGGGGGGATCTCCATCAACAGAAATTGATCGAGGAAGATGTCGGCCTGCTGTTTGTCCATCTTGACCAGGAGGTTACTAATACCTGTGTCACTGCATGCGGCACGTAAGGCGCTATAAACGTCAGACATCGGGACATTCATGAACCCGTCATCTTCTGGGTAGTTACTGACCTTAGGGCTGATGGTGTTATAGAAGATCTCTTTGTCGAAAATTGCCTCTGCCTTGGCGCGAGCGTTTTTAATGTGGGTTTTAACGGTTTCGTTGGTGCAGAGTTCATAAATAGTTTGAAACACCGTGTCCAAGTTGAACAGGTATCGGGTGGTGGTTTTAGCCGGGGTTGCGGCCGTAGTAGCAGCAGGCGTAGTGGTGGCTTTCGAGGGCTTGGCGCAGAGGCTTTTCGCCTGGCTGATTTTCTCGTGCAGCAGTTCCAGCGTCGAGGACAGGCTGGCAGGACCGCTGCCTGCGCTGTCACCGCCACTCGCTTGCGGATGCTTCTTTATGGTTTGCAGCACCTCTTTGAGGTCACTTGCCATGGCGGCCAGGTCATGGATGGCGTTTATGTCAACTCCTCCGGCACTACTTGGAGCAGAGTTGCTCTCGGTGGCGGCTCGACTTATCTCTTGTTGGAGCTTTTGGGCCGAGTGCTTGTAATAATCATCTGTTGGTGACGCAACCTCTGCTGCGGGGGCAATTGGGGCAGATGGGGCAGGTGCGGGGATCTTTTTTTCTACTTCAACGATCTTCTCAACCTCGATAATTTTTTCGATAACCTTGGTTGTGCTCGACTCGGTTGATGGCAATACGGTGATATTATAGACAATATCGTCGGTTGGGATCCTGAAAAAACCGCTGCACATCTCAAGGTTTACTTCAATTTTCGTCTTGTCTGTCATGGTGTTGTTATCCCTGTCTTATGATGCTGCTCTATCGTGGCTGCTTTTCTCGTGGCGTGGAAGGCCTTAGCGGATTCGACCGGTAAAGCGGACTCCAACCTCGTGCCTTGGAGGTAGAGCGTTATTTTTAGAGCACCACATAACTTCACCGATTGCTTTTAAGGTGCCGTGATCGGCAGGATTCCCCGTCTGAGTCCATTCATCACCATCCTCCTGCCAGCCAACAAAATCAAGCTCAAGGATCAATTGGCTGCCTTTGTTCAGCTCCTGATTGGCGAGGAATCTGACTCCACCGCCGCTGAAATCGCAGAGTTCACCGCGTTGGGCACGTTTGTCTTTGGCGATGTCCTCAAAACCGCGGTAGAGGAGTGATGAACGCTTGCCGAGGCGGTCGTGACGCCTGCGTTCATCCTGTAGCATAGTCGTTTCGTTGGTCACTGGTTCACCTTTGCCTTGAAATTGGGAACTGCCTCGTGCCCTTACCGCTCGTCTGCCGCATAAAATCGCTTTGCGTAATGCACTAAGGGGCATTGCGCCGAGGCTTTGTCCTGTGGCACTGGTAAATTTGATAAGGGGGTGGTGGAGTAGAGGTTCAGGCGTTTACGTTACGCGGTACAGTTACCCGAAAAATAGTATTACCTGATCAATTTTACGCATATTTGTCAGAACAAATCAATACAGGAAATTGATTTATTTGAGAAATGGCAGCAATTCTTTAAATTCTTTCGTGCCAGCTTTATGGAGGAGTTCGTAGATAATTAACTCGGTACTGGCAATGACTCCACCAATCTCCCTGATCCTGTTGATCCCCGTACGGTGGTTGAGGCGTACTCGTGAAGAGACGGCATCGGCGGGCACCCATACTTTATAGCCCTCGAGGAGCGCTCCCAGGGCGGTCTGGTACATGCAGATGTGTGTCTCGACACCACAGAGGATTAAGGTGTCGATCGCGCTGGGGAGGTGTTCGGCGGCTTTTTTGACCGCCTGGTTGTTGAATCCGCTAAACTCCATTTTGTCAATGGGAGTGATGTCTCCAAGTTCGGCTTTGATCTCTGGCAGAAACTCACCGATTTTGGCTACATATTGGGTTGTTGCCAGAATCGGCATCCTCAGGACCTTGGCCGCCTTGATCAGCAGGATGGAGTTGCTGACGACACCTTCCCGGCGATCAATGACCGGCATTAAGCGTTCTTGGATGTCAACGACCATGAGTGCGCAATGACTGGGGGTAAGGTATTTAAGATGCATGGCTTTCTCCTCTGTTAGAGTTGTCGTAGCAGGTACTTTCCGGTTTCCAAAACAAGAGCTTTCATTTATGCTGTGTTGAATCAAGAAAGAGGGCGTCGCGCACACTTCCCGTCCTTTTCTGGCCTGGAAATACAGCCTTGCGCTATGTGTGAGATTTTTTCATAAATTACTCCAGAGGATGTGAATATGCAATACAGACGCGTTGTCGAACTGATGACTGAGAAGGAGCTTGGTCTGCATCTTGAGGTCAGAGGTTGGGTGCGCTCGTGCCGACATTCGAAAGAGGTGACTTTTATTGACGTGAATGACGGGTCTTGCTTGGCGAATCTGCAGGTGGTCGCAGAGGGATCTTTAGCTAACTATGCGGAGGAGGTTAAGCGCTTGACGAATGGCTCCGCCATTGTGGTGCGAGGTGAATTTTGCGCCTCACCGGCCCAAGGTCAGGCTGTCGAGTTGCGGGCCTCAACCATTAAGGTCGTTGGTTGGGCGGCGGAGGATTACCCTCTTCAAAAGAAACGGCACTCGTTTGAGTTCTTACGCCAGATCTCGCATCTCAGGCCACGAACCAACAGCCTGGGGGCAGTGGCCAGGATCAGAAGTGCCTTGTCGTACGCTGTTCACTCTTTTTTCAAGGAAAGGGGCTTCTTTTATGTTCACACCCCGATTATCAGTACTGGTGACTGTGAGGGCGCGGGTGAGACCTTTACCGTCAGCGCCCTTAATTTGGAAAAATTGGCGTTACAAGGGCAAAAACTCGATTGGCGGCAGGATTTTTTTGGCAGACAAGCCAACTTGACGGTAAGCGGTCAGCTTGAGGCCGAGGCCTATGCCATGGCCTTGGGGCGTGTCTATACCTTTGGCCCAACATTCAGGGCTGAGAATTCCAATACCAGTCGTCATCTGGCTGAGTTTTGGATGGTAGAGCCCGAAATGGCCTTCTGCGATCTGCAGGATGATATTGACCTGGCGGAGGAGTTCCTCAAATATCTGCTGCGCTATGCATTGGCAAACTGCCAGGAAGATTTGGCACTGATGATGAATTATGTCGACAAAGACCTCTCTCTTCGTCTCGAAAATGTTGCGGAAAAGGCCTTTGTGCGCCTTTCATATGATGAGGCGGTGCGTTTGCTGACCGATGCCAAAGTGGATTTTTCCTACCAGGTTCAGTGGGGAGCAGATCTTCACTCTGAGCATGAACGGTTTCTGACCGAGCAGATATTTAAGCAGCCGGTAGTGGTGACGGATTATCCCCTGCAGATTAAGCCTTTCTATATGCGGGCCAACGACGATGGCCAGACGGTGGCGGCCATGGATATCCTCTTTCCCGGGATTGGCGAGATTATCGGCGGCAGTCAGCGTGAAGAGCGGCTTGAGCGGCTCGTTGGTCGTATGGAGTCGTTAGGGATGGTGCTCGACGAGTATCAGTGGTACATAGATTTGCGGCGCTATGGGAGCGCTCCCCATGCGGGTTTTGGGCTTGGGTTTGAACGGATTGTCCAGTTTGTTACCGGCATGAAGAATATCCGGGAGGTGATCCCTTTCCCGCGCACACCCGGTTCGGCGGCTTTTTAGCCCCTTTGTGCTCGGGAGCGTTTTCATTGTATCTTGTCGCGGGAAGATTCTGCCCAAAAAACCCGTTAGTTTTGTTGCCGGATTCAAAGAGGAAACAGTATGCAGAGGACAGAGCGGTTTAATAGGGCAGATAAGGTCATTAAGGTCGGGTTTTGGATCAATGGCTTGCTCATGGTGATGAAGCTTCTGGCGGGATATTTTGGTAAGTCGGAGGCTGTTTTTGCTGATGGATTGGAGAGCGCGTGCGATTTTATTGCTATCCTGTCGACGCTTTTTGCCCTGAATGTAGGGCGGAAGCCGTTTGATGAGGAGCACCCCTATGGACATGGTAAAGCCGAAAGCATCTCGGCTGTTCTCGTCTCTCTGCTGATCTTGGCAACGGGCGCGGGAATTCTCTTTCAGTCGGTGCACACGATCATGGTTGGTACCTATCAAGAACCGCAGTTGATCGCTGTATTTGCCGCAGTGGTGACGATTGGCGTTAAAGAGGCACTTTGCCGTTATTCACTTCGGGTTGGAGAGGGATTAGGAAGCCCCGCCGTATTGGCTATCGCCAAGGATCACCGTAAGGATGCCGTGACTTCGGTGGCCACCTTGATTGGTGTGACTGCTGCTTTCTGCGGGTTCAGGATCATGGACCCATTGGCTGCGGGGTTGACCGCTTTTTTTATCTTTCACATTGGTTATCAAACATTCATGAGTGCGGCCCATGAGCTGATGGATGGTCAGCCGCCAGGAGAGATGATCAGCGCTATTGTAGAGATTGCCGAACCGGTTGAAGGCGTCGAGCATGTTCATGAGATTCGGGGGCGCCGGTCAGGTCAGTACATCATAGTTGATTTGAAGCTGGACATGCATCCTGAAATGTCGGTAAAGCGTTCCCATGATATCGCAGTCGAGGTCAAACGGCGCATCTTCGATCGCTTTCCTGAGGTGGGAGATGTGATGATTCACGTCAATCCGCACGACGAGGAGCATGAGGATTTGGTTCGCCTTTGAGTCGAAGTGGGGCGGTGTACTTGAGGCGAAATTAATGCCCTTATCTGAGGGGCCAAGTTCTTGCAAGAGATATTTGGCTTGCATCATCACTATAGCCCCTACTTTTCGGAATACATTTGCAACAGAGGTGCTTAATGCCGGTATGCGGTCAGACGTCGTCAATCACCCTTGAGAGCATTTGGGCATAGAGGGAAGCCTTCGCAGGCTACGAGAGCCGACTTGATTGCTGTGAGAGGTCATCCAGGCGGGAACGATAAAAAGAACTAAGGAGCCAGAGGCCGAGGCAATGAGGAGGAGTAGGGGTGGGGTCTCTGGCCCCTTAGAAAACTAGCGAAGTGTAAGAAATCAGTGAAAGACGTCACTTGCCTGCCAGGCACCTTCAAACTGAGCACAGATCCAGTCGATATATTCGGTGCTCAGGGGCAGGGCGGCCCCCTTGCACAACTCTTCTGGGGCGGAAATTTTTGTTATTTCGAGGCCCATTGTTGTGCTCTGTCGGAGGAGGGTCACTTGCGTTGGGTTTTTCTTCTCAAAGAAGAGATAATAGATTGAATCATCCTTCTCCAGGTTGGTCAAATCGTTGTGGCGCGACCCATCAGTTTCCCATTTGAAGCATTCGCCTGGTCTGTTGCCCGGAGTCATCTCCCAAATGAATGTATTGTTGTGTGGACGGTGAGATTGCAACTGCTGGCGGGTCATCATGAGGAGGCCTCCTTTAAATTAGTCTATGCCTCTATGATAGTAACTCTTTCCGAAAAGTACAGGGCCTGGCAAAAAAAATAAGCGTGATTTTTCCCTCAAAGTCTATGGGCTTTGTGGCGATTTTTTTAGTTAGTGAGTGCTGCAAAGGGCTGAGCTGGGGTGATCTTTTGGTGATAGATATGCTTGATGGTCGGCAGTTGTTTGATGAAGACATCGACCAGGCGTGGATCGAAATGATTGCCTTTGCCATGCCAAATCTCTTTAACCGCCTTGTCGAAGGGCCAGGCTTCTTTGTAGGGGCGTGGTGAAGTTAACGCCTCAAAGACATCGCAGAGTGCCGTGATCCGCCCGGGCAGTGAGATTTCTCGTTGGCGGAGGCCGAGGGGGTAGCCACTGCCGTCCCACCGTTCATGGTGGGCTAAAGCGATGTGCTTGGCGACCTTGAGCAGCCGGGAACTGTGCCCGGACAGGAGTTCTGCGCCGATGTTGGTGTGCCGCTTCATGATCTGGAATTCGCTGGAAGTCAGCTTGCCCGGCTTAAGCAGGATGTTGTCGGAGATACCGATCTTCCCGACATCGTGCATGGGGGTGGCATGAAACAGGAGGTCGTTGAGTTCTGGCTTGACGCCAATGGCCTGACCGAGGGTGGCGCAGTAGTGGCTCATCTTGGTAATGTGTTCACCGGTACACTGATCGCGGAGTTCGGCGGCCTTGGCCAGCCGGGAGATGATGTCCAGTTGGGCTAGGTGTAACTCGCGTGTTTTGATTTGCAGGAGCTGGCCGATTTTTGCTCGATGCTGGCAGAGTGCCGAATGGTTTTGGCTCAGGATCTCTTCTGCCTCCATTTCATTGGAGAGCAGGCAGAGAGTTCCCAGGGAGAGAAAGATTCCCTCTGCCGGAAAACTTTCGACTGTTGCTTGGTCTTTCAGCCAGATTGAAGAATTCGTGCTGGTGGCTATTTTGTAGATGGCCTCAATGGTTCCGCTCCGTTTGACTTGCTCGCGGAGCTCTTGGCTGATCGAGCGAAGGGTGTGATGGCAGAGAATCTCTTTTGATGCTGGGTGTTGTGAGGTTGCAGACTGGTAAGCGTAGCGAACGACAAGCCGTTCGCGCAGGCAGGTCGCCACGGCAGTTGGTCGGCAGTGGAGCAACTCCATTAACTTGCGTCCACAGAACTCATGCCAAAGCTCGGTGCCGTCTTCTTGCCAGGCGGAGATATAGGGAATTATGGGCGATCCGAGTTGATCGAGGCTGTGAAAATGCGTGATGCAGGCACCAACGCGATCCTTGAGCGCTTGCGAGTAATCGCCGTTTAGGATCTTGCCATGGTAGGTGGTGGACAGGCAGTCATCGAGCTGGTGGGGCGTGTTCATGGCGGAGTGTCCCTGCGAAACAACTGTCAATTAGGAAGAAGAGAATGTCCTTGATCGTTTAGTCGAGTTACTCTTCATTACCATGATCTGTTGAGAGTGCAAGAGAAAAATAAACAATTAAATATTAAGATGTTAAGATGTGTTATCGGGGGGGAATGCCAGAGACTGTTGTCTATCTTTTTCCTGACATAAAATATGAATAATGATTAGTTTTGTTGGGAACGTGCGGGGAAGAGGCCGTGGAAGGAGGCCGATGATTTTTTCGCCTATGTCGTTTGCAAGGGGCTGTTGCCACGATAAAAAGTGGGCATTATGCCCCTAATGCTTCGAGACCCATGACAAAAATTCCTTTGTTGTGAATCTTCCATTTTACGTCAAAGTCAAAAATTCTAAAGGCAAAGACAAGTCCCTCTGAGGCATCGGATTCGATACGCGATCGCTTTCTCTGCGATGTAGGCCTTGGGTCGAGCTCTAACATTTGCTGGAGCAAGGCCTGCAAATTAGGATGATATCTGGTCCCTGATTTATGGATAGATGTTATGCTTTCACTCGAAAACTCAACCCGATATTTTTGAATGCTTTGGCTCGCCCAGCCCAGAGTTGCATCAACAAAAGAATCTGCAAACGACAAATAGGGTTTAATGTCGAGTACCGGGGTGCCGTCCAAAATGTCCAATCCACTCAGATGAAGCTCGATTCCGCCTGGGGCTGAAAAATCAATTTTTTCAAGTTTAACGGCGGACATTCCAAGGGGATTTGGCCGATGCGGCGACCTCGAAGCAAAAACTCCCACTTGTTTTGGCGCTTCAAGGCGAGGAGGATTGATTAACGGTTTCCAACCTTTTGCGATGTTTTTATGGAACACAAAAATAATCCAAAGATGTGAAAACTCTTTCAGATGATTGAGTGAATTTGGATAGGCTGGGTCTGGATTGAGCTTAAGGACGCCTAGTGCTTGCGGAATCATCATCGACTGCCTCGCCACGCCAAACTTTTCTTTGAAACAGCTTTGGATGTAGCCGATGGGTGAGAAGTAATAGCTTTCGTTTTGTGGCATATTCTCTTAAACTAACGTGCCTTTCGAGGCGGTCGGTTTTTTGCTGGCATCACTGTTCTGGCAACGATACTTGTGGAAGCACAAATAAGAAAGGGGCTAGGCCTCAATGGCCTAACCCCTTCATTTTATTGGCTCCTCGGCACGGATTCGAACCGCGGACAGGGTGGTTAACAGCCACCTGCTCTACCGACTGAGCTACCGAGGAACACAAAGTTATTGCTACTGAGCGGGGAAACGGGCAGGAGAAGAGCGCTCAGCAATCACTTGTCTGGAACAGCGGCCCAATATAGCAACTCCACGTTGACTCGTCAATACTTTTACCTGAAAAAAATGTATGGAGCTGGGCGCTTGAATTGTTTCAGAGACTCGAAGAGACCCGGCATGATTTTGCTGTGTGGTTGAGGCAGGGATTTTTTATAGGAGAGGCGGCTGTTTCGCCAATTGCTTGACAATAAAAAAAATAAAATGATAGATTACAGTCAGGGTGGTCAAACTATTTCAATAGTTACTTTTTGATCAGGAGGAGGCTATGCTGCAGGACGGGAAGAAGATTTTGGTGCCGGTAGATTTTTCTGATAATGCGCAGAAGGTTTTTGGAGCGGCAGTCAATATGGCGCGTACCTTTGGTGTGGATTTGGTCTGCCTCTACGTTGTGCAGAGTTTCTATGATGACTTCGATGGCTTTATAATGCCGCAGATGCCGATCCTTCAGTTTCATCAAGAGGTGCGGACTGCCGCCGAAAAGAGAATGGCGCAGTTTACGAGTGAGAATGCACCGCAAGGGCTTACTTGCAGCAGTGAGATTTTGGATGGCGATATTGCTGAAGAGATTGTGGCGTATGCGACTGCAGAAGAAGTTGGCCTGATCGTTATGGGGACCCATGGTTTTAAGGGTTTGGATCGCGCCTTATTTGGCAGCGTTGCCGCACAGGTGGTCAAGACTGCTCCGTGCCCGGTGCTTACGGTCAATCCTTGGCGGTGAAGGTCAATCTTCAGGCCAATCGTGCCAGCCAGGCACTGTTGCATGCGTCGTCGCGGAGAACTTTTTGCAGAAGGGTCGAAGGAAACTTCAGCGTAAGGAGCAGAGGGATTCATGCATGAAAAAATTGATCAGATTATTGTTAGAATAAAGGAACTTGAGCGCGAGCTGCGGCAGGAGTTGCAAGAGAAGCAGGGTGCTTTTCTGTATCGAGTCGAGCGTAATAAAGTTCGTTTTGAGGCGGAAGTCAAAGAGCGTCACCGAAAGCTTATCGTCAAGCTCCATCGGTACCTTTTTGACGCCTCGCTGTTCAATATTCTCACCGTTCCGTTTATCTGGGGCTGCTTGTTCCCCGCCCTCTTCATGGATTTAACAATCTCTCTTTTTCAAATGATCTGCTTCCCGGTATATGGCATTCCGAAGGTCAAACGAGGCCAATACATCGTTATCGACCGACACGCCTTACCGTATTTGAACCTCATCGAGAAGATCAACTGTGTCTACTGCGGCTATTTTAATGGGCTGATCAGCTATATCAGGGAGATTGCCGCCCGTACGGAACAGTATTGGTGTCCCATCAGGCATGCGCGCCGAATCAGTTCTATGCACAGCCGATATCGATACTTTTTTGACTATGGGGATGGTGAAAATTATCGTCAGAAACTTGCTGAAGTTCGTCGTGCCTTTGAGGATGTCTGTAAGGAAGAGTAAGTCGTTTGCTCAGACCACGCCATTGATTTTGCGGAGACGCTTATGATATCAACCTGCGAGACCGTTCTTGCCCTCTTGTCTTTTTTTGTCTTTACCGCTGTTGATCACGGCAGACGCGGTGAGGGTGATCGACGACCGGCAGTTTCGGGCACCTTTTATCCGGATCGAGCCGATGATTTGCGGCAGACGCTCAGGGCGTTGTTCTCCGGGGCAGTTGGTCGACGGGGCCTTTTGGATGTGCGAGCACTTATCGTCCCGCATGCAGGGTATGTCTATTCGGGTGAGGTTGCGGCCTCAGGCTTTGCTCAACTCGAGGAGGATATGCAGTATGATAATATTTTTGTTCTTGGACCTAGCCATCAAGTTGGTTTTGAAGGGGCCGCTGTTTTTTGCACGGGGAATTTTATGACCCCGCTTGGCTCGGTTGAGGTTAATTGCACGCTGGCAGAGAAGTTGGTTGCCGATTCACCCCTGTTCGTCGCCCGGAACGATGCCCATGCCAGAGAACATAGCATCGAGGTGCAGTTGCCATTTCTGCAATACCATCTGAAAAAGCCCTTCAGGATAGTGCCTATCGTTCTTGGCGTGAACTCACCTGTGCTCTGCTGTCGGATTGGGGAAATGCTCCGCCCTTTTTTTAATGAGAAAAACCTCTTTGTGATAAGCACGGATTTCTCACATTATCCGGCCTACGAAGCGGCACGGACAGTTGATACGGCGGTGGCAGAGGCCATTATTTCTAACTCTCCAGAGCGTCTGTTCAAGACCATGCAGCGTTATGAAACATCAGGCATTCCAGGGTTGGCGACGACTTTGTGTGGGGTTTCTGGCGTTTTGACTCTCATGGCCATGACCTCTGCCGATGGCGCTTTTCGCTATCACCCGATCCAGTATCGAAACTCTGGAGATATGCCGATGGGCGACAAGAGCCGGGTGGTAGGGTATCATGCCATTGTGGTTAATGAGCAGGGGAAGGGACAGGAGAGAAAGGATAATTTTCAGCTGACCGATAAGGCGAAGGAGCTTTTACTTGGCATTGCACGGAGGGCGATTTCTCACTATTTGAAAACACGTTGTCTCCCTGAAATTAGGGAGGACCTGCTGAGTGAGGAGGTACGCTTGCCATGTGGTGCTTTTGTAACGCTAGAAAAAAACGGGCAGCTGCGAGGTTGTATCGGTCAGTTTGAGTCAGTCCTCCCATTATATGCCCTAGTACAGGAGATGGCGATAGCAGCCGCCCTTCGGGATAGCCGTTTTACGCCCGTACAGGAGGGAGAACTGGAGGAGCTGACGGTTGAGATTTCTGTGCTAACTCCGATGCGCAAAATCAATTCGATCGCAGAGTTTGAGCTTGGCCGCCATGGAATCTACATCCGACAGGGGCAGAGGTCAGGGACCTTCTTGCCGCAGGTTGCTCGTGACACAGGCTGGACTGCGGAAGAGTTCTTTGGGCACTGCGCAAGAGATAAGGCGGGTATCGGGTGGGATGGCTGGAAGGATGCTGAGCTGTATGTCTATGAGGCGCTTGTTTTTGGAGAGAGGTAACTGCGCCCTTATTCTTACATGCCGATGCCGGGGATAGTGGTGCCGCAGTCTGGACACATCCCTTTTTTGATTGTGTTGCTGACAATGGTGAAGCCGCGGCGTTTGATGAGCAGAGCCCTACAGGATGGACAAAAGGTGTTTTCGCCGTCTTCGCCAGGGGCATTGCCTTCGTAGACGTAGTTGAGACCTGTTGCGAATCCGATCTCTCTTGCTCTTCGAAGGGTGCTCAGCGGCGTTGGCGGTCGGTCTGTCAACCGGTAGGTGGGATGGAACTGGCTGACGTGCCAGGGGGTGTCTGGTCCGAGGTTGTTCATGATGAACGTGGCAATACCTTGCATGTCTTGGTCTGTGTCATTGTGGCCAGGGATGAAGAGGGTGGTGATCTCAAGCCAGACACCTAGTTTGCGATATTCAAGGATCGAGTCAAGCACCTCGGAGAGCTTGGCATGGGCGATGTCTCGGTAAAACACCTGAGAGAAACCCTTCAGGTCGATATTCGCAGCATTCAGATAGGGAGCGATGGCCGTCAATGCCGCTTTACTGATGTAGCCATTGCTGACGAAGATGTTGTGCAGCCCTGCTGCTCGGGCGAGACGGGCTGTGTCGTAAGCGAACTCAAAGAAGACAGTTGGCTCGGTGTAGGTGTATGAGATAGAGCGGCAAAGACTCTCTTTGCTGCGGTTGACAATTTCCCGGGGGGAGACCTCCGCACGTTGGTTGAATGAATTCGGTGGGGGTTGGGAGATAGAGGCGTTTTGGCAGTGATGGCAGCGGAAGTTGCACCCCACTGTGGCGATGGAGTATGAGGTGCTGCCTGGCATGACGTGGAAAAGGGGTTTCTTTTCGATGGGGTCCACATGCTCGGCGCAAAGAGTGCCATAGACCAGGCTGTATAAGACACCGCCTCGATTTTCACGCACCTTGCAATGGCCACGCTCTCCGTTGCCGATCAGGCAGCGGAAACGACAGAGTTCACAGTGTATTTTTCCATCTTCCACACGGCTGTAGAACATCGCTTCTTTCACGATCTATCCCTCGATTTCATGGAAGACTGTGGGCGGCAGTGGTGCTGAGAGATGCCGTACGGCAACGATAACAAAATGTGCCTATTTTGTTTGGACAAAAAAAAAGCAGAGGAGTAATCCCTCTGCTTTTTTTATCTAAAACGATGTCTCTCAAGAGATTAGTCGTTTTTATGTCCTTCTTCTGCATCTCTGGTCTCTTCATTCTTAGCACGACCCTTGGCAGCGTACATAGTGGTGCTTCCCGACGACCAGAAGTCCATCTTGCCTTCTTTTACCAACTCATTGGCGGCATTCTTGACTTCCCGTGGTTTGGCATCAGGATCACACTCATAAAAATCCTTAATGTAAAGCTGACCTTTGACGGCCTTTTGGGATTTTTCTAATATTGCTGCTTTTAACTCATCTTTGCTCATAGCCATAATTAGATCCTCATTTGCGTAGAAATAAAGGGGAATTTTAATTCGAGTACAGTAGTGGCCTTAGCGATTCACAGGCCACTACTGTTTAGTCGTCGAATCAAATATTACTTGATATGGCTGGTGAATTTGAACTGGGTGGTTGTTCTCCATGTATTGTAAGCAAGACGGTAGTCATCTACGCTCTTAATGGTGAACGGAATGTCACACTTTTCAAAGAATTTCTCCCAGCCAATTCTCTCGGCCCATTCGCCAATACGCTCATATTTCTGAGCGTCTTTAGCGTATACATCAACGATCTTTTTGACGACCGCAGTCACTTCAGGCCAACGTGGGGTGTTGTTGGGGAGGAATGGGACAACCAGCTTGGAGAACTTAGGAGCTGATTTAGCGTTGGAAACTTTACCACCAACAAGGATGGCGATACCGTCACCTTCTGGATCGGCCAGCGGCATAGCAGGACACATGGTGTAACAGTTACCGCAGAACATGCATTTGGCAGCATTAACGACAACTGATTTAACCTCTTCACCCTTTTCGTTGGTCGCCTTGGCAGGCTTAATTGCACCTAGCGGACAGGCAGCAATGGCCAAAGGCAACTCGCAGAGGCCGGTGATGGCGTCGTGATCGACCATCGGAGGCTTACGGTGAACACCGAGGACTGCGATGTCGGAGGCATGAACCGCGCCGCACATGTTGAGGCAACAGGCCAATGCAATACGAACCTGGGCTGGCAGAGTCATGGAGGTGAAGTAATCAAAGACCTCATCCATGATTGCCTTAACGACACCAGAGGCATCGGTAGCAGGGGTGTGGCAGTGCACCCAACCCTGAGTGTGTACGATGTTGGTGATGGAAGCACCGGTTCCGCCGATTGGGAAGCGTCCGGCACGTTTGGCGCTGGCGAGATCATCCAACAGAGGCTGAAGTTTGGCCTTGGAATCAACCATGAACTCAACATTGTTTCTGGTGGTGAAACGAAGGTGGCCACCACAATGTGCATCAGCGATGTCGCACATTTCGCGGATCAAATCAATACTGATCAGACGAGCGGAAGCGCAACGAACGGTGTAGCACTCGGCACCGGTCTCACTGACGTGAACCAATACGCCTGGCTGCAGGATCTCGTGGTAAAGCCATTTGCCAAAGTTGTCCTTGCAGACTGCTGGCATCATTTCGTCGTAGAGTGGTGGACCGATGTCTGTTATTCTATCTTTCATCGGATTCTCTGGATCGTAACCCATATTATTCCCTCCTGATTATATATGTGAAATTATTCTTATGATGTTAAATGATTGATCACTGTTTGTGACGTTTACGGAACTCACGAACGTCACGATCAAAGCCGCCTTCAACCTCTTCAGATTCCCAGAAGACGTATGGGTTTGAACGAGGCTCTCTGATGTGTTGAGGAATCGGCTCAACATTCATGACCTTCAGGAAGGTCGGGAGACCAACACGCTGAATGGATTCACCGATACGCTCGCGGTTTTTACCAGCTTCCATCCACCAATCCCACAGATTTTCAATGAAGTTGACCAGATCTTCATAGTCGTTATCGGCGTTTATTTCCATAAACGGAACAACCATGGTAGCGAACTGAGCACCGTCCAGGATCGGGGCTTTGGCGCCGACGAGGACGGTAGCACCCTGTACAGCACCTGGTCGTAAAGCACGTGGCATGACGTTGATGCAGTGCATGCAACGGGTACACTCGGCATTGTCAATCTTCAAGGTGTCGCCTTCCATCCACATACATTTGGTCGGACAGAGGTTGATGACCTCCTTGTTGATGCTGAACTTACCCCAGTCACGACCGGAATGTGCACCGGCGTTGGCTTTATACTCACCGCTGACATATTTTTTTACAGCAGCCTGATCGATGCGGATGTCATCTCTCCAAGTACCGATGACGGAGAGGTCAGAGCGAGCGATTGACGCAACGCAGTCATTCGGACAGCCGGAGAACTTGAACTTGAATTTGTAAGGGAAGGCAGGGCGATGGATCTCGTCCTGGTACTTCATGGTCATTGCGTAGCAAGTAGCCTGTGTGTCATAACAAGACCATTCGCAACGGGACTTGCCCAAGCAACAGGATGGGGTGCGCAGGTTGGAGCCTGAGCCGCCCAGGTCTTGATTCAGGTCGTGGGTCAGTTCGTAGAACAGAGGCTCCAGGTTAGGAGTGCTGGTGCCGAGGAGGACCAAGTCGCCGGTGGAACCGTGCATGTTGGTCATACCGGAACCGTACTTCTGCCACAGGTCGCAGATGGCGCGCAACTTTTTAGTGGTGTAGTACATGCCGGATGGTTGGTTCAAGCGGACGGTGTGGAAGTGCGCGACGCCGGGGAATCTCTCCGGTACGTCAGAGTAACGACCAACGATACCACCGCCGTATCCGAACACACCGACGATGCCGCCGTGCTTCCAGTGGGTGATTCTATCTTTGAACGATAACTCTAATTGGCCAAGAATATCCCAGCATTCGGGCTTGGTCGCGGCCTGGCGTTTGAGGTCTGTGACAAAACTCGGCCATGGTCCTTTCTCGAGTTCGTCCAACAAGGGCGTATCATGCTTCGGCATCTTTCGTTTCCTCCTTAGGATCTGAAATTTATAAAACTACCTGCCACCTTTAATTCCCTGCCTGATAGCAGTGACGTAAAGATGAATTAAACGCAACACTGAGGAATCATCAATAATGAATGATTATTCAGAAAGTGCACATTAGCCAGCTGGTTCTCCTTTGTCAATAAAAAATAATGGTTTTTATTTTTCTACGTAAATGGCCGCTATGTAAGCAAAGTTTCTACTTCCTGAAGGGTTGGGTTTGAAGTGTTTCTGAGGTGGGTGTCCTGCCGCACGGCTCTAGGGTTAATTCGGTGAAGATTATCTAGCCAGCTGCTAAGGAAGCTGTATTGCGCGCTTTTTTTTTGTGTGCTATATTTCTGAGGTTTAAGATGGCGTTGCCTGTCGGAGAATTGCTGCACCGCCGCATTGTCTTTGCCGTCAAAGGCGAAAGCAAGGTTTTAAGTCTCGGCTCCTATTATTATATTGTTAAGTCAGACGAGAAGGTCGTCTTGATCCCTATTCTTTTACTGTTATGAGGTGGTGTGTGAGCGTGAAAATTTTAGTTGCCAATCGAGGGGAAATTGCTCTGCGGATCATTCGGGCCGTCCAGGAGTTAGGGCATACCGCGGTGGCCGTGTTTGAGACCCCGGATAACGATGCCCTCCACATACGAGCTGCTGACGAGGCGGTCTGGCTCGGTGATGGACCGCGATGCGATTACCTGAACATTGATAAAGTGGTGGCCGCGGCCCAGAAAGTCGGCGCTACTGCGGTTCATCCAGGGTATGGCTTTTTAGCGGAAAACCCTAAATTTGCCAAAGCGTGTGAGGATGCTGGTCTCATTTTTATTGGGCCTAAAAGTGAAGTCATCGAACAGCTGGGGAATAAAGTCGTTGCACGCGAGATCATGGCCAAGGCTGGCATCCCCATGGTTCCCGGCACCGAGAACTTGTTGGCAGGTGATGAGGGTGTTGCCGAGGCACTTGCCTTTGCCGATCGATATGGCTACCCGATTATGCTGAAGGCCACCTCTGGAGGCGGCGGACGGGGTATCCGAAGAATTGAAAATAACGAGGAGATGGTCGCCTCTATCCCTTTGGCTCGCTCTGAGGCGAGGGCTGCTTTTAATGATGATCGGGTCTATTTGGAAAAGGTGGTACTCACGCCGAAGCATGTCGAGGTGCAGATCATCGCCGATAACTATGGCAAGGTTGTTCACTTGGGTACCAGAGATTGTTCCATTCAGCGTCGTAATCAGAAGCTGGTTGAGATCGCTCCTTCCTTGATCAAGGATCAAGCGTTACTCGATAAGATTTGTGAGACCGCGGTCGTTGCAGCCCAGGCCTCAAATTATACCAACGCCGGTACGGTCGAGTTTCTGCTCGATAAAGACATGAATTTTTATTTCATGGAGATCAACACCCGGATTCAGGTGGAACATACCGTTTCCGAGATGATTACCGGCATCGATATTGTGCGCACCCAAATCAAGTTGGCCTTGGGCAAAAAGCTGGTCTTTGGTCAGGAGGATGTGCATTTGCGAGGGCATGCGGTGGAGATGCGGATTAACGCCGAGGATCCACTGAACAATTTCATGCCTGAGGGCGGTAAAACGGTGTCGGTTTATCGGTCTCCCGGTGGCTACGGCGTGCGTCTCGATGGCTTTGTCTATCAGGGCTATAAGATCCCCGAGGTTTATGATTCGCTGCTGGTGAAGTTGACGGTGGCGGGGTACTCCTGGAATGAGACGGTTGATCGTTTGCGTCGTTGTCTTACCAATTTTGTTATTGCTGGCCCCAAGACCACTATCCCTTTTTATCTGAATCTGGTGGATGAACCGGATTTCCGGAATGGTGATTTTGATACCTCTTATCTCGAGACCCATCCTCAGTTGTTCACCTATAGCACCGAAGACTCCGAGGTTGACAAGATGGCCAAGTTGATAGCGGAGATTCATTATCGCCAGGAAAACCCCTACGCCATCTAAGGTGAGGCTTTAGTCTATTTTGCGCCGCGTGCCTGCTGCGCTTTGTTATTGAACCATGGCCTTCGCTTTTTTGCGAAGTGCCACCGATAAGGAGTTATCTGCCATGGGACGTATTGTTCAAGGTATGAATATCAAGGAAGTGTTGCCTATCCTCAGAAAGGCGGATGGCTATTTTATTACCAATACGGCGCGAGACCTCTCGCAGTCTGATTTCAAAAACAGGATTCTTCTGCACACCGATTTGCTGGCTGCCAAGGCCCGGGAAAAGGCCAACTACTTTTCGTTGGAAATCACTGGCGGCGCTTCTATTCATGTCGATATCCTCAGGAAGCAGGTAGATCCCTTTCTGAAGCTGCAACTGTTGCGGGAGAAGATGCCAAATACCATGTTTCAAACCTTGTGCCGAGGGGTGAATCTCTTTGGCTATCGGCCGTATCCGCAAAATGTCATTCGTTTGACGGTGCGGGAGTTTGCCAAGTATGTCGATGTTTGGCGGGTTTTTGATTTCATGAATCATGTGCCAAATATGCAGTCGGTGTTTGAGGAGGTGCAGGATGCCGGGCGTATCTTAGAACCGTGTATCTGTTTCTCCACTGGGCCGGAGCATACCGATGACTATTACGTCAGTAAGGTCAAGGATATTCTGGATGTGACGGGAGAGGATATTATCCTCTGTATCAAGAACCATGGGGGGTTGGGGACGCCGAAAAGGATTGGCGATTTGGTGGCGGCCATCAAACAGCGTTATCCAGATATGGTCATTCACTATCACGGCCACAATACCGATGGTAATGATGTCGGCCGTATCACGGCGGCGGTCATCAACGGTGCCACTATAGTCGATGCCGCTGACCATGCCTTTACCGGCTATTACGGGCCGCCTCCTATTCTGACAGTGATCGATACCCTGAAAGATTATGGCAAGCTCCCGGCAGATGTTGATGTCGAGGCAGTGATTGAGACCTCCGAGGTTTTGCGGGGTGAGCGGCAGCACTATGAGTATTTTGAGTCACAGTTCAAGGGCTTTTTGCCAACGGTGCAGATCCACAAACTGCCTGGCGGCGCCATGGGATCCAGTTTTGAGCAGGCGGTCAAGGGCGGATTTTTGGAGCAGATGCCGGAAATCCTGCATGATGAACTGCCCAAGGTCCAGATCGAATTAGGCAATTATTGGAGTGTCACCCCTGGTTCGCAAATCTTGTGGACGACGGCGGTCAGCAATGTGCTTGGTGGGAGCCGCTACGGGAATCCGTCCGGAGACTTGAAGAATTTGTTGCTTGGCAAATACGGGCCGTTCCCCTTCTACCAACCGCCGGACTGGATCTATGAAAAGGTGTTTGGTCCAGACTGGCGCAAGATTTTGAAAGAAGAGGGTGGGGTGGAAGCGATTGAGGATATGGATATCGAGCAGGAGAGGCAGGTGTTGGCTAAGCGCATTGGTCATGAGCCTACCGAGCAGCAGCTGGTGCTGTTCCTGCAGCATCCCAATGACGCCGTCAATTTCTTTAAGTTTGAGGAGAAGTTTGGCCGGGTGTATGTTTTGCCGCCCAGTATCTTCCTGCGTCGGGGAGGGTTTCAAGTGGGAGAGACCATCCAGTTTAAGGATCACCTTGGCAAAGAGCATGTCATCGAGGTTGGCCCCAAACAGTTGAATAAGGAAGAGGGTGAGTGGAATATCTACCTGAATGTTGACCACCATCAGCGAGTCTACTCCTTTGCCGAGGACGTTGCGGGGGCGGTTTCTGCGAAGCCACTTGAACTGAGTAAGGAAGAGATCCTTGAATTGGCACAAGCCGGTGACATCCGAGCCCCATTCAATGCCAATGTCTGTGATATAAAGGTCAAAGAGGGTCAGACCGTTATTGTCGGAGATACCTTGGTGGTACTGGAGGCCATGAAGATGCAGACCCCGGTTGCGAGTCCGGTCGCCGGTAAGGTGGAGAAGGTTGTCGCAGAGGTTGGTAAATCCATGAAGCCGGGAGATAAGCTGGTTAAGATTGCGGTGGGGTAGAGATTTTGGCGGCAGTTGATCCGGCGCTGATGTCTGTTGCCTTTGCTGAACGAGAAAATGGCCGTAAGAGATAAAAAAAGTGGGGACCATCCCCTTTATTTTATTTTTTAAGTATGGTATATGACCTTTTTTTCTGTGTTGGTACCTCTTCTGTTTCACAACAAAAAATAATGGCGATGTAGCTCAGATGGTTAGAGCATACGGCTCATATCCGTAGTGTCCGGGGTTCAATTCCCTGCATCGCCACCATTTGCAATAATACCGAGTGCTTATCTGTGCTTGGTAGTTTTTTTAAGCTCTGTCTTACACAATCCTTTACACAAAGGGTAACGTAAGAGAGGGCTTTTTTTTTGCGGGCATCATCCAGCTTGATCTCAGTTCTTCCTCTAGCGTTTCTGTTTGTTTCCCCCTAATCTTGTGAGAAAAAGTAAAATAAGATAAAGTCTGCCAACTGACTTGATGGCTAGGCAAGGCAACGGGTGTACTAGGAGGCGAGCAAGCCTACCAATAGAACCATTGTGAGAAGTATTCATAACTAATCTGCGGGGAGGAGCCCTTCAACGTTTCATCATGATAAGTTTAAACCCCTGCCCCTGTACCTCTGGGAAACCTTACGCCAATTGCTGCGAACCCATCCTTTCAGGGAGAAGTACCGCGCGCTCGGCCCTGGCCTTGATGCGGTCACGTTATGCGGCTTTTGTGCTCCACGAAGTCGAGTATTTGCTGGCCACTTGGCATCCTGTTACCAGGCCTATGTCTATCGATCCAGCCACTATTCCCGACTGGAAGGGGTTGCAGATTCTCCGCACCGAAAAAGGCGAGGAGGCAGACACAGAAGGTGTTGTCGAGTTTCTGGCCATTGCTCTAGTCGGGAAACAATTGTGCCATTTCCACGAGGAGAGTCGTTTTGTCAAGCAAGAGGACCGGTGGTTGTACATGGATGGTGATTTGAAGGGTGATACTGTACCCTCTGAGCGGAGAATGCAGAAAGTGGGCAGGAACGATATTTGTCCCTGCGGGAGCGGCAAAAAATATAAAAAATGCTGTTTCCTGTGACGTTTCAGCACGGGAGTCACATAGAGTGGCCAGAATATTTTTGCTGTAAAGATGAGTGCTAGAGAAGAGAACTCCATGGTCGCTCAGCGAGGGAAAGAAATGAGAGGTGGGATAGTTATGCCAAGAAAGAAAAAAATGCAGAGACCTATAGTTGAAAGGGTGGGTGGGCAGGGGCAACTCTTAACGCCTTCTCATGGTCTGAATATGGGGCATTACTTTCTTTTTTTTCTGCTCGCGGTTGTATTAGCCTCCTGCTTCCATGTGCTTTCTGATTATTCACATACCATCATTTTTGCGATCATTTTGGCCATTGTCTTCAGCCCTGTCCATCGTCGGATTCTCGGTTTGACGGGTGGGCGGGCAAATGTGGCGGCTGTCCTTTCCTGCGCTGCGTTGACTCTTACTGTTGTGTTACCGCTGTTCTTTGTCTTTCTCTCTTTGATCATGCAGGGTGTTGAATCATTTAACGCTATTCACGCCTGGATTAACGCGGGGGAGTACCAAAAAATCCTCGCCTTGCCACTGGTGGTAAAGTTATGGGCGATGGCTTCGCCCTATCTCCCGGATGTTTCCAAATTTTTTGAGAAAATAGGCGGGCAGGTGCCGCCGGCCAATAAGGCCATTCTTGACGTTACCTCGCAGGTTGGTAAGTTTTTGGTCAGTCAGGGTGGTGGTCTCGTGGGGAATCTGAGCGCCTTCATCGGTAAGTTTTTTCTCATGCTCTTCACCTTCTTTTTCATTATTCGTGATGAAGAAAAAATATTTCGTCATTTTCTGCACCTTATTCCGTTGCACTCCAGCCATGAAGAGACGATCATCATGAAAATCAAGGCCGTCTCCCGTTCTGTGCTACTGGGGACCTTCCTTACGGCGGTGGCTCAAGGAGCAGTGGGGGGTGTCGCTTTTTGGGTCACTGGCCTTCCCGCTTTATTTTGGGCGGCAATGATGGCGTTTGCCGCCCTCATCCCGTTTGTCGGAACGGCGCTGATCTGGGTGCCAGCTGCCGTCTACCTCCTTCTTCTCGGTAGATGGGGGGCAGCTCTCTTTATGGTTATCTGGTGTTCGCTGGTAGTTGGCCTGTTGGACAATTTGATTCGGCCATTGTTTATGAAGGGAGCGGCAGACATGAGTACCTTACTGATCTTTTTTGCCATTTTGGGAGGCTTGAACACCTTTGGCTTGATCGGCCTGCTCTATGGTCCCCTCCTTTTTGGTCTGGCCATGGTGCTGCTGTATATATACGAGATAGAGTTCGCACAGTTTTTGTGCCAGCAGGATCATTCGTGAGAAAGAAGCAGTTGCCGTCTGAATACCGTTTTTGTGGGCAGCACCGGACATTTTTCTTTTCGGAGGGACAACATGATCTATACCGTTACCCTTAATCCAGCTCTTGATCGAACGATCTCGATCAAAAATATCAACCCGGATGATTGCAACAGGGTCGAAGCTGAACAACTCTATGCTGGTGGCAAGGGGATTGATGTATCCAAGGTGCTGACCAAGTTCGGGGTGAAAAATAAGGCACTTGGCTTTGTGGGAGGTTTCGCCGGGGAGGAACTGGAAGGTCTGTTAATTAACGAAGGCATTGCCTGTGATTTTGTTAGAATTGCCGGCCGAACACGGACCAATATTATTGTTAATGACATTGGAGCAAACACCCAAACCTTGTTTAACGCCAAGGGGCCGAGCATCACTGCGTATGAGTTGATGCAGATTATCCATAAAATCGAAAATCTGGCTGATCCGCGGTATGTGGTAATCAGCGGAAGCCTGCCACTTGGGGTCAATCCTGAAATTTATCGAAAGATCATTGAAATCGTCAAGGGCAACGGTGCAAAAGTGATCCTTGATACCGATGGGGAGGCCCTCTTGGCCGGTGTGCAGGAGTTGCCCAATATCATCAAGCCAAATATTCATGAGCTTAGCCGACTTGCTGGCCGGCCTCTTGACTGTATCGATGCGGTAGTGGAGGCTGCCTTGGGGCTCCATCAGCGTGGCATTGAGATTGTGCTTGTTTCCATGGGCAGTCGAGGGATAGTGATGATCAGTGCGAGTGGCAGGTACCTTGTTCAGCCGCCCGAAGTCGAGGTGAAAAATAAAATTGGAGCTGGCGATTCCGCCGTTGCCGGCTTCGTCTATGGGCTGTGCGCTGGCAAGGATTTGGTCTTGTCACTTACCTGTGCCGTGGCAGCGGGTACGGCAACTATTCTGCAGGCTGGCACTGCTTTGTGCAACTTGGAAGATTTTCGTGACCTGCAAGAGCAACTGACCCCGCAGAAGCTTTGATGCAAGGAACCCCACATCGCTTCTGTCGAAAAAAGGGTATCTGTCCAACATGCTGCAACTATTCGTGGGAGTCGCAGATTGCGATAAGCGGGTCGTCGAGTCGAGTCCCCTACGGGAGCGGACTCGATTTTCTCAAGAGATGGTGCGGCGGCGTGGTGACGCGGCAAGAAGATTAAACGTTCTGGTACGGTTTCAGCTCGAAGGTTTTTTTGTGGGGATCGATTTGAATGTGGTAGAAACGATTTTGGGGCATGTAGATATACGGCACCTCTTCCTTCTGGCGGAAAACAAAATAGGAGAGGATCATACGGTTCACGGCCTGATGGCCGACAATCATGATGTTGTCGTCATAGTTGTTTAAGTAGAGTACTTTTTGGATCCCCCGGTGGATACGTCGCTCCATGCTGATATACCCTTCGCCTCCTGGATAGATATAGTGGTATTTGTTCTTCTTTCTCGCCTTGGCAATCTCGGGCCTCCTGGCAGTGATCTCCTGGTAGGTCATCCCCTCACATATCCCCGAATCAATCTCGTTAAATTCCGGCAGGGCAATAATTGAGCAGTGCTCCTGTTTTTCAGCGATCGGGGTAGCTGTTTGTAACGTCCTTTTGAAGTTGCTTCTGAAGATGATCGGGATGCGCCAAGTCGAGAAATAGTCGGCCAGCGACTGTGCCTGGCGTGCGCCTTTTTCCGTCAGTTCGGAGTCGCCACCAA
>JAQUKQ010000028.1 GCA_028718985.1 Desulfobulbaceae bacterium | reverse complement strand
TGCCACACTGGCTAGTTCCGGGAAGATAGGAAGGCACTACTCCGCGCCAAAGCAAAGCCAGTGTCTTGATATAATAATATTTTTCTGATGTACAGTCGCCCCCCGCGCGGGGGCGTGGATTGAAACAGGTCGCTGTTACCGTGTTTTCACAATAATCCCGTCGCCCCCCGCGCGGGGGCGTGGATTGAAACTGTTAGCGTGTAAGGAGTACCATGCTCCATTGAGTCGCCCCCCGCGCGGGGGCGTGGATTGAAACCAACAAGACATTTCACCGGAGGCCGGTGTCTGTGTCGCCCCCCGCGCGGGGGCGTGGATTGAAACATATAGCACCTCCAAGTGCATAACAAGGTTTTGAGTCGCCCCCCGCGCGGGGGCGTGGATTGAAACCACCTTCAACTCAGGCAATGACCAATATCTCCGAGTCGCCCCCCGCGCGGGGGCGTGGATTGAAACTAGCGGCGGGATAATATCTGTTGGGCGGCGTAGTTGTCGCCCCCCGCGCGGGGGCGTGGATTGAAACAAGATCAGCAACGATATTACCATTTTCTTTTGTGCGTCGCCCCCCGCGCGGGGGCGTGGATTGAAACCTACATACGGTGAGCCATAGATGGTGACAGCAGCGTCGCCCCCCGCGCGGGGGCGTGGATTGAAACCAGCCAGCCGTCCAGAAGCAAAAAAACCAGAAAGTCGCCCCCCGCGCGGGGGCGTGGATTGAAACTTAGCTTCTTGGAGGACGACATCAGATAAGCAGGTCGCCCCCCGCGCGGGGGCGTGGATTGAAACCGTTTGCAGTTGGTTTTATGCCCTGCGCTGTTGCTGGTCGCCCCCCGCGCGGGGGCGTGGATTGAAACATTTTTATCTCGCTGAGGATTAAGTATTTCCGCTGTCGCCCCCCGCGCGGGGGCGTGGATTGAAACAAACCATTATAGGTGGGGGTAGTTGCGTGGGTGTCGCCCCCCGCGCGGGGGCGTGGATTGAAACCCAGGATCGAGAATTAAACCAGGTACCGCACTCGTCGCCCCCCGCGCGGGGGCGTGGATTGAAACCAGTTAAAAGTCAAGACATGAGACATACCACCACAGTCGCCCCCCGCGCGGGGGCGTGGATTGAAACACAGAGGAACTTTTCCAGGCACCGGAGATCTATGTCGCCCCCCGCGCGGGGGCGTGGATTGAAACAATCGAAATAATGGTTGAACGTCCATTTGTTCTCGTCGCCCCCCGCGCGGGGGCGTGGATTGAAACTGAAGCGCGGCCCAGGTGCTGCCGTAAGAATTCCAGGTCGCCCCCCGCGCGGGGGCGTGGATTGAAACTCATCAATGATGCCGCCCGTGACGTTGGCTGTCGTCGCCCCCCGCGCGGGGGCGTGGATTGAAACTCTTCTTGTGCGGCCTTGGCTTCTGCTTCTGCCTTGTCGCCCCCCGCGCGGGGGCGTGGATTGAAACATAGGTTTTACCATCTTCCATGTAAAACTCTTCATGTCGCCCCCCGCGCGGGGGCGTGGATTGAAACCATGCTATTGTTAGGTTTAGATTCAACGCTGTTAGTCGCCCCCCGCGCGGGGGCGTGGATTGAAACCCGGTGATTGCAATGCCAAAGTTCTCGACATCTGGTCGCCCCCCGCGCGGGGGCGTGGATTGAAACATGATTACCGAGTATAACAAGAAGGTGGTGTCATGTCGCCCCCCGCGCGGGGGCGTGGATTGAAACCTGTTTATCCCACCAGTCGTGCAACTCGTTATGAGTCGCCCCCCGCGCGGGGGCGTGGATTGAAACTTTGATCCTTCTTCACCTAGATCTACCGCTATATTGTCGCCCCCCGCGCGGGGGCGTGGATTGAAACAAAATCACGCTAAGATGTGTGACGTTTCGATAAGTCGCCCCCCGCGCGGGGGCGTGGATTGAAACATAGTAAATCGTGCTACTGTGTGTTAGGTACCCGGTCGCCCCCCGCGCGGGGGCGTGGATTGAAACGGCTGGGGCCGAAAGGGTTCTGGTTTTTGATAGGTCGCCCCCCGCGCGGGGGCGTGGATTGAAACTTTCAAAATGATGTCATCAAGGTCGGCCTTGGTTGTCGCCCCCCGCGCGGGGGCGTGGATTGAAACCTGCCTTGGCAACGTGGTAGATGAATTGGAAACGTCGCCCCCCGCGCGGGGGCGTGGATTGAAACAGCATTCAAGGTGACTGTTTGGGTTATTTCTTCGTCGCCCCCCGCGCGGGGGCGTGGATTGAAACATACTGCGTGTGCCAACTCCCAACCTTCCCCGCGTGTCGCCCCCCGCGCGGGGGCGTGGATTGAAACTTATCATGTAATCCTGATGACAAAGATGCGGCGCGTCGCCCCCCGCGCGGGGGCGTGGATTGAAACCTGCATATCACTAAATCGACAACCGTTTACCCGTGTCGCCCCCCGCGCGGGGGCGTGGATTGAAACAGAATGGATGGTAAAGTGAAAGAGGCTTTCCTTTGTCGCCCCCCGCGCGGGGGCGTGGATTGAAACACCGCGACCGCAGCAGAGTTGAACATCCTTGATGTCGCCCCCCGCGCGGGGGCGTGGATTGAAACTACTTGTTTGCTTATTGGTGCCAAAACTTAGCCCGGTCGCCCCCCGCGCGGGGGCGTGGATTGAAACTGTGAATGAATCAGTTAACCAAACGTGTGATTTTGTCGCCCCCCGCGCGGGGGCGTGGATTGAAACATTCAGGCATGCCAGGTGGGTCGAGCCAGGGCGTGTCGCCCCCCGCGCGGGGGCGTGGATTGAAACAAAAACGGCAAGCAGGGGCACAAGCAACAAATTCCTCACAACCACATCCTGTCGTATCAACACCCTTGCTCATCCTCTACCACGTGACCGGGCTCTGACCACGTGCTACGAGGTAGTCGTTACAGCTACGGAACACCCCCGAACCGAGAAAACCCCGGTGGGCCGAGAGCGGTGAGGGGTGACTGGTTTTGAGGATCAGATGGTTTCGTCGGTCGATCAAGGGCTCTTTCTTCTGTGCGAAAGCCCCCCAGAGCATAAAGACCAAATGTTCCCGGCCCTCAGAGATGGCCTTGATGATATCGTCGGTCAGCCGGTGCCAGCCGAGATCGGCATGCGAATTGGAGTGGCCGGCCAAGACCGAGAGGCTGGCGTTGAGCAACAGCACCCCCTGACTCGCCCAGCGAGAGAGATCGGATGAGAAAGACTGGGGTTGGCCGCCATAGATTGAGTTCTGGATCTCCAGAAAGATGTTTCTGAGGGACGGCGGGACAGGAAGACCCTCCTGCACCGAAAAGCAGAGGCCATGTGCCTCGGGCACCCCTTTAAACTCGTTGATGTAAGGATCCTGCCCAAGGATGACCACTTTGACCTCATCGAAGGGGGTCAAACGCATGGCGTTGAAAACCAGGTGGCGGGGCGGATATACTTTTATCTTGGTCGCCGCCTCGCCATATGCCAGGTCACGAAGCTGACGATGGAGCCCTGCTCTCATCAGAGGTACGGTTTCTTCCCACAGTGCCATGCGTTGTCTCCTTTCATGAGCATTTTGAACAACCCGTCCAGGCAGTCTCGCCCCCCAGACTCTGTTTGAATAATAAATCGGCCTTTTTTTGGCAAGGCAAACCACTGACCCTTCAAGGGTAGCAGACAAAGCAAGCCGATGAAAAGATCCTGACCTTTCCTCCCCACCTCGACAAACATCAATAACCTTTCGATTTTACATAACAATAGCAATCGACACCCAACTAGGTACATCTACTGGTATTTTTATGAATGCCCATTCAGTATTTTTCTTGACATCAAGTTTTGATTGATATACAAGAGAACAACTCGCGGAAATGACCCCGCGAATCTTGGCGAATATCCTCCGCTCAGCAACTTTTCAGGAGAAGCGTTTTGGATCAACGATCGACCACAGATTTGCTCTACATTGCTGCTTTTTTTCTTGGCGGTATCGGCTTTGCTATTGGCCCCTTCATCATTGCCACCCTTTTGTCCCCGCGTGGCACCCGAAATATCTCACAAAAGACCAACCAACTGATCGAATGCGGCATCGCTCCCATTGGTGATGCCTGGATTCGTTATGGCGCTATCTATTATCTCTACGCCTTGATCTTTCTGGCCTTTGATGTTGACGTTCTATTTCTCTTCCCGGTAGCCATGGCCTATAACAAGGTAGCAAGTTTGGGTATCGGTGATTTTGTTGAGGTTGTCCTCTTTGTCGGCATCTTATCTTTGGCCCTGGTCTACGCCTGGAACAAGGGAGTATTTGAGTGGAAACGGAAAAACTACAATCGCCAATAGTTCACATGGCACCGCTGGATCAGGTTCTGGCCCTTGGTCGGGCCAACTCCTTGTGGCCCATGACCTTCGGCTTGGCCTGCTGTGCTATTGAGATGATGGCTGCCGGTGCTTCACGTTTCGACTTGGCGCGCTTCGGGGCAGAGGTCTTTCGGCCCTCTCCCCGCCAATGCGATGTCATGATCGTCGCCGGGACCATCACCAAGAAGATGGCACCGGCCGTAAAGACCCTTTACGATCAGATGCCAGAGCCGAAATGGGTCATTGCCATGGGCAACTGTGCCATCTCAGGTGGCCCCTTCGCCTTTGAAGGCCAATACGCCATCGTCGAAGGTGCCGATAAATTTCTGCCGGTGGACATCTATATCCCCGGCTGCCCGCCTCGTCCAGAGGCCCTAATTGAAGGCATCCTCGAATTGGAAGAGAAGATTACCGGGTCCAGACGTTGGCCCAGGGTACAGTGTGGCTGATATGGGACTCGCGAAAATCAAACAGGCACTTGCCGAGCTTGCGGTTACAGAGACGATCGAGGTAAGCAAGACCGTCCCTGCCCCACCAGCGGCAGAGGGCGAAGAACAAGGAAAGCCCGTCGAAGTCAAGGAGATGATCGAGCAAAACATGCTCTTCACCCCGGAATATGCCAAGAAAGGCTATCACCTGGATGTCAAAGTCACGGCGGAGAATGTCGCCCGAAGTGCCAAAATTTTGTTGGATCACGAATTCTTTCTGGAATCTATCACCGGTGTCGACTGGATCAAAGAAAACCAGATCGAGATAGTCTATGACTTCAATCATTGGCACACCCTCTGCCGCGTGGTTATTCGCACCCGAACCGACCGGGCCAATCCAGAAGTACCGACCATTTCCGAGATCTACTCCGGTGCCAACTGGCATGAGCGTGAGACCCATGATTTCTTTGGCGTCACCTTCACAGGCCACCCGGATCTAAGCCCCCTGCTGCTCCCAGAAGACGCAGACTATCACCCACTGCTAAAGGATTTCAAGGCATGAGCGCGGACGTCATCGACAAATCACTTGAAACCTTTGTCTTAAACCTTGGGCCCCAGCATCCGGCCACTCACGGGGTTTTGCGGGTCAAGCTGACCATGGACGGCGAGTACATTGTCCATGCTGAACCAGTCTTGGGCTATATCCATCGCATGCATGAAAAGATGGGCGAGAACCGCACCTGGGCACAGTTCATGCCCAATACCGGCCGTCTCGATTATCTGGCCGCCCTCTCGTACAATCATGGGTATGCCATGGCCGCCGAACGCGCCGAAGGCATTGAGGTGCCTGAGCGGGCCGAGTACATCCGCTGCATCACTGTCGAGCTCAACCGCATCGCCAGCCACCTGCTTTGGTTCGGGGCCTTTGTCCTCGATCTCGGCGGCTTTACCCCCTTGCTCTACGCCTTCGATGACCGTGAGCAAATCTTGGACCTCTTGGAGTCTGTCACCGGGGCACGACTCACCTTCTGCTATTTCCGCTTCGGCGGGGTCTACAACGACATCGACGACAACTTCATCACCGGCACCAGAGAATTCATCAAGCGCCTCCGCTCTCGGATGCCGATGTACCACGACCTGGTCACCAATAACATTATCCTTATCAAACGGCTGAAAGGCATCGGTCCGATCTCCCAGGAGATGTGCCGACGTTATGGAGCCACCGGCCCGGTGCTGCGCGGCTCGGGCGTCAATTTCGATGTGCGCAAGCACGAGCCCTATTCAGTCTACCCAGAGTTTGATTTCGATATTCCAGTCTATACTGATTGCGACTCCATGGCGCGCTATATGGTGCGCATGGACGAGATGGAACAGAGCATGCGTATCATCGAGCAAGGCTTAGACAAATTGCCGGAAGGCCCTGTGATGGCGGCCAAGGCCCCGAAGATCCTGAAACCGGCCAAGGGCGATTACTATTGTGCGGTAGAGGCGGCTCGCGGCTCCTTCGGCATCCGGCTTGTTTCCGACGGCACAAACACCCCGTATCGCTTGAAACTTCGTTCACCGACCTTCTCCAACTTGAGCCTCTTCGCCGAGGCCTGCCAAGGCATGCTGCTGCCCGATGCCCTGGCGCTCATGGGGACACTCGATTTGGTTATTCCGGAGATTGACAGATAATGACTACCGAACTCATCCGATTACTCGCTTTCCTGGTCGGAATCATCGCCTTTGCGGCGCTGAACGCCGCCTATTTGGTGTGGGTAGAGCGCAAAGGCGCGGCCCATTTCCAACGCCGGATCGGACCGAAAGAGGTCGGGCCTTACGGCCTGTTGCAACCGCTCGCTGACGGCGCAAAGCTCATGAGCAAGCAGCTCCTGATTCCAGACGGCGTTGACCCAATCCTGTTTAAGATCGCGCCACTCATGGTTCTCGTGCCTGCGGTGATGTCTTTTGTCACTATCCCCTTTGGCGAACACCTGGCAGCCCGCAACATCGATCTTGGTCTGCTCATGGTTTTTGCCTTTGCCTCGATCAACGTCCTGGGGCTGCTCTTGGGGTCCTGGGGTTCAGCCAATAAGTACGCTGTCATTGCCGCAGCGCGCGTCATTTCACAAAATATCGCCTACGAGATCCCGATGCTACTCACCGCCATCGCTCTGGTGATGGCTACCAACACCATGAACTTAAACGAGATGGTTTCCCTGCAAGGCGGCGGTTTCTGGCACTGGAACCTGATCAAGCTGACCTTCACCGCCAGTCCGCTGACGCCAATCGCCTTCCTGATCTTCTTTACCACAATGCTTGCTGAAACCAACCGCGCCCCCTTCGATATGGCCGAGGCTGAAAGTGAGCTGGTCGCAGGATCGTTCACCGAGTACTCCGGCATGGGTTTCGGGGTCTTCTTCATGGGTGAGTATGCCAATATTGTCATTGGTGCGGCACTGACCACCGTCCTCTTTTTGGGTGGTTGGCAGAGTCCTTTACCGTTCTTACCCAATAGTGTTGTCTGGTTTTTGATGAAGATGTACGTCATCATCTTTACAGTGGTCTGGATCCGCTGGACCTTCCCGCGGACACAGTTCTACGCCCTGCTGAACCTCTCCTGGAAGGTTCTGATCCCGATTTCGCTGGTGAACCTCATCGTCACGGCCGGCTGGTTAAAGGTATTTTAAGATGGCCTACTTCAACGAACTATACAGCGGCACCAAGAGCCTGTTTATCGGCATGGGCATTACCATCAAAGAGTTTTTCAAGCCGGTGGTAACCCTGCAGTATCCCCATGAGTCCTTGACCATGACCGCCCGCTTCCGGGGTCACATCGAATTAGTTCGAGACCTGGAAAGCGGCGGCAACAAGTGCATCGTCTGCGGCATGTGCCAAAAGGCCTGCCCGTCGGGCTGCATCACCGGCAATGGTGAGAAGCGGGAAGGCGTCAAGGGCAAGGTTTTGACCGAGTACACCTTAGACTTCACCAAGTGCAGCCTTTGCGGCATGTGTGTAGAGAGTTGCAAGCCCGCAGCCATACAATTCTCCAAGGATTATAATCTGGCCGGCCCATCTCGTGAAGCCTATATCTATGATCTGCTCAAACGGTTAGAGGAACAAAAGTAATGGATCAGAATCTCTACTCCGCAGAGGGCCTCGCCGGTGTGGTATTTTTGGGCCTGTTGGCAGCCACAGTCGCAGGAGCCCTGATCGCAGTCAACGCCAAACGCCTGGTGCGTAGCGTTGCCGGCTTAAGCCTATGCTTTACCGGGGTAGCAGGTCTGTATTACTTCCTGAATAGCCCTTTTGTGGCGCTGATGGAGCTCTTGATCTATGTCGGCGCTGTCTGCGTTGCCATCATCTTCGCGGTCATGCTTGCCGAACCACGCGCTGAGGAGAAAGTCGGCAAGAGCAGCGGCCTGGGCTCGCTGTTTGGTGTTATTGCCGGTGGCCTCGTATTTATCGGCCTGGCCACAGTCAGTACTAAGAGCCACTGGAGTATAGCAAAAACTAAAATCAATACCGGTTCAGTGACCGAACTCGGGTCATCATTGATGACCTCCTACAGCATGGTCTTTGAACTGATCTCCGTCGTCCTCCTGGTCGCCATCATCGGTGCCCTGGTCTTAGCCCTTCCGGGCAGGGATAAAGAATGATGCTGTTTTTAAGTTCACAACTCAATACCTACCTTATTATTGGTGCCTTTCTCTTTGCTTGCGGCATTTATGGCCTTTTACAGCATCGAAGTCTGATCGGTATGCTGATCTCAGGCGAGCTCGTCCTCTCCGGTGCCTCGGTCAACATGATGGCCTTCAATCGTTTTCTGGCACCAGACCCTACCGTTGGTCAAATATTCACCCTGTTCATCATGGGCATTGCCGCCGCCGAGGCAGCGATTGCCTTGAGTATCATCATCGCGGTGTACCGCAACTATAAAACGATTGACGCTGAAGATCTGCAAGATCTCCAGGGGTAAGAGGACCACGCCATGACCGGTTCCACCAATATCATTGAATCTGCAAAACTCGTCATCGCCATTCTGGTGCCCCTCTTTGGTGCCGTGGCGGTCATGCTCACCGGAGAGAAACGAGCCAATCTGCGAGAAACCTGTTCCGTGGTGGCCGCAGTCCTCATGTTCTCGATCATTGCCTCCATGGTACCCGATGTCCTTGCCGGGCATACGCTGCATTTCGGCATGTTCAAGATTGTGCCAGGGGTCAGCGTCACTTTGCGGGCCGATGCCTTCTCGATGATCTTCGCCCTCGCCGCCTCCTTTTTATGGATTCTCGCTGCCTTTTACTCCATGGGCTATATGCGGGGACTGCACGAACACGCCCAGACCCGCTTCAACGCCTGTTTTGCACTCTCCCTCTTCGGAGCCATGGGCGTCGCCTTCTCGGACAACCTCTTTACCCTCTACCTGTTTTATGAAATCGTCTCGGTCTGCACCTACCCGCTGGTCGCTCACCATCAAGACCAAGAGGGCTACGACGGAGCCCGGAAATACATCGTCTACCTGACCACCACTGCCAAGGCCTTCCTGTTGCCAGCCATGGTTTTAATCTATGTCCTGACCGGCACCCTCGACTTCGCTACAAATATCTCCACCGGTATCTTTCCGCCGCAAACAAACGCCTTCCTGGTGACTATCCTCTACGCCTTCTGCATCTTAGGCTTTGCTAAGAACGGCGTCATGCCTTTTCACCACTGGCTGCCCGGTGCCATGGTCGCCCCTACCCCGGTCTCCGCCCTCTTGCACGCTGTGGCGGTAGTCAAGGTCGGAGTCTTCTCCACCACCAGGGTCATGCTCTATGTCTTTGGGGTGGACACCATGAACGCCTTAAACCTCGGTATCCCCACTGCCTATTTCGTCTCCTTCACCATCTTGATGGCCTCTGTCATCGCCCTCTCCAAGACCAACCTCAAGGCGCGACTGGCCTACTCCACCGTCAGCCAGCTTTCATACATCATCCTGGGTGTCGCCATGCTGACCCCGGCCTCGATCAACGGTGGACTGATTCATATAGCCAACCACGCCTTCTCCAAGATCACCCTGTTCTTCTGTGCCGGTGCCATCTATGTGGCTACCCATAAGAAAGACATCTCGGAGATGGGCGGTTTAGGCCGCACCATGCCGTTTACCTTCGCCGCCTTCGCCATCGCCTCGCTGTCGATGATTGGCGCACCGCCGGTGGCCGGCTTCGTCACCAAATGGTATCTCCTTGTTGGCTCCATGCAGGCCCATCAGGTCGGCTTGTTGCTGGTGTTGCTCGCCAGCACACTGCTCAACGTTGGCTATTTCGCGCCGGTAACCTACAACGCCTTTTTTGGCAAACGCCCGGCCGGTGAAAAATATGAAGGGATTAAAGAGGCCCCGCTGTCCATGGTTATTCCGATCATGATTGCGGCGACCATTTCGATAATCATAGGCATATACCCTGATTTCATGATGCAATTTGTTAAGGCGGTGACAGGATGATAGTGGATCTGATTGATTATCTGCGTGACCGGCTACCGACCGTTATCCGATGCTGTTACGCGGTGCTGGCGGCCCTGGTCATTATCGACATCTTTGTCGACAAGCATCACGCCCACACCTGGATCGAGCACTACCCTGGGTTCTGGGCCTTGTTCGGTTTTATCGCCTGCGTGGCGATCATCATTATTTCCAAGTGGTTTGGCCATCAAGGGATCATGACGCGAGAGGATTATTATGATAACTGATACATGGCTGCACCCCTCGCTGATTCTAATCTGCGGCGCCCTGCTGTTACCTTTTTTCAAGGGCATGGCACGCCGTACCTTTTTGATCCTGATCCCGGTTCTCACCTTCATCAACGTCTGGCAGTTCAGCCCCGAAGGGATGTGGGGAGCGGTCAACTTTCTCGACTGGCAGCTCATCTTTGGCCGTATCGACCGGCTAAGCCAGGTCTTTGCCTACATTATGAGCCTGATGTGCATCATCGGTACACTGTACGGCCTGCACGTTGAGGACGATCTGCAGCATATCGCTGCCTGGACCTATGTCGCGGGTTCGCTGGGTGTTATCTATGCCGGAGACTTCTTGGTCCTTTTCCTGTTCTGGGAAGTGATGGCCTTCTCCTCGGTCTTTTTGGTCTGGTTCCGTAAGCGTGAAAATTCACTTGCTATCGGTTTCCGCTATCTCCTTGTGCATACTGCCGGGGGTCTGATACTTCTCGCGGGAATACTCCTCCGCTTCAAAGAAACCGGCGGGGACATCTCCTTTGTTCATCTTGATGTGACCAATCCCAGCCTTTACACCTACCTGATCATGGCAGGATTCATGTTGAACGCCGCCGTGCCGCCGTTGCACTCCTGGCTACCGGATGCCTACGGTGAGGCCACGGTTACCGGCGCCGTCTTCATGTGTGCCTTTACCACCAAGACAGCCATTTATGCCTTGGCTCGCGGTCTTGCAGGCATGGAGATCCTGGTACCATTCGGCGTTGTTATGGCCCTCTATGGTGTAGTTTATGCCGTGCTCGAAAACGACTGCCGTCGACTTCTCGCCTGGCATATTATCTCGCAGGTTGGCTACATGGTGGCAGGCGTTGGCATCGGTACCGAACTTGCCATCAACGGCGCCTGCGCTCATGCCTTTGCGCATATCCTGTACAAAGGCCTTCTGTTCATGGGTTGCGGCTCCGTTGTCCACATGACTGGTAAGAGTAAATTCACTGAACTAGGCGGGCTCTACAAAAAAATGCCGTTGACCTTTGTCTTTACCTTGATCGGAGGACTGTCGATCTCGGCCTTCCCGCTCTTTTCCGGTTTCGTCAGCAAGTCCATGATCATTGCGGCAGGCTTTGAAAAACATATCTATTGGGCGGGATTTCTGTTGACCTTAGCCTCGGCCGGAACATTTTTGCACACTGGCTTGAAAGTACCCTACTTCATTTGGTTCGGTAAGAACAACTGTAGCCAAGAGACATGGGACAAGGCCGCTGATCCACCATGGAATATGCAGGCCGCCATGTTCATCGCCTCTTTCCTCTGTATTCTTATTGGCAGCTACACCCCGTATCTCTATAAAATGCTGCCAAATCCTGTGGAGTATCATCCCTATACGGCGTATCACCTGTCTGAGACCATGCAGATTCTGCTGTTCACCGCCTTGGGCTTCTTCCTGCTGCTCAAAAAACTGGCCCCTGAACCTAAGATCAGTCTCGACCTCGACTGGTTCTACCGTTTTGGTGGGCGGGGCTTCCTCTGGCTGGCGAAAAAACCCATTCAGTTTGTTGATTCCTGTGTTGGTGAGATTTACCGGGTTGTTGGTCTCGGTTCACTGATGACCGTTTCCGACTTCTGGTCTTGGTTCGACTGGCATGGGATCGATGGCGTAGTTGATGGAATAGCCCGCTCGGTACGCACCCTCGGCGACACAGTACGTCGGGCCCAAAACGGCCAGATGCAGTTCAACATCTTCTGGGCAGCGACCATTGCGGCCTGCCTGCTGATCACCTACGTATTTTCATAAAGAGGCTACAATGGATTTTTTAGTCATGAATGAGGGCTTTCCACTACTCAGCGCGCTGATCTTTCTGCCGCTGTTTGGTGCCCTCGTGACCATGTTTTTACCCAGTGAGCAAGCCGCCCGCCTCTGGTCGCTGTTGATCACAAGCATTACCGCCATTCTCTCTATACCGCTTTACACCGGTTTCAACGTCGCAACTGCCCAATATCAATTTGGGGAGCACCACGCCTGGATCCCACTCTGGAATATCAATTACACCTTGGGTGTCGACGGCATTAGCCTGCTTTTGATCCTGCTCACGACCTTCATCATGCCGTTTTGCGTGCTCGCCTCCTGGCGTTATATTGCGACACGGGTCAAGTCCTTCATGGTCTGCATGATGGTGATGGAGTGCGCCATGATCGGCGTCTTCGCCGCTCTCGACTTCGTCCTCTTCTACATCCTTTGGGAGGCAATGCTGATCCCCATGTACCTGATCATCGGTATCTGGGGCGGGCCTCGCAAGGTTTACGCTTCGATTAAATTCTTCATCTACACCTTGGCCGGATCTGTGATGCTCTTGGTCGCCATTATCGCCCTCTACCTAGCGTCGGCACCACATACCTTCTCTATCCCGGCACTGATGGGTGGGCATTACTCTTCCACCTTTCAAATCTTAGTCTTTTTGGCCTTCTTCCTGGCCTTTGCCATCAAGGTGCCAATGTTCCCGTTCCACACCTGGTTGCCTGCCGCCCATGTTGAAGCGCCAACTGCCGGATCTGTCATCCTGGCCAGTGTTCTGTTGAAGATGGGCACATACGGATTCCTGCGTTTCTGCCTGCCGATCACCCCACTTGCCACCGTCACGCTGACGCCCTATATCCTCTGGCTGTCAGTGGTCGGTATCCTCTATGGAGGCTTCACGGCACTGGCGCAAAAGGATATGAAGAAGTTGATTGCTTACTCGTCAGTCGGTCACATGGGTTTTGTCACCTTGGGGATCTTTGCGCTCAACAGCGCAGGCATCGAAGGATCGCTTCTGCAGATGATCAACCACGGTGTTACTACCGGCGCTCTCTTTCTCTGTGTCGGCATGATCTACGAAAGAAACCATAGTCGTGAACTTGCCAACGCTACTGGAATTGGCAAACAGATGCCGATCTTCGTTACCTTTTTGGCCTTTTTTTCACTCTCGTCCTTGGCTTTTCCCGGCACAAACTCCTTTGTCGGTGAGTTTTTGATTCTCGCCGGCGCCTTCAAAAGAAACCTGATTATTACTGCCTGTGCTGTGCCTGGTGCCATTTTAGCAGCAGCCTACATGCTCCGCATGCTGCAGAAGGTAATCTGGGGCGGAATTGACAATCCCAAGCAGACACTCCTTGACTTAAACGTCCGCGAGATCGTCACCCTTGCCCCATTTCTCCTCTTCGTCTTCTGGATCGGCCTGGGCCCGGAGCCGTTTTTATCGGTCATGCACAGCAGTGTGGCTCATCTGTTGGAACAGGTTGGCACTGTCCAAGCGTCGGCCGTGGCTGGTCTTTTGCCGTAATCAACCAATTCTCATGAGCCCCTGCCACCTCGTACTCAAAAGACCACTTAGGAAGAACCAATGAAACTCATGCTCTTCGCACCCGAGCTCATCCTCTTGTTAGGCAGCCTGCTTATCTTTTTTTTCACGCTGTCCGGTGATGCCAAAAAGGCGAGACAGACAGCTATTACCATCGGCATCGCCGCCTCTCTCATTTGCCTTCTTTCCCTCCAGCAAAACGGCTCTCTTTTCTATAAGGCCTATCAGGTAGACCTCTTTTCGCAACTCTTCAAAGTATTGATAGCACTTGCCATGACAGTAGTGCTTATTTTTGGCGGCGAACTGAAAGACATCTCCCCCAGGATGAAGCCAGAGTACTACCTCTTCCTGATTTTGAGCGGCTTAGGCCTGATGATGTTGGTCTCGAGCGTTGAGTTGATCACCCTCTTTGTTGCGCTGGAGCTCTCTTCTTTTTCACTCTACCTGATGGTACCGATGCGCGACGACCGGCAAGGTCTGCGCTCGCAGATGGAGGCCGGGGTTAAATACATCCTCTTTGCAGTCATGGCTACCGGCACCATGCTCTTTGGCATGAGCTATCTCTTCGGAATGACCGGTAGCACATATCTTGCCGAAATCGCCCCTCAGCTTAAAACCCTGATGAGCGAACCTGCCGCCATCGTTGGCATCGCCATGATCCTCTCTGGCTTTCTGTTTAAGCTTGCGGTCTTTCCCTTTCACTTCTGGGTACCCGATGTCTATCAAGGTGCGGCCAATGAGACCACCTCTTTCATCGCCTCTGTACCAAAATTAGGCGCCGTCGCCATTTTGATCAGGATTACCATGCTCGCTGCCCCTGAAGGCACGGCGATTGTCACCATGCTGATGGTGTTTGCAGTTGCGTCAATGTTTTATGGCAACCTGGCAGCCCTGGTGCAAAAGGATATCAAACGCCTACTTGGCTTTTCCGGCATTGCACACGCGGGCTTTGTGCTCCTCGGTCTGCTGACATTCAAGCAAGAGGGCTACGCCACATCAATCTTTTACATTGTCGGCTATGTCTTGATGAATATGGCCTGTTTCCTTGTGTTGTGCACCGTCAGCAAAAATGGTGAAAACGTGCAGATCGCCGATCTGAACGGTCTTTACAAGCGCTCACCACTAATGGCCTTCACCTTGGCAACCGGTATGATGGCACTGGCCGGGATTCCTCCCTTTGTCGGCTTTGTCGGTAAATTCATGCTGATGGCAGGTGCGCTGCAGGCAGGCCACTTAGCACTAGTTATTCTGGCCGCCTTGAATACCGCCATCGCCATCTACTATTACCTCTCTGTCCTCAAGGTAACCTACTGCGACGCCCCAAGCGACGCCTCGGCACTCGAGATAGGCTTTACCACCAAGGCCGTCAGCCTTGCACTCATTGCCGCCATCATCACCATCGGCGTCAACCCTTCCCCAGTGCTGGAAATTGCTAATCGAGCGGTTGCCGCCATCCTGTAATTCTTTGTTGGGTCTGGCTAAACGTCAACCCGCCACAACGCTATGCTGCTCGACAGCACCTTTGACCCCTCCACGGGGAAAAGGATCGCAGACCATCCCCGTGAGGCGGATACGCCACAACTAACGTAGAGAGAATGGGCTCTTGCCAGCAGAGGTGCTGAGAACAGCAACTGCGTGAGCGTTTGGCACAGGCAGAGGGCTACGATTCAGTTGATACGTCGCCTACGATACGCGCCAAGAGCTGTCAGGCCGGTCGCAAAGAGGAAAAGAGTGGTAGGTTCTGGGGTGGGATGAGAGATAGAGTCTATATGTCCTGAAACCCTCGTGTTGCCTGCTCCAAAAAAAAGGAAAAAGCTTTGCGACATGGATTCCAGAGGCAGTGAGGTCATAATAATCTCGCCAGGCAGGTTGCTGTCCGAAAAAACCTCCGCGGTTGAGTCCTTGAGATTAAGCATTCCGTAATAAAAACTTGGAATAGATGTTAGTGAGGCTAAAGCTGATGGTAGGGAGGGTATCGTCAGAGCGCCTGGCAGGAGTGAGATAATAAATTGATCTGTACTTTCGTTTCCACCGTTGATCTCGAAATCATTCAAAATTTGTATTCCGGGGGCCGCGAGGTTGCCAAACCAGTCATCCGTGCTCAAATACATGGAGATGGAGGCAGCAGATGAAGTGGCACTTACTCCTGGAACGTAACTGACACCAAGGTTAAAATTTCCACCGGAAGTGAACCAAGACTCCAACCCATTACTCACGCCTGTCCAATGCCCAGAAAAATTAAACGAAATGATTTCCGCTTGAGCACTCACAGCACTAAGCGATAGGCTAAGGGCTAAAACCACGATCGTTTTCTTCATTTCGGCCTCCTTTAGATCAATTCAAGGTAGCGACTCTTTTTCATTTCATTTTTGAATAACACTCCCAAAAAACCGTGTCAAGCTCTGATTCCCCTTTCTGATCACCCCAAAAAAAAATGGCTGCCAGAGCAATTCCCTGGCAGCCATTTTTTGTTAACGCAAAACGTGGATCTGTCTTCTTTCTATTAAGCCTTCTTAGTCATCATCGGTGGTTTCGGCACATCACTGCCATGACACTCCGTACAGTTCGGCTGCCCCGGGATGCCATGAGTTTTCCCCGGAGACCATTCGGACTGTGGCTCATAAGTACCATCCTTCCAAGCATTTAACCTTTCAACCAACTGATAAGCAACGCTTGCCGCGACTCGTGCGCAACGATCCTTACGTTCTGGACTGCCGAGTGCGAATCCGGACTCAGCCATCCATTTACCTACCGATATATGACAGAGTGGAGACGCGCTGGTTGTCTGAATAATCTTTGTCGGTTGTTTCGGCTCCTTGGGGACAAAGGCAGGTAGAGGGGTATCGCAATACCACTGCATAATGTCCGAACCTATCGAATGCCCGTGCGCGCACTCCGGTCCAGCGATCCGGGGCCCAATAATAACATTGCTAGCAATATTAGCCCCGGCATTGGAACCGCAGAGTGTCCCCCAACCGACCATGCCGCCCTCAAGGCAAATAAAAGAGTCAACAGGGAAAGACTTGTACGGTTCCCCAACTTTTTCCCGTAACTGAGAAAACACACTGCTGATAACAGCACCTCCGCAAAATACGCGATACCACTCTTGATAAGCCAACTCAGCCGTCTTTTGAGGATCTAATTTTACGTAGGGCCACGGCCACTTTTCACTCGACCCGTCTTTGGCCTGTGCCGAGGATAGAAGTCCACCAAACTGCATAAGTGCCGTGCTTGCGGCCAAAACTCCGGAGCCTATCAGCACCTGCCGGCGTGAAACACACTGACATTCCAACTTCTCGTCCGTACTCATACATTTCCTCCTTTCTGTCTATGTTAACCAAGCAGGCAAGTCTTCCCTCAAGCCCTTACCCCGTCTACCGATGGGTGCGTAGCAAGCAACGCTACCCTGTCTTACATAGTGGCACTAAGCTCCCAATATGTACCTTCAACAGGTGGAAAGCATAGCAAAAATGGCCAAAAAGTCAATGAGGCAAAATGTCGCAGCAAATCATTGGGCTCAGATCAAGGCACTGTGTAATCAGCCCAACCAGCATCAGAAAGTGCAGCGGTTTTTCGTGGGAAGAGATCCCCTGCGCTACCATGCCATCCATGTCCGGCATGGTCACGTCCGTCAAGGAAGGGTCGATAAAGTTGCCGCAAGAAGGTATAGCCAGGTGTCGTCAAATAACTCAACAGCAGATAAACATGGGCTCGAGAGACTACACTCCCCACTAACCGATCTCAATGACCGAGTTTTCGGTGCCATAGGGATTTTGTACTCGTTTTGGGTTGGCAGGATCCGTCCACCATTCGCCATCCACCAAAAAGAGATATTGATAGATCCCAGCCTGCAACGGGACGCTCTTCCGCCAGGTACCATCCTTGAATTTTCTGGCTTTCAGTTCATTCCTCTGCCAGCCGTTAAAATCCCCCAGAACAAAAACCTCCTGGGCCCCTGGGGCGTACAGACTAAACGTCGTCGAAGGCACTCCCGGCCTTTTCCCCCTGCTTGCAACCGAGATCCTTGACTGGACGCTGGTTTGTCGATGGGTCTTCATGCTTGATGAGCCTTTCATAGCCATATAATCCTCCTTACTTCTTCGCTGACAATACAACCTCGTGCAGAATGGTGCCTAACGCCTTTAACGTATACGGTTTCTGCACAAATCCAGCCAACCCTTTGCCGATAAAGCGTTGGCTGACCTCTTGCTCATTATAACCACTGCACATAACAACCTTAACATCGGAACGAATGCGCCGCAACTCACGAAAGGCCTCCTCGCCATCCATATGCGGCATAGTGAGATCAAGCAACACGGCGACGATCTCATCCTCGTACTCCTTGAATTTTTCCAAGGCATGACGTCCATCTTCCGCCGTAACCACCTGATAGCCTAAGAGCTCAAGCATCTCCTGCCCCAAGGCACGCAGGGTCTCCTCATCGTCAACCAGCAAAATAGTGCCGTTGCCTGGTGTCAGCATCTCGACAGGGGCAGTTTTCCGCATCTGTTGGGCGTACTCCGGCGAGGCAGGCAAGAGCACCTTAAAGCTGGAGCCTTTGCCAAGCTCACTATAAATCTTCATGCTGCCCTGATGGCCACGCACAATGCCAAGCACGGCCGCCATGCCCAAACCACGCCCCGTAAATTTTGTCGTGAAGAAAGGATCGAAAACCCGTTTCATGGTCTCTTGATCCATACCGCAACCGGTATCGGCAACTTCGATAAAGACGTACAACCCTTCCCGCAAGCCTTCATCGAACCAGGTCTTGGCCAGATAGGAGCGATCAACCATCATGGCGCCAGTGGTAATTGCAATAATGCCGCTACGGTCACCAATAGCCTCCGAGGCATTGATCACCAAATTCATCATGACTTGACGGATCTGGGTGGCATCCACCTCCACCGGCGGCAGGTCGCTGGCAAAATTGTAGCGCAGCAGCGCCTTCTTGGAGATCGAAACCTCCAGCATGTGCACCATATCCCTCACTAATTCGGCGACATCAACGGTCTCAATGACAAATTTACCACGTCCAGAATAAGCCAACATCTGCCGAGAGAGGGCGGCGGCCTTCTGGGCGGCCTGTTCGATCTGTAGCAGATTGTCGCGGACAGGGGTGGTAGCGGGCAACATCAATTTTGTCAGTTCGGCATGGCCCAGAATGGCCATCAAAATATTGTTGAAGTCATGAGCAATACCACCGGCCAGAACACCCAGGCTCTCAAGCTTCTGCACCTGTAGCATTTTTTTGTTGAGGCTATCACTCTCCTCCGCGGCACGCTTAAGCTCTGTAATGTCTTCGACAACTTCGATAAAACCGCTGGGAGTCAACTCGCCATTATGCAGCGGCACCGTGCGGATACGAACAGCAAACCGACTACCGTCCTGCCGGACCCCTTCCGTCTCGGCATGGGCAATACCGCCGGTTTCCATCGACACCACTCCTGGGCAATGCGCACAAGGGGAGTCCCTCTGTTCGAACTGCTCATGGCAGATTTTGTCCCCAAACGACTCGGCTGACCGACCAAACCAATCAGCATACATTCGGTTAACCATGTTGATCCGATGGTCTCGGCTAATAACCGACACCCCCATGGGCAAGCTATCAACTAAGGTGCGATAGAGATATTCTCTGGAGTGCAGGGCCTCTTCCGTCTTTCGCCGTTCGTTGATCTCTGCCGTCAACGCCTGATTGAGACGAAGCAACTCTTTGGTGCGTTCGTTTACTTTCTCTTCGAGATCACGGTTGGCGGCCCGCAGTGAATCCTGCAGCACCAGGGTGTCAAGCCGCGCCATAACGATATCAACGACACGGGTGACAAGCGGCTCCAGCAGCGCCAACTCCTCAGGCCTGCGATCATCAGCCAGGATAAGAATGACAACTTGCCCATCCACACGACGCCTGCCCAAACACAGAACAGAATTGACCGTGAGGGTGAGTGCCGGGAAAAGGAGGCCCAGAAGCCCCTTGGCCGTTTCGGACTCAACTGCAGTGCAGAGATGGTTATTGGCCGGGAACTGATAAGAAAGTGTCGTTGAAACAGGGTACTCTAGCTCGGAGAAACCTGGCATGGTGCTATAAGAGTGGGTGATTGTCAACTCATGCTCATGCGCGTGGCCAAAAAGGCAGAGCGCGACACCCTTCAGAAGTGAGATTTGTTCAAAAATCCGAACAATCAACCGGTCTGGATCATTTTCTGCTGCAACCTTTTCAGCGACCAGACCCAAGAGAAAAATATCCTCTGCACGATCAATCAACTGCTTATTCTCAAGGGTCAGTAACCTGACCTGTTCGCGAAGATCACGGACAATTTCTTCAGACACAAAGTCCTCCTAAGAAGCGGAGCAGCTCACTAGACAACCACTCCGGTTCATCCTCCTGAATATAGTGACTGGCCGTATCCTTGAGCGCCAACCGGGAACCAGGTATCTCAGCCTGCAGTTTACGGGCAATGCTGACACTTAAATAGGGGTCGGCATCGCCCCGGACAATCAACGTAGGTACTGTTAAGGTTCGCAGGCGTGTGGCAATATCCATCAAATTATGGTTGTCCAGACATTTGGTGAAGTGCAGGAAGGATTTTCGCCCTGCACTCGTGGTAAAAGGGGCAAGAAAGAGTTCCATCAGTTCAGAGGTCAACCGATTCTTGTGATAGAGACCTCGCTCAACAAGTAACCGGAACAGCCCCATATCCAGGGTGGCCATCAGCAACTGACGAACAATTGGAGTACGAAAGGCAATGATCGGCTGCACCGGCCAGTAGTCGTAGGCCACCGTGTTAACAAGCGAGAGACTAACAAGCCGCTCGCCGTGATTGACGGCAAATATCTGACCGATACCACCACCCAAATCATGTCCAATCAGGTGATATCTGGCAATCCCCAAGGTATCAACAAACGACTTCAAACGCTCAGCATGAGCCGTCAGTGAGTAAGAAACTTCAATCGTCTTGTCTGAATTGCCACAACCAAGCAAATCAATGGCGATGACATTATAGGAGTTTGCGAGTCGCGGCATGATCTGCCGCCAAATGAACGAATAGGTCGTAATGCCGTGGACAAGCACCACTGTAGGCCCTGAGCCAGCTTGCACATAAGCCAGATTATGACCATCAACCAGCACTTTTCCCCTCTGAGCTCCTACATACCCCATCCGAATTCCCCGCAATGACTATTGTCTTTGAATAGACAATCCCCGGCTCGGCAGTCGAACATCACTGCAACCAGTCACCCAAAAGAAGCGCAGAACACCCCCATCTCACATACCCAAGGGAAGAACACATGGCATTAATAAGCAAGAAAACCATGATTATGGTTCTGATTTAACACTTAATTGAATATGATTTTTTTCGCATGCGAAAAATGACCCGTCAATAAAAAAACTAGTGATCCCCCGGAGGAAAAATCAAGAAAATTACCTTAAAATCTGGCGAGAGAGGGGCGAGAGGGATGATCTAAAAGGAGGGGAAAGAAGAGGAAAAGCAGGCGGCAATTTCTCGATCCTGCCTCGAAATATAAGGATCGCAGGCGCCATGAAATGGGAAAAGCCTCCCCGAAAAGAAGAGGCTTCCTGCAATCGCAAACAACCGTTCTGGGACAAAGCACCACTGCGAGATCCTGTCCCGTGGTCAGCCATATAAGCGGACCCTGATCTATGTAGCTGAGGTATTACGGCAACGCAATCTTTTTCAGTAGCCCCCCTAGGTCTCCTGAAACTCATCCTTTGAAGCTCCACAGATCGGGCAGACCCAATCCTCAGGGACATCCGTAAACGCTGTGCCCGGCTGCACTCCATTGGCAGGATCACCAACTTCCGGGTCATAAACATATCCACAGACAGTACAGGTATAGCTTTTCATGGCAGTCTCCTCTTATAATTTTATTCTCTTAAAAGGCTGATATACGCAGCGCCCCGAAGGCCTTCTTGCTGGCAGCTAAAACAGGCGAACTGCGCTTGGGCTGCAAACCCAGAAGGCCGTTTCTCAATTGCACTTCGGCGGTCACCCTTGCCAGGGCCAGAAACATAAGCACCAATCGATGTCTGACACTGGCAAATACCTCCTTACTTGGCGTGAGCAGCCAAATAACTTGCCACACCTGCCGCAGTCGGCTTCATCGCCGCATCCCCTGGACGCCAATTTGCAGGGCACACCTCGCCATGAGCCTCGGTAAACTGAAGCGCATCGAGAATCCTGATCGCCTCGTCTACGCTCCGCCCAAGAGGCAAATTATTGACCAATTCATGCTGCACAACACCCGCCTTGTCAATCAAAAAGAGGCCACGAAGCGCAATGCCATCGGGCAGCAACACACCGTATTCAGTCGCGATCTTCTTGTTGAGATCGGCAACCAAAGGGAACTGCACATTGCCAATACCACCGTTTTCCACCGGCGTGTTTTTCCAGGCCAAGTGCGTAAAATGAGAATCGACAGAAACCCCAACCACCTGACAATTTCGCTTCTCAAATTCTGCCACAGCGCGGTTAAATGCAAGAATCTCTGAAGGGCAAACAAAGGTAAAATCCAGTGGGTAGAAAAAAAGCAAGGTATATTTCCCTCGTAGAGACGAGAGGGTAAACTCTGCAAAACAGTTGTTCGGCATAACTGCCTGAGCGGTAAAATCTGGGGCAACTCTGGTTACTAACGTACACATAATGAACTCTCCTTTTCGATTTAATTCCTATTATGAGAATCTTGCAGCCTCTTCACAGCCCAAGGGGCACATTGCCCCTTGGCGACAAGACACTCTCTTCTGGTTAAGATTGATAATCATTATCATTTAATACACCTCTCTGTCAAGAATTATTTGACTAAATTTAATAGGAAAAAGAGACCAGTCTATGCTAAATTAAAATGGATGTTACTTTTCACTCCCTTAGAGAATGGAGCACTTATCAGAAAACCTTATTTATTGATAAGGTGGTACCGCAGTTTGTGGTAAGCGAGTCGGTGACATCACGCCCGTCTCCGTAAACCGCCTCCGTTGTCGCTGAATGTGGCTTGCGGGTCGTTACATTGAAATTGTGCAATCACTGAACTGGCGTATCGATACGTCCCACCCTAGAGCAGCAAAACACCCTATCTTGCTGCTGTCACCCATCCAAAAAACTTGAGAGAGTCTATTACACGATGGATATAGCAACCCCGTTAGGTCTGATTCTTGGTACAATCCTCATCCTTGGCTCTATTCTGGTTGGTGGATCACTTGGTATTTTTATCGACATCCCATCTGTGCTGGTCGTTGTCGGAGGCACCTTCGCCACCGCCTTTATTCGTTTTGGCATGGGCGATGTCCTCAACTCCGCCAAGGTTGCTATGATCACACTTTTTGCCAAGCTTGGAAAGCCCAGTGAAATCATAGGGGAGATCGTCAACCTTGCCAATATCGCCAGAAAAAATGGCTTAATCGTTCTCGAACAACAGCCGATCTCCGATGCTTTTCTGAAAAAGGCCATCATGTACTGTGTCGATGGACACGATGCCGAGTTCATTGCCGATGTCCTCAAAAAAGAGATCTCCCTGACCACAGAACGGCATGACAAAGGTCGAAAGGTCTTCCAAGGCATGGGCGATGCAGCCCCGGCCTTCGGCATGATCGGCACCCTAATCGGCCTGGTGCAGATGCTGGGCAACATGAGTGACCCAGCCTCCATCGGGCCGTCCATGGCTATCGCCCTCTTGACCACCATGTACGGCGCCATCCTGGCCAACCTCGTCTTTCTCCCCGTGGCCGACAAACTGGCCCTGCGCAATCAGGAAGAGGAGCGCAACAGGCGATTGGTTATCGAAGGGGCTATCGGCATTCTTAAGGGGATCAATCCAAAAATTCTCGAAGAGGTGCTGAAGACATTCCAGCCGCCAAAAGAGAGAGTAGCATCGAAATAGGGGAGACCTGCCATGGCCGATGACGACGCCCCAAAACAGGAGTGCCCCGCCGGTGCTCCTCTCTGGATGTGCACCTTTTCAGACCTAATGTCCTTGTTGCTCTGTTTTTTTGTTCTGCTGCTCTCTTTCTCCACCATGGATGCCCAGAAATACAAGCAAGTTGCGGGCTCAATGAAGGACGCTTTCGGTATTCAGCGGGACAACAGGTTTACGGGCAGCCCCAGTGGCGAAATCATGGACAGCACCGCTTTCCTCTCCACCCCACTGGCCGTCAAAATACAACAGGATATCAACGATGAGGTGGCACTAGAACGGAAGGCCGGCAAGGTGGAAGTTGAGTTAACTCACGACGGCTTACTGATCCGCATGAAAGACGCAGTAGCCTTTGAGGCGGGTAAGGCCTCTCTTAGAGACGAGGCCATCGCCATTATCAACAAAATCGGCAAGGTTGTGGCGGGTCTTGATGTTAAGATTACGGTAAGCGGCCATACCGACAATATCCCAATAAAGGGAGGCGGGGCGTTTTCTTCAAACTGGAGTCTCTCCACCGCCCGTGCCGTCTCGGTTGTAGAGTACTGGGCCGAAAAGTTTCAGATACCAACCTCACGCATGAGTGCGGTAGGCTTTGCCGACGGACTGCCTCTCCGCCCGAATGACACCCCAGAGGGAAGAGCCGCAAACCGCAGGGTAGAGTTTAAGATCCAGGCAAACCAACAGGCCAACACCATAGAAGAGCTGTCGAAGATGCTGGCCCCACAGAAGTAACCTGTGGCACGGGGCACGCAGTCCAATCACAACCCAAGCGCGACACATCAAGTACCGATCGCGCAAACTTCATACTCGAGCAACATGGATGACAACAGAAAATCAATCAGAATAGACAGCAGAGTAAGGCTTGGCCACCGTATTGTTTCAGCGGAGGAATTTGCCGCTATCCGCCAAGACTGCGACAATGGCATCTCGCTTTACAACCGTCCTGGCCTTGACAACATCCAGGCCTATCTCGGCGCGCATGGGGCTTTAGCCCGTTTGCAGGAGAAGAATAAAGACCTGGCTCTGTTTCTGCAGCACCTGGATAGCAAACTCAATCTGCTTTTAGAAAAAATGGAGGCCACGCCCACCGTTCTGCAGAAACTTGAACTGCAGCGAGTCAACCTTGGCGGCAACGGACTTGCCTTCTGGAGCTCAGAAACGCACCAAGCCGGTGACATCGTAGAAGTGCAGATCATCATGCCAGATGACAGCACGTACATCAACTGCTTCTGTGAGGTCGTGGATTGCGTTCCTGATGCCGGCACGGAGGCTAAGTGCGAGTTTCGGGTCGCCCTGAGATATGCCTTAATCATGGAAAGTGATCAGGAGATGCTCATTCAACACAACTTCAAACAGCAAAGCCTGAGCCTGGCTCGCCGCCGCCTTGAGCAAAATTGAGACTACGCCTCTTTCTTCTCTCTCCCTACCCTGCAAGGTACTGCTTTCTCGGGAGTGAGGTTCGCTTCAACTCCCAAAAGCAGTCCATCTTCTCTGCAAATTCAGCCGCTTAAAAAAGACTTCTGTTAATGATCATGTGGCAGTAGATACTCGCGGCATAGCCGAGGGCAACAACCGGCATCCACTTCAAGTGCGCACCAAAGGTGTAGGTGCCCCGTGCAACCCCCATGAGTCCCACTCCGGCCGCTGAACCAACCGAGAGAAGACTCCCCCCCACCCCAGCCGTCAAGGTCACCAAGAGCCACTGCCCGTGACTCATAGCCGGGTCCATCGTCAAGACTGCGAACATGACCGGAATGTTATCAACAATAGAGGATAGAACTCCCACCAGCACGTTGGCATTCGTGGCACCCAACCCGGTATACATATAATTGGAGACTAAGGCCATGTAGCCGAACTGAGACAAACCGCCAACACAAAGAATAACCCCATAGAAAAAAAGCAAGGTGTCCCACTCGGCCCGAGCTACCTTCCGCATAATATCGAACTTAACACGAGGAACACCCGCAGGCCGCGGGAAAGGCCCCTCCTGCTGCCCCAAAACACCGTCGTACTCTTCTTGGCGCCGCTCCTTCAGCTTGATGAAATAGGCCAGAAACCCGAGAAAGCTGAGCCCCAGCATCATACCGGCCACCGGCGGCAGATGCAGATAGTTGTGAAATGATACCGCCGTGGCAATGGTCACCAAAAAAAGGAACATAATACGTTTAGCACCCAACTTCATGGATGCTTTTTCGTCCAAGGCCTTCGGCACCACCTTGCCCACTGAAAAGTGCATAAACGCTGCTGGCACCAGCCAATTGACCGCCGACGGGAGGAAAAGGTCAAAAAATTCTCCAAAGGCCACCTTTCCCTTCTGCCAGACCATCAGCGTGGTGATATCGCCAAAAGGCGAGAAAGCGCCACCGGCATTGGCCGCGACCACTATGTTGATGCAGGCCAGCGAAACGAACTTTTTATTATCGCCACCAACCGCCATAACCACAGCCCCCATGAGCAAAGCGGTTGTCAGATTATCGGCAATGGGCGAGATGAAAAAGGCCAGGAGTCCGGTAAGCCAAAAAATAACCCGCAGAGAAAAGCCCTTACTCACAAGCCAAGCACGTAGCACTTGGAAAACGTTCCGCTCCTCCATGGAGTTGATATAGGTCATGGCGACGAGCAGAAAGAGCATCAGCTCGGCATATTCTGTCAGATTGTGAACAATGGCCTCATGGGCGGTGTGAGTATCCCCCTTCGCGGCATAAAAAAGTCCCAACAACAGCCAGATCAGTCCCGCCGCCAGCATGACCGGCTTACTCTTCCGCAGGTGCAACTGTTCTTCAAAAATGACTAACGTGTAGGCCGCGACAAACAAAAAAAGTGACAAGTACCCAGAAACGGAAGTAGTCATATCCTGCGCCGCTCCCCCTCCATGTTCCCCTGCCAGAACCGGCACTGCACTGAAGATGAGCAACATAAGGGCCGATAAAAAAATACGCATAAACAGTTCTCCTTTTTACCGAGCAGACATGGCAGTATGTGAGTTATTCTCAACAATTTTACAGCTAGCTCACAAAACGCCCCATCCCTTTGCAGGGAGAAAGCGTAACGACGCAATAGAATCAACAAATATTTCTTATGTACATCTCAGAATGGCACATCTTCCTCCATGGTTGGTGGTTCTGGCAAAGGAGGTTCTTCTTGATAGGAATGGCCATGGTCACTGCCGCCACCCTTGGGGGAGAGCATCTTCATTTCACGAGCCACGATTTCGGTCGTATAACGTTTATTTCCATCCTTATCGTCCCACTGTCGAGTCTGAATCTTCCCCTCGATGTAGACCTTGGACCCTTTCGACAGATACTCACCGCATATTTCGCCAAGCCGCCCCCAGGCCACAATTTTATGCCACTCTGTCTTTTCCTCTTTTTTCCCATCTTTCACCCAGCTCTCGGTTGTCGCAAGGTTAAAACTTGTCACAGCGGTGCCGGTTTGGGTGTAGCGGACTTCCGGGGCCGCGCCAAGATTGCCTACGAGAATAGCCTTATTGATCATCTTTTGTTCTCCACGTCTAGTTTGTTAGTGTATGAATAGCATAAGGTTTTAGCGGCCAGTCTACCCCAACCGAGTTCCGTTTGCCAAAGTATTTTTTTCTGCTATCCTCAAAGAGAAGGCGTCCTCATTTTCTCACTGCGACAGGCAATCCCGCCCCTTCCCAAAAGCCTCTTCTGCCTATGAACACAAAAGTCGTCATAGCCATGGTAGGTCTCCCTGCCCGGGGAAAATCAACCATGGCCCGAAAGATCGCCCGCACCTTTGAACTTGATGATGTCACAGTCGAGATTTTCAACAATGGCGAACTACGCCGTCAGCTCTCCACCGAAAACACCTCCTCGGCTGATTTCTTCTCGCCAACCAACCGCCAAGGGGTGGAACTGCGCGAGACATACTCCCGGATCAACCTGGAACGTGCCCGCACCTTTCTCGACAACGACGGTAAAGTTGCCATCATTGACGCCAGCAATGTAACCAAACAACGCCGAGCCATGATCAGCGCCATGTTCCCAGGGCTATCAGTGCTCTTTATCGAGTGCATCAACATAGACGAAGAGGTGCGTGAAGCCAATCTGGAAAGAAAGCTCTCTCTGAAAGAGTTTGGCCACCTCTCCCCCGACGAGGCACTGGACAGCTTTCTCAAACGAATTTCCCATTACGAAGGAATTTACGAGCCATTACAGGAGGAGCGTAACCGCATTGTGGTTGACTCCTTTGCGGGCCGCATCCTGCAGGAGCAGATAGCGGACTTAGTCCCCTACTACGATAGGATCCGCGATCTACTCACCACGCGCACCGTCAAAAACCTCTTTTTGGTCCGCCACGGAGAAACCCATTACAACCTAGAAGATCGCATTGGTGGCGACTCCGAACTGACGGAAAAAGGCGCACGCCAGGCACAGTCGCTGGCCGACTATTTCTCGACTTGGCGCATCCCGATCATCTTCAGAAGCAACTTCAAAAGGACGTTACAAACAGCTAC
>JAQUKQ010000027.1 GCA_028718985.1 Desulfobulbaceae bacterium | reverse complement strand
CTTTGAGGGAAAAGGGGATGTGACGGTTAATCGCCGCTGAAATGTCCTTGCCTCGGGCCAACACCGGTTTGACAACCATGCCAGTATAGCCTTCGATGTCGGCAATGGCGGCATCATCGGAGGGGTCGATCATGGCGATATTTAAGATGTTGCTGTGGCCCTTGCTGATCGGCATCACGGTATATTTCTGGCAGAGGTATTTGGGTAACACCGCCTTTACCTCGCTTGAGTACTCCTGGTCAATGGTTATGATTGGCACATTCATCTGTTGGGAGAGAACGTCCATCAATTGGTCGTCACTGATGACCCCCATTTTGAGGAGAATATAACCCAGTCGCCGATTGCCACAGACTTGCACTCTGAGTGCTTCGTCGATTTGCGCAGTGGTGGCTAAGCCCTTATCTGTCAGGATGGTTCCAAGTCGCTTTTTCATCTCGTTCCCCCTCCGCGTGAAGTGTGTGTAAGGTTCAGTTGCTGATTCCATTTTGTTCCCATTTGTTCCAAAGTGTCCAAGGTGCAAGCGTGTGGAGAGACCACTGCCAAGCAGAAGAGGCGCGGCTGTTTTTAATTGTCCTTTTTCTCTTTGCTGACAAGACGTCATTCGATAATGGCTCTTTTCAGGGAGAAACCCCCACTCATGATTATATCGTACAAGGAAAATATTATGCAAGAGAAATAGTTACAGGAAAACAGTAATGACCATGGTCAATGATTGCAAGAAGATGTCTACGCAGGTGATGTTTTTTGATCTGCAAGCTCTTTTGGCTGGGCTGTGATGAGTGCCATTTTTTGCGCAATTGACATTTTTTTGATCTGCCACTCTCGTTTTGCGGCGTTTGCGCGGCAGGTAGCGGGTTCGGAATAAACCAGGTTTACTGGGCGGCGGGATCGGGTATAACGGGCCCCGGTTCTACCAGTATTATGCTCAGCAAGCCGCCGTGCAAGGCAGGTGGTAATGCCGGTATAGAGGGTGCCGTCGCGACAGGAGACGACATACACTAGCCACTCACTCTTGTGAGGTGTTTTGGGGTTGGATGCTACGGTCATCTGCGTAAAAAGGGCAAAGGGTCGCACCAGGTGAGGCCGGATGTTTGATGAAGTTCCGGCCAATTGACATCATTCGTGAGAGCGCCAGCGAGCCTGAAGGTTGAGAGATGGAGATGGGTTGGCACATCGGGCTGGGGGCATCGCGCGATTTGGCCAATGATCTCTCCTTCGCTGCAGTACTGACCGATCGTTAGTGTGGGGTCGGGGACGATATGGGCATAGAGAGAATAGAGGCGTCCTAACCCTTCTTGTGCATGGGCAATGAGGACAGATTGGCTGATGAGATCAGGGAATATCGCTGCTATCTTTCCGCTAAAGAGAGTTGGGATCATTGTCCCCGCCTCGAGAGTACAGCTCCCGCCGTGTTTCGTGCTGAAGAATTTCAGGTCAAGCCCTTCGTGGGGCCTGGGACGTGGTTTCTGCCTTCCCCACCAGAGAGATGTGGCAGCAAAGGACATGCCGGGGGGCAGGAACCACCCGACAAACTCTTGCGTGTCAAGGCCGTTGACATGCAGCAGACGTTGAGTAAACGAGGATACCGTGCAGGAAAGGATAGGATTAGAAGGATTATGGTCTGACATTGTTAGGGACGAGCCGTGTGCTGACGGCTTGTTGGTTTGAGTCCAGGCCATTTTTTGAAGAAAAAAATACTATTTCCCAGGCACAGCGCAATAAAACCAAGGTAGACCAGTGGAATGCCTTGATCGTTAACGATCTGGATGCCGGCGTAAGGCTTACCAAGGGGGTCGGTATTGGTGGAGGTGTGGTAGAAACGAAGCCCATGCCATTGAAGGGGGGAGTTGACTTCGGCTTTGCCTGATGAAGGGAGGCCTATCGCCGGGGTCAGTGTCAGATCCACCCAGCTACGTTTGATTTTTGGGGTTTGGAAGGCTATCAGTTGCAGAGTTATCTCTCCCAGCTGGGCGGGGGCTTCTTTGTCGGCGGACTTTACGGAACGGTGACCATTTGGCTCGGTGATGACAAGTTGCAGGCTTGGGGGGATAGGATCAAAAGCAAGGGCCTCGACATGAAAGCCCTCATGGCTAAAGCTCTCACCCGTTTTCAGCTCGTACAATTTACTGGGCTTGTTCTTGATGAGCACTCCAACTCTTACGGCTACCGGGTAGAGGTCGTGGTGGATGGCGTTGAGTGTGAGAGTAAACCCTAACGGGGTGTCCTCTTGTCGATCCCACCGAAAGGCGGAGTCACTGCTGTCTCCCTCGTAAATATTGATGGTAGCGATGTACCCTGCTCGACTTATCATGCTGCCGAGAAGGATGATAAGTACCCCGGTGTGAATCAGTAAAACGTCAGCGGATAGACGCCGCCAACGCGTGATCGTGCACAGGCTCAAATGGATCGCCAAGAGGGTAATGAGCAAGCGGCCAGCGCCTATGAAGATTGGAGTTTTACTGACGGTGGCCGGAGCCAGGGTGATGGCCAAAGCTCCGAGGAGGAAAAGAGTGACTTTTTTTGAGGTCAGTGCAGAGAGCAATGGGTTTCTTAGAAGGTTAAGCCGTCGGTGATACTGCTCCAGGTCTTGGTCAACTCGTTGTCGAAATTCTCGATAAATTTTTCGATATTGACATCGCAAAACGATCGGTGTTGCTCCTGGATGATGATCCAGGCAAAGGAGTCTGTCGGCAAGGCAGAGGGCACTGGTGTCTCTGGGCAATGACCACAACCATGCCGAATGGCGAAGAGTTCGGCGAGGTGGATGAGGGCGATGGCAAGTTGGTTGGTGCGGGCCATGTTCGGATCATGATGGAAGCGCATGACATCAAGGTACATTTCTGGCAGGCCGATACTCTCGCCGAGGACGGCACCGGCTTCACAATGATCGACGCCGATGTAGGTGCTTTCAGCAAGGGTAAGATTGGAGCAGAGTTCGGATTGGGGATCAGCCAGGTGCGGGTAGAAATTTGGTTCGATGGCGTCAATGGCTAGGATGCCGATGTCGTGTAGCAGCCCGGCCAAATAAATATCGATGTTCGTGCTGAGCCGAAGGACATCGCGGAGAGTGGTCGCAATTCTGGCAACGATGATCGAATGCCGCCAAAAGGAGCGTGCGATCATCTTGGAGCCATTGAAGGGTTTCTTTTGGCGGCCAGTGTTGATGAGATCGAACAGGGTTTCCTGGATATGCTTAATCCCGACTGTTATCAGGGCATGCGGTACGGTCGTAACCGGGATACTGCGTCGGTAAAAAGAGGAGTTGCCAAGCTGGAGGGTCTTCCAGGAGAGGGCAGGGTCAAGTTGAACCAGGTCAGCCAGGAGCAGGGTGTTCTCGCACTCTCCACGGAGCAAGGGCAGTAGTCGTTCGGCGATTACTCGGTTGAATGGGAGGTCGTGCAGTTCGGCGATTTTCCGATGCACCGCTTTTTTGACAGTGATATCCTTTCGGCTCGGCATCGGTGGCAGGGTCGAGATCGTGGCGGCATCACAAGTGGAGATGGCCTGGTTCGGCAGAGGGAGAGGAGGCTTCTTTTTTGCACCGCTACTTTTGACAACCGAGGGTGTGACTTGGGCGGATGGTTGTAAGGCGGGATGAGTGGATTCTGTGCTTGCCATCCGTTCATTGGCACGGATCAGACGGCTGACCATGATTTCACAGAAACGTTTGTAGAATTTAAGCTGCAGGAAGACGTTTGAGGTGCTGATGATCTCGGGTTCAACCATCAGCAGAAAGGAGTCTCGGCGGGCGATAACGCCTGCGGTTCTTTTGACGTCCATAACCAGAGACATTTCACCGAAGCAGGAGCCGGCCTTTAGGGTGGTCAGTTCTACGGTACGGTTATCCTCCGGCAAAGTCTTGAAGACCGTGACCTCACCTTTGACCAGGACGTAGAAAACACGCTCCATGGTATTCTCTTTGATGATCAGCGTGTCGGCGGCAACCTTCAGCCATTTAGTGACGGCCAGGAATTGACGGAGCTCATGGTCGTCAAAATTCTCAAAAAAATCGACTTTTTTGAGAAAGGCAATTTGTTCGTCAAGGTTAAATCCCATGGGAGCTGTGCCTCGGGGTTGCTGTGGGTGGCTTATTTACCGATACAGAATTCACCAAAAATTGTATCGAGCACTTCTTCGGTCGTGGTGTAGCCGACAATTTCTCCTAAATGGTCGAGCACCGTTTGCAACTCGATGGCCAACAAGTCGGGAGAGAGGGTGTTGTTCAGACCTGTGCAAAGATCGAGACAGGCAGCACGTGCCTTGGCCATTGCCGCCCGATGGCGGGCATTTGGCACGGTGCTGTAGCCAGGGTCCCAGCCCTTGGTCTGGCCGGTCACCAGGGAGAAAAGAGCTGCTTCCAGTTCCTGGACTCCGCTACCCTGTTTGGCGGAGATGGCGATGACTGGGTACTTCCGAAAACGGCTCTGCAAGGCCACAACTTCCGGAAGAAGGCTATTGTCCTGAGCGGCACCCTTGAGTTGGCAGAGATCACTTTTGTTGGCGACGATGATGAGTTCTTTGTCGCCGATATTTGTCATCAGATCCAGTTCATCTTGATGCACAGGCTGCGAGGCATCGAGCAACAGGAGAACAACATCCGCCTGCGCCATTTTTTGCAGGGAGCGCTGAATGCCGATCTCTTCGACCACGTCGCTTGAGTCACGAATGCCTGCAGTATCGATGATACGAACAAGCATCCCCTTAATCGTAATTTGTTCCTCTATGGTGTCCCGGGTGGTGCCCGCTTCGGTTGTCACAATGGCGCGATCTTCTTGCAGCAGCATATTCAGCAGGCTTGATTTGCCGACATTGGGGCGCCCGATGATCACCACGGCGATGCCATCTCGGAATATCTTACCATTGTCGGCGGCAGAGATCAAATTTTCGAGGGCGGGGATGATGTTTTGCTCGAAGTTGTTTTGGATCTCTCGTGGATTGATGATGTCGAGTTCTTCATCAGGAAAATCAATGGCGACCTCAATGATGGCTTTCATGTGAATGAGCGCGTCGACGATTTGCTGAATGTGGCTGTGCAGTGTGCCATGCAGTTGGTCGAGGGCAAGTTTCAGGGCCTCAGCAGTCCGAGCTTGTAGCAGCTCAAGGACGGCTTCAGCCTGGGTGAGATCCAGGCGGCCATTGAGAAAGGCGCGTTTGGTAAACTCCCCTGGGTCGGCCAGGCGGGCACCGGCCTCTTGGGCCAGGATCAGGATTTGCTGGAGGATGAGAAAGTTGCCATGACAGTGAATCTCAACCACATCTTCCCTGGTGTAGCTGTGGGGAGCGGCCATAAAGACGGCCATGACTTCATCGAGGACATGACCGGAAACAGGGTGCTTGATCCAGCCAAACGTCAAATGGTGGCTAACTGGCTGGGGTGTAGGCCTTTTGGCGGTGAAGAGTTGCGTGAGGATGCGTAAGGCGTCTGGACCGCTGATGCGAACGATGCCGATGCCGCCAGGGCCTGGTGGGGTGGCGATTGCGGCGATAGTTGGCTCGTGTCGACCAGACATAGAGACCTTTCCTCAGGGGGAAGAGTGGTGTTTGTGTGGAACTACAGTTTATGAAGCGGAAGGATCCATGGCCGATGACCTTCCTCTGCCATGGTGGCTTGATCGTTTACGACCTTGTCCGGGGAGGGCGATGCGTATCTTTTTAAACAGGCCATCGCCGATACTTGAGCTACGGATAGTTGTGTCATCCTGCAGCGCGATATGGACAATACGACGTTCGGCAGGGTTTAAGGCGCTGATGATCTGGCTTTTGCCGGTCTCTCTGACTTTGTCTGCTAACTCCAGCGCTAGGGATTCAAGCTCTTTCTGGCGGTCTTCCCGGTAGTTTCCAGCGTCCAGGTCCAGATTGATCTTCTCGGAGAATTTTTGACTGACTATTTTACGAAGCAGGTATTGAATGGCGTCGAGAGTACTGCCATCACGGCCAATGATTCGATCGGCATCGCCTTCAGTGCTGATGTGGGCGGTGACTTTGTCGCCAGAGGCAGTGATGGAGATTTCGGCTGTGAAATCCATCAGGCGCAACAGAGTGGCCAGTAACTCTTTGATTTGGTCAAGAACCTCGGTGGAAGGGGGCAAGGATTTTGTCGATTCAACGGGCGAGGAACTTGTTGAGTGCTTCGGGGCACTCTTTGAGCGGCTGCGGTCACTGTTCGCTTTGGAATGGTGTCGCGGTTTCTCGGTTGGTCGCCCTTCGGCCTGTGGTTTGTTTTCAGGCCTGCAGTGACTGTGCTCTTTGCGTGAGGCGGTAATGACGGCCTTTTTTTTACAAAAACCAAAAATCCCTGCTGATCCTGCCGAAAGCACCTCGAGATGCAGGTCTTCTTGGTTGCATTTCAGGTCGCTGCAGGCGGCTGCGATGGCGTCGTCGAGAGTGTTTCCTTTATACTCTTTGTGCTTAGTTGGCATGCAGATATCCCTATATACTATTGAAAATCAGTCCGAAGATATTGGGCGTCGATTCACGGCTCAATTGATCGATTGATGAAATACTGTTGCCCGATAGAGAGGAGGTTGTTGACGAACCAGTAGAGGACAAGACCGGAGGCGAAATTCAAGAACATGAAGGTGAAAATGACCGGTAAAAACATCATGACCTTCGCCTGGGTCGGATCACCAGTGGTTGGTGTCATCTTTTGCTGTAAGAACATGGTGGCGCCCATGAGCAGGGTCAAGACCGGGATGCCGCCGAGACCAGGGATGTCGAAGCCGATGAAAAGTCGATCTGGGGCGGAAAGATCGGTCATCCAGAGCATGAAGGGGGCATGGCGCAGTTCAATGGTCTGCAGGAGCACCTTATAGAGGGCGAAAAAAACGGGAATCTGTAAAACCATGGGCAAGCAGCCGCCTAATGGATTGATTTTGTAGGTCTTGTAGAGGTTCATCATCTCCTGGTTGAGCCGCTCTTTGTCGTCGGCGTATTTTTCACGGAGTTTGGCCATTTTGGGCTGAATCTTTTGCATGGTCTTCATCGACTTCATGCCTTTGTGAGAAATTGGCCAAAAGAGCAGTTTGAAGAAAACGGTCACCAGGATGATGGCGATGCCGTAGTTATGGAGGTATTTGTACAGGAAATTTAGCAGAAAGAGGGTCGGCTTGGCAATGACATCGAACCAACCGAAGTTGATGATTTTGTCTAAGTCAAAGCCTGTCGCTTGCAGGATCGAGAGCTTTTTAGGCCCTATGAAAAGTGTATAGTGATAGGATTTTTTGCCGCCGACTGGGATTATCTCCTGTTCGCCATTGATAGTCGAGGTAACTTGATCGTCGCCGCTGAGTGCCAATTGGACGGTGTTCTTCCCTTGTGGCTGGGGTATGATGCTGCAGAGGAAATAACTGTCTTCATAGGCCGCCCATGACAGCATACCTGTCAAGGTTTTTTGACCCTCTTTTTTGAGCGTGTCGATTTTGATCTCTTGTAAAACCTTGTCAAGGTAGATGGCGGGGCCCGTAAAAAGGCGCTGGGCACTTTTGTCAGTGGTTGAAAAGGGTTTATTGGAGTTTTCCAGGAAAGGAGCTCCCTGTAGGGCCTGATCGGTATTGTTGCTGACCTGCACCTCAAGATCGATCTGGTAGGAGTTGTCAGTGAAGGTCATATTGCGGGTTACAGAGAGGCCTGGCATCGGCTCCGCCGTCATCGTCAGGGTATCTTTGCTGCCGGAAGGAATGGACAGTTCTGACTGATTGGTCTTGTACTGCTGAGGTTGAGCCGGGATGCCGTTCCCCCAGGCAAAAGAAAAAGGCATTTTGTTTGGCGATTGGGTGAAGATAAGCTCCTTGGGCGGAGAATCTTTGGCCGAAGTCTCCCGGTAGTCTTTTAGCTTAAAGCTCTTGATCACCCCACCATTTTCGGAAATCACCGCTAGATAGCGATTGGTCTCAATGGCAATGTCTTTGCCGGAGAGCTGATTCTGTTGGCTTTGAGCCTCCGAGGGTACAACTGCACTGGATGTTGTTACTGGGATGGCGGTTGTCGAAGTCCCCTCAGGGGCGGTTTTTGCCTGTTCATTTTGTGGAGCTACCGCGGGAGGGAGTTGCTGTGGGGCAGGCATAAAAAAGTATTGATATCCGAGCAGGATGAAAAGCGATAAAATGACAGCAGTAAAGGCTCGTTTGGTTTCCATTGATGGTCTCGTTTCGGAGGTTGATGATCGGGCAGGGTGCTTGCACGGAGTAGTGCCGCTTCTTATTTAACAACTGGGTCAAAGCCACCAGGGTGGAAGGGGTGGCAGCGCAGGATACGACGGGTGGCAAGCCAAGAGCCTCTCAGCGCACCATGCAGGATGATGGCGTCAATAGCATATTGCGAGCAGGTTGGGTGGAATCGACAGCTTGGCGGAAGCAGGGGAGAGAGAAATCGCTGGTAGGTGCGGATCAAAAGCAGAAAAATCTTTTGCACAGTGGTACCATTTGAGGTGATCAGTTCACAGGCTCATTGTTATGGTTCTGTAGACGCACAACATATAGCCCTACCGATATGCCTGGCAAAAATATTTTGAATGTCAGCCAGGCATCGGGGGTGAAATTTTTGATTGGTCGCAATAACCATGTCAACACAACATGGGCTACTGGTACGATTCGCCACTAAGGACGGCAAGTTGCGATTGTGTCGATAAAACTCTTTGATCAACCGTTTTATCCTGTTTCGCCGGACGGCCAATTTCTGACCGCTGATGCTGATGCCAAGACGATCTTGGCCTTGGTCATTATCAATGTAGACCAAGGTGATTCCTGTGTCCCAGGTCCGCTTGCCCTGTTTGTAGACCTTTTGATACTGCCAAGACTTGGTCAGGAGGGAATCTTTCGGCAGGGAAAGTCCCATTGTCAGCGGCTAAAACTCAAAGGCAGATCAGACAACGGATAAGCGGGTGCGACCTTTGGCTCTTCTGCGGTTGATGATGGCACGACCATTTTTGGTGCTCATTCTCAGGCGAAAGCCATGGGTGCGGTGACGGGAAATATTACTTGGTTGAAAAGTTCTCTTGCTCATGTGGGTATCCTTTTTCGTTACTGGGTAGCTATTGTCAAGTGTATCAAGGCTTGTAGCCTCCGGCGGGAATGCATAATGGCTACGATTGAATCGGCTACATTAACCATATTCAAACAGGCATGTCAAATCATTTCCCGCGCTGATGACGCGCAAGCCTGGGTCACGGCTGAAGTTGGAAATATCCGTGTTTCGATAATTTGGAGCTACGGTTAGAAGTTGATTAGCTCGACATCAAAAATAAGCGTTGCGTTAGGAGGAATGACGCCACCTGCACCTTGAGAGCCGTATGCGAGTCCTGGGGGGATGATCAGGGTGCGCTTCTCGCCTTTTTTCATAGAGAGAAAGCCTTCGTCCCAGCCTTTGATGACTCGGCCCATGCCCACGGGGAATTGGAAGGGTTGGTTACGGTCGACCGAGGAGTCAAATTTTTTGCCATCCAACAAGGTGCCGGTGTAATGGGCGGTTACGGTGTCCCCTTTTTTTGGGGTTTTATCACCTGTGCCTTCTTTGGTGATGACATACATCAGGCCGCTGGGGGTAGTGATGGCCTTGGGAAATTTTTGTTTGATGATGGCCTGCTGCTTGTCTGTTTCGGCTTTCTCTTTAGCCTTGTTCTTGGCGTCGATGGAGTTGAGAAGGTTGTCAAAGGCCTTTTGGTCTGCCTTGAAGGCTTTGGCCTTGTCGCCCACGCGGAGAATGGTCAGAGTGGTGATGGTGTCACCTTGGGCAATCTTGTTAACCACGTCCTGGCCGTTGACCACATGTCCGAAAATGCTGTGCTTGCCGTCTAGCCACGGGGTGGCAACATGGGTGATGAAAAACTGACTGCCATTGGTACCAGGCCCGGCGTTAGCCATCGATAAAATTCCGGGGCCAGAGTGCTTGAGTGAAGGATCAAATTCATCGGGGAAATTGTAGCCTGGGCCGCCACTGCCTTTGCCTTCAGGGTCGCCGCCTTGGATCATAAAATTAGGGATGACCCGATGAAAGGTTAGGCCATCATAAAAATGGGTGCCTTTCGCCTTGTTGGAATCTTTGGTGCCTTCGGCCAAACCCACAAAGTTGGTGACGGTCAGAGGTGTTTTTTCATACTCCAACTGAACAAGAATCTCTCCTTTGTTGGTCACAAATTTGGCGTATAGGCCATCGGCCATTTTCTCTGCGGCATGGGCGGTAGCCGAGAGGTAAAGCCCTCCGGCCAGCATGGAAAGACAACAAACAGCGAGCATTTTCATAAACGTTTCTCCAGGTTGGTAGATCAATAGGTGTCAAGGATTTTCATGGGATGCAACTTAAAACAAAACAGCGGCTTCTGTCAAGGGAGGGATAATGTGTGGGCGTTAATTGTGGAAGTAACACACTGTTGTTGCGCGTGGATTTAATCTCACCCCTTGCTACTTGTAGCGCCTAAAGGAGACGGAACCTGCTGGAATTTAGTGGAAAAATCGACAAAAAAAAGCCCCGCTAACGCGAGGCTTTTCACTTTGGCCTACTTAATTCTTAACGTATAAGCTTACAGCTTGCAGACATTTGCTGCTGCCGGACCCTTCTGGCCATCGACAACGTCAAAGCTAACCCGACCACCTTCGTCAAGGCTCTTGTAACCATCCCCGTTAATTGCTGTGTGGTGGACAAAAATATCGTTTCCACCATCTTCTTGCTCAATAAAACCAAATCCCTTTGACGCGTTAAACCATTTAACTGTTCCTACTGACATCGGTACTACTCCATTTTGTTAGATCCGTAAAAGGGGATCTATTTGATAAATGCGCCGAGTTATCGAAGTGATAAAACGGCATGCAGGTTGAGTGTCAAAACAAAAAAACCGCACTTCCTCAATCAGAGGCATATGCGGTTAACGATTCATTTCTTTGATAAACAATCACTGCACTAATGGCCGCACTATAACAGGTGTGTGAGAAATAACAATCTTTTTCTTGAACCAGTCACGCACCTCGCAATGAGCATCGATCTTTAGGAAGGAATAGTGCTGCCGGAGAGAAATCTTTCAAGTGGGCAGAGCGCTTTGTCACGTCCTGAAACACTTTCGGCCGCCACGATAGAAACGATCAAAGTGCGCCATCAGGTGTCTCGCAAGGCAATCCTTTGCTCGACAAGGCGCAGGCAATGCTAAGTCCGAGGACCTATTGGTGCGGGGAGATGTCAGGAGGGGGTACTTCCTGTTTGAGTTCTGGAGCAATCTCTGGTGCGGGAAGTGACTCCGGTTGTGCTTTTGGGTAGAGGAGGCGCAGGCTAATGCGACGATTACGGGGATCCATGGGATTATCTTTAATGATTGGATCGGTGTCGGCGTAGCCCGAAACACGCATAAGAAGTACTGAATTCAGGCCATATTTTTCCAGCGCAATTCTTGCGGCCGAGGCCCTGGCGGTCGAGAGTTCCCAGTTGGTAAATTTTTGCTTGCCGGAGTAAGCCCGCGCATCGGTATGTCCTTCGATCTCAATCATCTTGGTCGATCTTCGGATGGTGTCAGCAACGACGGCTAAGACTTTATTAGCGTTTTCAGTAAGTTCTGTGCTTCCTACCTCGAACATGGGTTGGCCATCTTTGTCCATGATGTCAATCTTCAGTCCGCCATCAAATTTACCGATTTTAACTTGATCCTTGATAGAGGTCAGACGTTGGTTAATCTGCCTTTGAAGTTGAGTCTTCATCTCTTCCATCTCAGGGTCGGTTACTTCTGTTGGTTCCGCTTCAGTGTCGGTGTTGGCCTGAGGGTTGGCGTCAGGCGGGCCGCCGGGCGTGTCTGTGAGGGGGATTGAAGGCGGGGCGGAGCCGCCACCGCTTTCAAAGAGATTGAGGCTGTAGGTTTTGAAGTAGTGGGCTAATTCTTCCTTCTTCTTTTGCGGGCCCATGCTTAACAGCCACATGAGCAGAAAGAAGGCCATCATGGCGGTCATGAAGTCGGCAAAGGCAACTTTCCAGCTGCCACCGTGATGACCGGCGGCTCCACCTTTTCCCTTCTTTTTAAGAATGGTTAACTTTTGGCCTTCCATTTTTTGATCGCTGCTTCAACTTCGGAAAAAGTTGGACACTCGCCGGCTGGAATTGATCTTCTGGCCGATTCAACGGCAAATGGCACCATGAAGTCGGAGGCATAGGCGGCGAGTAGACCTGTTTTTATGACATTCATATAGGTTTGCCGGGCTTCCGCCTTATGGCCAATGCTGACGGCTATTGGCCCGACAAAGCCATAGCAGGCAAGAACGCCTAGAAAGGTGCCGACCAAAGCTGCACCGATGTGTGCACCCAAGACCTCAGCCGGTTCGCCGAGATTATTCATGGTGAGAACAATGCCGAGTACCGCCGCAACGATACCAAGTCCTGGCAGGGAGTCGGCAATTTTCTCAATGGCATGGGCCGATTCCATCCGTTCATGATGGTTTGTGTCGAGATCGAGGTCCATCAAGGCTTCCATCTCATGGGGGGGGTAATTGGCGGTGATCATGGTGCGGATGGTGTCGCAGATGAAGATTGAGACTTCAGGGTCGTGCATGACGCCCTTATGCTTTTCAAAGAGTTTGCTTTTTTGTGGGTTGTCGACGTCCTCTTCAATGGTGATCAAGCCATCTTTTTTGATTTTGTAGAAAATGGAGTTGAGTAGCATCAAGACTTCAAGGTAGCTCTCTTTGTTGACAGCGTGGCCGGAGAAGAGCTTGCTGAGATCCCTGAACACCGCCTTGACGACAGACGCTGGCGAACCGATGAGCAGGCCACCGAAGGCGGCGCCGAAGATGATGAGCATCTCAATCGGCTGCCAGAGAAGCGCGATATTGCCGTGTTCGAGCATGAAGCCGCCGACAACAGCGAAGAGAACAACTACTACGCCAATTCCCACGAACATAATGTTGTTTTTTCCTTGGAGAGTGAATTGAAAGGGAAGGGGGTTACCTTATCAACACATCATATTTTTTTGTAAAACGTCGTTCGTTGCCGTTGTTAGGATTGAAATCCACGGCGGGCCAAGATTTGTTTTTTTTGATCCACCAAAGTGTAGCGCGATAGCTCATCACTGACGTGTTCACTTATTTCTTCGAAATTGATGGCCACCTCATAGTCATTTTCTGCGAGGGGAATACTTCGCACCACGGAACCACCAACCACAACCCAGAAAGGCTTATTGATGTTGAGGAGCATGCGGACTTCGACAAGGTCTCCAGGAGAAAATGACTCAGCTGTTTTCAGTTTGATACCGCTGGCACTCAAGCTTACGGTGTCGAGCCGAATATTGTCTTCAGGCCGGGAGAGGTGATGGGCGCTAAGCAAATGCTCCAGCTTGATGTTGACCTGAAGCAGTAACTGACTCATGGAGAGCTTGCTTGCCTCAGTGCCTTTTACAGCACTGCAATGAAGATTTTGGGCGGTAAGTAAAAGATCAAGCTTGCTATTAACCTCGATCAGCATGAGGGCGAAGTTGGTATCGAACTCGCCGAAGGTGGAGTTGAGCCCACCTTCCCAAATCTCGGCATTTGCTTGATTGGCGGCCACCGGAACAATCCGCGCAGTGGGCAGTACACCATTTTCAATTCTGCGGAGAGAGACTGGCAGCACATTATCGATACGGAAGTTTTCCCGACGGTTCTCAGCGCTGGAGTTTACTGGAGTATCTGTCGTCATAAGTCAAGTGGGGGATTCTCTGATGGAGGATTGATGAGAATTCATCGTTGATCAGAGTACAATCAGTGTACTCTGCACCAGGGATATGTCAATGGAATTGTATGATTTGTGAGTGGTGCAGCAAAAAAGTCAGGGGAGCGTTTCCTGTGTGAATTATGACTTCAAGCAGACAAACAGAAAGGGCCGAATGATTTTGTTCTCATTTGGCCCTTCTCGATGATTCTTACTTTTGCGACAGGGAAGAGTACTATCCTGCTCGCCCCTTGAAACGTCTATTTCTCCGAAGCAGGAACTGCTCAGCCCATGGCCTGCTCGATTGCTACTGCGACCGAAACTGAGGCTCCGACCATTGGGTTGTTACCCATGCCAATTAAGCCCATCATTTCGACGTGGGCCGGCACGGACGACGAACCGGCGAACTGGGCGTCTGAGTGCATGCGACCCATGGTGTCGGTCATGCCGTAGGAGGCGGGTCCTGCCCCCATGTTGTCGGGGTGAAGGGTTCGGCCCGTGCCGCCACCAGAGGCCACCGAGAAGAAATTGCGTCCCTGCAGCTGACGCTCCTTCTTATAGGTAGCGACGACCGGATGCTGAAAGCGGGTTGGGTTGGTGGAGTTGCCGGTGATCGACACATCGACCTCTTCCAGATGATTGATGGCCACGCCTTCGCGCACGTCATCGGCACCGTAGCAGCGAACATTGGAGCGTTCGCCGATGGAGTAGACGGTTTCCTTGACAATACTGAGCTCACCGGTCTGATAATTGAAACTGGTTTTGACGTGCGTGAAGCCGTTGATCCGGGAGATGATGTGGGCCGCGTCTTTCCCTAGGCCGTTTAAGATGACACGAAGAGGCCTTTTACGGGCCTTGTTGGCAGAACGGGCCAGGCCAATTGCCCCTTCAGCGGCGGCAAAGGACTCATGTCCGGCGACGAAGGCGAAGCACTGGGTCTCTTCGCGCAGCAACATGGCGGCGAGATTGCCATGGCCTAAACCTACCTTTCGCTCATCGGCGACAGAGCCTGGGATGCAAAAGGCCTGCAAACCTTCCCCCAAGGTCACCGCAATGTCGGCGGCCTTGTTCTGCCCTCGTTTGATGGCGAAGGCAGCGCCCAAGGTATAGGCCCAACAGGCGTTATCAAAACAGATGGGCTGGACATCGCGGACGATTTTTGCGACATCGACTCCCTTATTTTTACAAATTACTGCCGCCTCTTCCAGCGAACCGATGCCGTTTTGCTGCAGGGCGGCGGTAATTTGATCAATCCTTCTCTCATATCCTTCAAATAGAGCCATTGTCTCTCTCCTTCCTATTCGTGTCTTGGATTGATGGTCTTGACCGCCTCAGTAAAACGGCCATAGGTGCCGGTGCACTTGGCCAAGGCATCTGCCGCAGCCGCGCCCTTGGCGATCTGCTCCATCATCGGCCCTAAGCGGACGAACTGATAGCCAATGATCTCGTCATTGGCATCAAGGGCCAGTTTAGTGACGTAGCCTTCGGCCATCTCCAGATAACGCGGGCCTTTTGCCTTGGTGCTGTACATGGTGCCGGTCACTGAGCGGAGCCCTTTCCCCAGGTCTTCAAGCCCGGCACCGATCGGTAGGCCATCCTCGGAAAAGGCTGTCTGGGTACGACCATAGACAATCTGTAGGAAGAGCTCCCGCATGGCGACATTGATGGCATCGCAAACGAGGTCGGTGTTCAATGCCTCAAGGATGGTCTTGCCGGCAAGTATCTCGGCGGCCATGGCGGCGGAGTGGGTCATGCCGGTGCAGCCGACGGTTTCCACCAGCGCCTCCTCAATGATGCCGTTCTTGACGTTCAAGGTCAACTTGCAGGCACCTTGTTGTGGCGCACACCAGCCTACGCCGTGGGTGAGGCCGGAGATGTCGGTTACTTCCTTGGCTTGCACCCAGCGTCCCTCTTGCGGGATCGGGGCTGGCCCATTGTTAGGACCCTTGGCGATACAGGTCATTTCCTTGACTTCCGGAGAGTATTCCATTGTTTTCTCCCTGCTAAAAAAATGTTGTTGGTGATGAGTTGTCGCACCTGAACAGTGAAAGCCCTGCCGCAAGAAGGTCACGGCAGGGCTTTCAGTTAAAAAACCATAGCTGGCTAAATGTCAAATACTTTCTGGGTTGCTTCAGTGTCTGGAGGGCTCTTCAATCCGACAGTTTTTGCCTGGTATCCAAAAGCATTTGGCTTTTGGCATCTGCTCGTGACAGCCCGTTGGGCGGAAGGGATGGCCAAGTCCGCCACAGGATCCGCTACCCACGCTGGGCCAGGGGACGGCATAGCCGTACTGATACTCAAGTTCTGGTTTGAGGCTGATTATCCCGTTGATGTGGTCGTCTTCGATGCCACTGTTATGACATTGATCGCAGGAGAGGGCGATATGCTGGGTATGGGCCCCCGGTTTAAAGGGGCCATGCTCTTCTCCTGTGCCTGGTGGCAGGGCGTGGCAACCGCCGCATTTTTTCCCCAACAGGATTGGGCTGGGTGTGGCCTGTGCGCTCATCGTGAACATGAGTGCTGCCAGGGCAAAGGGAAGCGCTATTGCCCTGGCTCTGGCTGTATGTTGATCTTCTTGCTTCACGGCAGTGGGCAGGTTGCTGCCCCCGGTGTATAGGCCGGAGTCGTTGCCGTGGCCTGACCCCAGGCCGAGCTGTCATTTAAGCGTCTGGCGCGAACACGGTAGATGTACTGACTGTTCGGGTTTACACCATGGCTATCGGTATAGCTTATCTGGTTCGCAGGCAGGGTAGCTACCGGCATCCATCCGCCGCTAAAGACTTGTGCTTCGATGTCATAGCCAACCTCATCGGCAGCATCACTCCAATCCAAACGGATTTGGAAGGCGTTGGTTGCGGTGGCGGTTACGATCGGTGCGGCAGGAGGAGCCAGGATTTGCACAGCGGCACTCGGGGCACTGGTCCAAGGGCAAGGTGAGACTTTGTGGCCTTTGACCTGATAGCTGCACGATGTTGAGGCTGGCATTGACAGATCGTTGTAGCTTAGGGTGCCAGCTGGAGTCGTGGCAATTCCGACAAAGCCCGCCCCACAATTTCTCTCTATCAGGAACTCTGTTTCGTCGTTGGTGCCGGCGTTCCAGGTGAGCCGTACCTTGCCATCAACGATGCTCGCCGCTAATCCAGCGGGAGTGGCAATCGCTGGCAGTAAGGCTTGAGCGGCAAGGGTGGAGGCGCCAACCCAGGTATGGCTGAATGGCAGGCAGGCCACCCCGTCGCCTTCCGCGCTGGCGAAGTTGACCGTCACTCCACGCTGGGCCGATGCATGTTTGACGCTTACCTGATGAATGGTGATGTTGTGGCTTGCCTGATGGAAGGCAACCCGCAGGATATCATCATTTGCTCGCACGTAGGTGCTCTCAGTCAATAAGCGCCAATCAGGATAGATCCCGCCCTTGAGGTAGTATTTTGCTCCGGACTCGGCATTCAGGACAATCTTCACCTGGTAGCGGGTCAGGTCATTATAGAGGACCTTGGTCATATAGACAGCGTTTACGTCTTCACGGGCATATTGCAGGTAATGATTGCCGTTGCTGGTGAATTCCAAGAGATGTGCGGCGTTACCACTCCAGGTCGGCAGAGTGGTCTGATCTTTTTCCCAGCCCAGGAAGAACAACTCATCTCTCCTGCCAATGACATCGGTACCGACCGTAAAGTCGATGAAGAGTTCATTGCCGGCGGCCCGTTCGAAGGTCTTGGTCGAGATGATCGCCGCGTCTTGGGTGGTATCTTTGTAAACAAATTGCAGGCCGTTGTTTTGGCTGATCTTGTTGGTAAAGGCGTCAATCTCTACCCATTTTGCTGGATTGATCGCGGTACCCTGGAAGGTATCATAGATCTCTGTGAAGAGGGCGTCGGTGGCGCTGGCACTCTTGGCGTTGGCATTGCCGTAATAGAGATAGATTGCCGGATTGGCGCCGGTCATCAGCCAGACGGTGGCCGAAGTGGAGTCGGTTTTTTGCTTGAGCCAGAATTGCAGCTCGCGGTGGGCGGTGGCGTCGTAAAAGCGGATGTCGGAGAAGTCGGGCTTCATCGCAGGCTGATAGGGGATGACTACCTCAACCCCAGCGGCGGCGGGGAAGGAGGAGAAGGTCAGCGGTGCGCGTTTTGTCCAACAACCACCATTGGCTTGGGTCAAACCCTCACCACTGGTGTTGATGCGATAGGTGTAGACGTTTCCGACACAGGGGCTGTCGTCGGTAGCGTTGTGCTGGTTTGCGCCCAGCACCTTGATGGGGCTGAAAGTACCGGAGCAGGCGGCCGGATCGCCATTACAGCAGGTTGAGAGATCGCCATCACAACGTTCGACAATTGAGGTGGTTTCAGTCTGGGCGTTGTCATTCCAGGCCAGATCCACTGTCGTGGTGCTGGTTGGGGTTGCGATCAAGCCACCGGAGTTTGGATTGGTTGTGGCACAAATTGGCCCGGTTATCGTTGTCTGCCAAGGGCAGGTCGCGGTTTTATAGGCGCTGACCTGGTAACAATATTCGGTGTTCGGTACCAGTTCGTTATCGGCGTAGGTGCTGGTGCCAGGCGGCAAGGTGAAATCGACGCAGGCAGCCCCCGTGCAGCGAGTCAAGGTAATCCCTGTTTCATCGCTGGCTGCGGGGTCGTTGTTCCAGGAGACATCGATCTCTACTTCCGAGACCAAGTTTGCCGCTAAGTTGGTTGGCGCGGCAGCTTGCGCCTGCGTGGTCATGCCTAGTTCAGCAAAGGTGGTTTGACCCCACTGTCCTGTCGCCCAGACCCGGTATGTGTAAGTGATCTGTGGGCAGAGGCTGTTATCGGTGAAGCTTGTGCTGTTTGCTGCCAGGTTGGTCAGCACCGGTGAGGCGCAATCTCCATTTACCCCTTCACAACGGCTGACGACATAGCTGGTTTCGGAGCCGTTATTGTCGTTCCAGGCTAAGGTGCAGCTCGTCGAATCGGAGAGTGTGGACCGCAGATTAGTTGGCGGAGGTGGGGCTGGAGTGGAACGGCTTTGTGTCGTCTCCAGGTTCCAAGCACAGGAAGCCGCTTTTTGCGCTGTAACTTTGTAGAAATAGCTGGTGCTGTGCTGCAGGCCGCTATCTTTGAATGAGTAGGCAGGGCTCTCTGCTGCGGTGTTGTGCTTTGCGATCTCCGTTGCAGTCAAGGGACGACCATAGACCATGACCTCGTCAATTTTGCCTTTGAAATAGTAGGAGGCATCGCTGCTGTTAGCGTTGCGGCCAATGTTCAACTGATTGAAGGAGGTGTCATAATCAATCTCACTGATCGGAACCGACTCCATATTTTTATAAAATGTGATGCCTGTCATCGGTGTGAAGACGGCGGCAATATGCTGCCAGCTGTTGTAATCGACAGTCAGGCCGGTGTCATATTGCGAAAGACCGGTATTGACATACCATTTGCCGTTCTGAATGGTGACACCCCAGTCGTAACCGCCATTGTCGGTGGAGAAGACACTGCGCGGGTTCGTGTCGTTTAAGGTTGGATAGACCCAGGCCTCCATGGTGACCCCTGGGGAGGTCTTTGTCTGTGGGAGGAGTGAAGAGTTTAGTGGGGTATAGACGAAAGCGGTTGTGCCGTTGAAGGAACCGGCACGGTCAAAGCGACCATCTGGGACGGTTGTGGCGCCAGTGTAGCCAATGCCATGCCGGTTGTTGCCGGAGGCATCCAAGACCTCATTACTGACACCAGACCAAGCCGCCTCGTTCATCCGGTAGTGGAGCAAAGCACCAGTAACACTGCCAGGGTAAGTGTTGAGTACCGTAAATTGCGCGGGCTGATCACAGGCGACGACGCCGGGATCGACCACACAGCGAGACAATTCGTAAGCATCTTCGTCTTGATTGACATCGTTCCAGGAGAGGTCGATTTCGGCCTCATTGATAACGTTTAGGGTGAGTGTTACCGGGTTGGCGACGGCGGTGCTTTTTTCTACGGCGGTGGTGAAGGCGGTGGGCCACTCCTCAGGAGCGGCACCATCTTTGACCGCTTGAACTCGGTAACGATAGGTCTGACCTTGGCAGACAGATTTGTCTTGGTAGGTCGTTACCCCAGGTCCGGTCTGGAAGCTGTCATGCGTCGAGAAATCACAACCGCTTCCCTGGCAGCGTTCAATGACGAAAGCAGACTCCGAGGCGGTGTTCGAGTGCCAGCTTAAATCGAGCTCAGTCGAGCCTTTCTGGGTAACAGTGAGGGTGTCGGGGGCCATTGGTGTGGCAGGAGTTGTGGCCGTCGCCTCTGCCGAGGAGGCGTTCTGTCCCCAGTCACCACAGATTGAATTGACAAAGGGTTTGACCCGGTAGGTGTAGGTACTGCCGGTGTTGATCCCCATAGCGTCGACGGCGACAATCGGGGTGCTGTGGTTATAGTAGGCGATGATCTCGGTGCCGGTCATTGGCCGATTGAGGACCACCACCTCGTCCATCTTGCCGGCAAAATAGTTGCCTTCAGTTGCATGACGACCAATGGTGAAAGGGGCACTGCTGGCATCAAGCTCCAGGTTGGCAACGTTCGCCTGCAAGACGCTGTTTTTGTAGAAGCGGAAGCCGTAGGAAGGATCAAAGACCACGGCGACATGTTGCCAGGTGTTGGCCGGGTCGTTATTCGCTGCCCAATAGGTGGTAGCGCCGGTTGATACATACCAAGCACCGCCGAAGAAGCGAAGCCCCCAGTCATATCCGCCATTGTCGGTGCTGAATACCTGCTGCCAACGGCTACTCTGGTCGGTGATGTAAACCCAGGCCATGAAGGTTGCGCCTGATGTGGTAGCCGATTGGTCAATCATTAAGTCGGTGCTGATGTAGTCATTGACTCCGTCAAAGAGGGCTGCACCATAGCTGCTGACCCCTGGGCTATCAAGGATGAGGCCATTCATGGCTGTGCCGTGGTGATTCTGTCCTGAACTATCGGCCACTTCTCCTGCTGTGCCGTTCCAGGAAGAGTCATCGAAGTGCCAGATGGCTTGGGTTGCGCTGTCTTGGCCGGAGAACGGTGAGATAGCGATCTCACTAAAGGCGTTGCTTTGGGCGCAAGTGGCTTGGTCACCGTCACAGCGTTCTATTGTAAAGCCATCTTGAGTGCTATCACTGTATGTCCACTGCAGTTTGACGCTTGCCTCGGTGCTGTGGCTGACATCGAGTCCTGCAGGAATAGGACTTGGCACACTTACTGTCTCCGCCACGGCACTGGGGGCAGATTCACCCCAAGAGCCCAGGGCTTTGATACGGTAGCGATTCACCCCGTCACTGCCGTAACAGGCGGTGCTATCACTATATTTCTTGACAGTTGGGCCAATGGCGCTGGAGATGGCGGTGAAATCGCTACAGCCTGAGCCATTACAGCGTTCCACCACGAAACCGTTGTGGGTAGTGGTCTGTGGAGTCCAGGTCAAGGCGATGACACCTGGCTTGATCTGGGTGGCGGTCAGCGGTTGCGGCGGCGGTGGGGTCGTGGTCAAGGAGATGATATTAGAGGCTGGCGACAGGTCAGTGCCACAGCTTGTCTGCTTACGGGCCGTGATTCGATACTGGTAGTCGGTATTGACAAGCACAGTCGAGTCGGTAAACCACTTCTGCCCGGTCGACTCCGGGAATACGCCACGACTATAGAGCTTTTGTATCTCAGCGGCGGTCAAGGCGCGAGAGAAGACAGCGGCTTCATCAACCAGTCCGTCGAAGAAATTTTGGTTAAGGATCCCTTGGCGGCCTATGGTGAGGGGCGTGCTGCTGTCATGCGTCCCGATATAGTTGATATAGACCTCTGTGCCGTTTTTATAGAATTTAACCCCAGTACCAGGGGCAAAGACAACAGCGAGGTGTTGCCACACGCCACTGCTTACGGCGACCCCTGTCGAACGGACGGCTTCTCCGGTCGCCACTTTCCAGGTGGAGCCGTCGCGCAAGAGACCCCAACTGTTCTTAAGTTGCGAGGCGGTTCCATCCTCGGTTGAGAAGAGGAAGTGCTGACCGCTTGAAGTCGAGGTGAGCTTTACCCAAGCCATCATGGTGACGCCGGTTGAGCTACTTGACTGGTTGATACTGAGAGGGGAGGTGAGATAGTCGTTGGTCCCATCTAAACTGGCGGCACGGCCCTGGTGGCTGTCTGCTGTTGTGGTTGGCCCACCAAAGCCAGTGGCGTTAAAATTTTTACCCGAATAATCGCTTATCTCACCAGCTGCCCCTGTCCAGGCTGTTTCATCCATCTCCAGCAGAAGGTTGTTGCCTGTTACGGCACTGACGGCGGCGATTTCACTGAAATTACTGCATCCTGCACCTTGGCATCGTTCGACGACAAAATCCGATTCATCAACGGTGTTGTCAGTCCATTGCAGGGCAACGGAGGCATCTGAGATCTTGGTGGAGAGCAGGGCGGAAGGTGCGAGGAGTCCTGGCACAGTAATCGTGCCTGTTGCCGGAGAGAAGGTGCTGTTCCAGGCATTGACCCGGTAGGATTGAACCCGGTAGCGAAAATTTTTCCCTGCGCCGGCATCACAGGCAGTAGTGTCGGTCAAACAGGTGGAAACGGCGAGAGGGTCGAGTTCTGCCGGGGCGAAGAGGGTGGTGTATTGTGAGAAATCGCAGTTTACGCCGGTGCAGCGCTGCACTGCAAAGCCGTCTTCGGAGGCGCTATTGTCATGCCAGCAGACCTCGACTTCAGAGGTGTTTTTCAAGGTTGCCACCAGGTTGTTTGGCGGCACGGGGATGGTGGTGGTGACCTGTTTTTCGATGATGCGTGATATCTCGCTGGTGGCGAGGCGATAAGTTTGTACCCCATAGCAGTAAGTTGAGCCGATATTGAGGTTACTGTTGGTATAGGCTGTCGTTCCCGGAGTTGCGGTGTAGATCAGGTCTGTTGGGGCAAATGTGGTGCCACCGGCAGTGCAGCTTCCGGTTTTACGGTAGAGCTTGTAGCCACTGACAGCCGGGTCATTTTCTGTCCAACTCAAGTCGACGGTCGTGTTATGGGTCGTGGTGGTAAACGGCGAGGGAGCCTGCAACTCTTGGCCATTGAAGCGGAAGACCACAAAGTCGAAGTCATCTGTCGCCAGTGGCCCGGTGGCGGAATAGCCTGAAATGTAGAACTCGCCCAGGCGGTTAACGGTGATGTCGGTAGCATAGTCGTCGAAACCACTGTCATACTTGGTTGAGCCGATCAGGTTGCCCAGATGGTCGTATTTTACCGCGATGACATCGTTATCGGTGTTGTTGTCAGTTTCCCCAACCAAGCAGACCTCACCGGATGGTGATACGGCCATGGAGGTCAGGAATTCATCATGGGCGATCAGGTCGAGGGTCTTCTGCCAAAGTAAAGTGCCGGTAGCGGTATAGCGCAGCAGGACAAAATCTCGACTGCCGGAGGCTGAGGTCATGGTGGCCGCCACGATGACCTCCCCATCGTTGGGATCAAGGGCGATGGCACTGGCGCGATCATAACCGTGGCCGGCGCCATCGAGCAGTTTGCCGTCTGACCATTGTGAGACGCCTGCGGAGTTGAGCTTGTTGATATAGACATCGAGGTTGCCGGCGGCATTTTTTGCGAACCCTGCGACATAGATTGAGTTGTCTGGGCCTACCGCCACGGCGTCGATACCGTCGATACCGTAGCCGAAGTCGTGGATATAGGGCCAGCCAGAGACCACGGCCCCATCGCTGCCGCGGTAGAGGCTGATGAAGACATCGGAGTCTCCAGGGGCTCGCTCTGTTGTTCCGACGACTACGACATCGCCTGCTGGGGTGAAGGCTGTGGTGATCGGGCGGTCGTCGAAGCCACGGTCAAAGGGGGTGATAGCCCATACTTGCTGTCCTGCAACGTCATAATCTGGTTTGTACTTGATCAGATAGATGTCTTCGTTGGCCGCGGCATTTTTGCCATAGCCGGTAACAACCGTGTAATCCGAACCATCGGACGCAGCGGCCACCGCTTGGGTGCGGTCGTCATCGTTGCCTGGGCCATTGTATTGGGAGGTCCACAGAGGGTAGCCGGTGTGGATGTCGGGGCCGTCAGCGGCATATTTGATAGTGAAGATATCGTTGGTGTTACCGCCTTGACCATCGTTCATAGAGGAAAAACCGGAGACAATTACGGCATTGGTAGAGTCCAGTGCCAGGCAGATTGCCATGTCGCCTTGGCCATCGGGGCCATCGTAGTCATCTATCCAGAGGGGAATGGCTGCGTTGGTTCGGTCAAATTTGACGGTATAGTAGTCGAATTGGGAATTTGGGTTGGTACTTGTGCCGGTGGCTACCGGGTTATTGTCGCTCCCCATGGCGATGGCGTTGGCTTGATCGTCAAGCCCATCACCGTCGTGGGTGTAGAGCCAGTTAGGGGCTGGATAGTTGATCAACGTGCTCAGTGTCGAGGCGGTATTTGTGGGCAGGGAGAAGCCGAGTAAGCTGTGCTTCCCTTTGACTCGATAGGAGTACCAATTATCACGGCTGACGGTGCTATCGGTGTAGGTCGTCTGATTTTGCGGGACGGCGCAGGTGAGTTCGGTGAAATCGGCACAGGCAAAGCCTTGGCAGCGTTCGACGCAGAAGCTGTCCTCGTTGTTGGGGGTGTTGGAGTTATCCGCCCAAGAGAGATCAATTCTGGTCTGGCTGACTACCGTGGCGTTGAGTCCTGTCGGGGCGTTCAAGAGATTGGCGCTGTATTTCACTGCGAAGTAGTCTAAATCATTGCCCTGTTGTGACCAGCCGCCGACATAGATGTTGCCGTCTGCGGAGACCGATAAGGCCACTGCTACCCCAACAGGCTGCTCGTTACCCCCTGCTGATGGGCCATCTTCGGCCCGTTGCCAGATCAGGTTGCCATTGTCCTTGTTGTACTTCAGGGTCTGAAAATCATCGTCTTGTGTCGCCGCCTTGTGTGTGTAGCCCGTGACGTAGAGGCCGCCGGTGTTGTCAACTGCCAAGGCGTGCGGAACATCGGTATTGTTGGTGCCTGAGTCAAAGACCTTTTGCCAGACAGGCGTACCATTTGCCCCAGCGTAGCGGGCGGTATAGAAATCGTCTTTGCCGGTGAGGGTGAAGGTGTTGCCGGTGACATAGACTTCATCGTCGCTATCGACCACTAAGCCCCTAGGGATATTGGGGCTGCCAGCGCTGTAGGTAGTCAGCCACTGTTGCTGGCCATCGGCGGCGGCATATTTGATGGTGACCATGTCATGGCGACTGCCGCTGGCGAGGGCCTCGCCGGTGACGATAACGTTTCCTGCGCTATCCATGCCGCTGTAGCCGCCTACGTCATCGCCATAACCGTTATCAAAGCTTTTTTGCCAAAGAGTATAGCCGTCATAGCCCAATTTGATGGTCAGATAGTCGAAGTCGAGGCGATTGCCGGTATGGAGGACTTTTGTGAACCCGCCGACCATAACACCTCCTGCCCCGACACTGACCGTGGTGAAACGGTCTTCACCGCTGGCTGCGCCGTTGAAGTCAAACTGCCAGGTCTTGGTGCCTTGCGGGCTGATTTTGATGAGGATGCCATCATCGGCCGTGCTGCCGCCGGATTGAGAGTAGCCGGCAATGTAGATGTTGTTTAAGGCATCAATTGCCATCGATAGCGGCAGGTCGTTGCCGTTGGCCGTTCCGTTCAGGATGAAGGGCGCGGCCCACATTTCAGCGCCGGTTTCCCCATCGTACTTGATGACGGCAATGTCATCGTTGATTCCGTTGAAGAGGTTGCCGGTGACGATGACGTTGTCAAGACTATCGACCGCCACCGCCCAAGCCCAGTCATCACCCTGGGGGTGGGCGTAACGGGCTGACCAGAGAACAGTCTGGCCATCGCTGCTGAGTTTGATGGTGTAGAAATCGTCATCGCCCGCCTCATCGCTGTAACCGCTGATGATCAGATTGCCGTGTGAATCAACCGTGCTGGATCTGGCCTCCTGGATTCCCGGCTGGCTGTCCTTGAACTGCCAGACAAAAATGTCAGCAGCGTCAGAGAAAGCAGCGCTACCGAGCAGGGCAAGAACCGCCAGACAATAGATGATGAGTTGGTGTTTCAATCGATATGTCGTACGCATAGACCCCGTCCCCAATGTTGCAATTCCTGTGAAATTCTGACCTCGGTCTTTTAGGGCATGTATTTTCATTTTATTGCCCTCCTGTCCACGGAGTCACCGTATTCCAACGTTGGTTATTGGGCCAGCCTGAGGAGCCGTTGGCGGTCGGCGCGCCATGGCAGATGGAGGTGCTGCCAACGTCAAAGAGACCGTTATCGTACCAGCCGTAAGGGAAGCGGCCATAATTATTGCCCCCAGGTGCGCCGCCTGAGAGGACCTGGCCGCGATGGGCACCGTTTAGGCAGTTGGTTTGCATCAAGCGGGGGAGACCCGAAGCATGCGGCTGATGACACTTGGAACAGGTATAGGAGTGTTCACGTGGCGCATCTCCTTCGGCAACGCCCCACCCCTTGACTGAGCGATGGATACGCTCGACGCTGGCCCAAGGCACTGATGACGTTGGCTGGGCGCTGACTTCGGTGGTCAGTGTATTTTTCGGGTGACAGCGCAGGCAGAGGCCGGCGAAGGTCTCTGCGTCTTCACTCACCTGGCTGTAGGCTACCGGTTGATTGACCTTGACGCTTAAGTCTGCCTGGTTGAAGGTGTTGCGGTCGGTTTTCCAGGATCCCGCTGGTTGCGGGGCTGCCATTTGCGGATAGGGTCGGTTGACTCCTCCCCAGTCGTTTCTGGCGTTACTGAAAGTAGAGACGGTCGTCGGCGCCCCGTCTTCTTTGTAGGGTGAACTGAGCCAGGTGCCCTTCAACATCGGCAGGGCATAGGCCTGTTTGTCACCCAAGGAAGGACTGACTCCATGAGGATCATGACAAGGGGTGCAGAGTCCGTCGATGGTGCCCATGGCGGTGATATCCGAGGCACCGCTCATGTCGTAATTGGGCGATGCCGTATTTTTGTGGGAGGCCTTGAAGTGGCCGCCGATGGTTTGCTTGCCGGAGCGGTAGGCGGCAAATTGGCTGGACCCGGAATACGAGCCTGAGAAGCGTGGGTTATCTCGATAGCCCTTGATCGGGGCGGTTGCGCCAAAGGTTTCATTGTAGCCCCAAGGGGATTTTGATACAGGGCTGAGCTGGGTGTTGCTGTTTGCCGTCTCATGACAGTCGAAACATTGACCAGCGCCTGCCTGATAGGGGTTGACCGTATTGGGGTTGGGGTTGGCGGTGGCCATGTAGCTCATTGGATAGCCACCCTTACCGGCTTGGGTCTCTTTGAGGTTGGCACCATTTTTCGTGCCGTTGAAGGTGGTGTAGCTCGACGTGATGCCGGAGACCATGGAGCCATGCGAGGAGTGGCAATCAAAACACTGGATATTGTAAAGACCTGCCCGGGTATTGGGTATGGTGCCATCGACACCGGTGGTGGGATCGATACCCCCTTGGTTGGAGACGGCATTGCCATGGGCCGAGAAGGCTTTGGTGATCTGTTTCTTGGCGGCATTGGCGTTGGTGTATTTGCCCAAGGTGGCAATGGTCGGATTTGAGTAGCGGGAGGCGATGCTCGCCCGATCCCAGGCGTATTGACGTGGAGTCTTACAGTCGCCATGCTCCGGATCGACCATGTTGAACGGTTGGGAGTCGTTGTTCTGATTAGAATGGCAGCCCAGGCAATGGTTGGTCACCTTATTGACTTCACCCCGTTGGCCAAAGAGGGTGTTGCCTGGTTTGGTGGTGTCCATCTTGTTGGCCAGGAAAGAGGCGGCCGTGTCATTATTGTTGGCACCGTCGTTGTCAAAGATCGTTGGCCGAACGCCTGCTTGCCAGATGACCAGGTCGACTTCTTTGTCTTTCTGCGAGGTGTGGGTTTTATAGTTGTAACCGGCATGGTGCTCCAGATTGATGACGCCCTCCGGGGTTGATTCCCAATGGCAGGCGTAACAGTGCTTGTTGGTGACCTTGTCCGTTTGCACGTGGTGTGAAGGGGCCGAAAACTGTTTCATGATGTTCATGCGGGCGCCGATGGCGTCTTTATGGCACTTGGTGCAGTCACGGGCCTGACTAAAACCTGTGTGGCGTGGGACAGGTCGATTGGGGTGACAGGTGTTGCAGGTCTGGCCGGAGGCGTGGCTGTCGGTAAAACGATGCTCATGGCACTCGGTGCAGACGCGGCCGGAGTTATGATTGTCACCCTTGGTTGAGGTGTAGTGCATCTCGGTATTGGTATGGCAGACGTTGCAGATCCCGTCGTAGTTGCCGGTAGCTGGATTGGGTGCGATGCGGGCGTAATCGAGGCCGGTGCTCTTTCTGGTGAAGGAAACGGTTGTCCGGTCGATCGGCTTGCCGACCACCCCATCGGTACGGGTGGCTACCATGTCTTGGATCATATAGATATTGTTGTCTCCATGCGGGTCGTGGCAGTCCCAGCAGAATTTTCCACCCTTCCAGACAATGTCCATGATCTTGTAACCGTCGCCGTTCTGCATTTGCTGTCCATCCGGGAAGGGTGGAGCCACGGTGAGGGTGTTGCTGTTGTTCCTGACAATCGGCCGCGACAGGCCACTATTGGCACCGCTGGTAATTGTTACCCTTCGACCGGTGAAGGCGTCTGTCGTCCAGTTCTTTGTGAGGTCGATGAGCTCACGGGTAGAGGTGGAGACGGCGTTGACCAAACCGCTATCCATTTGATTGCCTAAGCTGTTTTCGTAATCCTGATAGTGCTTGTAGCCAAAATGGAAGGATGATGCCTTGGCTTTTTGCGCCGTGATCCGGCCACGGGTCTTGCCGACCAAGCCCGGGTCATGTTCGGCAGGGTCGTAGCCCAAGGCGTATTGGGGACCGGTGTGGCAGGTTGTACATTCGCCGCTTTTGTCGTCATCATGACAGATCAGGCAGACGCCCATCTGCACATAGGCGTTTTGTACATCGGCCTTCTTTTCCTCGGTCCAGACGCCGGCATCAGTCTTGTGGCGGGCGGCATCATCGACATGACAGGTTGAGGCCGAACAGCCGCCGGTGAAGCCGCTGTGATCGGGGCGAGCAATGGTGTAGGGCGGGTTGATGACACCTGGCAGGGCGGAGATGGTTACGAGTTGCGGGGCCAGAGATTCAGAGGCGTTGTGACAGTTGAGGCACTCGCTGTCTTGGCCTTGCATATGACAGAAGACGCACTCTTTTTCAAAACGTTTTTCAAAGTGCTCGTGTTGGATCAAGCGGAAGGGGCGTTCTTCGTTCTGGTGTAACACCTGGGAGTCATGGCAGTACCAGCAGCCGTTGTCAGGAAAATTGGCTGGTGGATTGCCGGAAGGATAACGGTTGGTGTTGAGTTCTGGACGACCGGTGGCCGGATCGATTACCCCTTGGCGCCCATGACCGTTGCTGGCCCATTGACCGAGATTGATTTTGGCGCGAGTGCCATTAAATTTGCCGAAATCGTCGACATCGGTGTTGGTGTTGCCGTGGCAATCGCGGCAGACCACGGCATCATGAACAGAGCCGCCCCACTGCGGATTGGCCCCGGTATGGCAGGCGGTATTGCTGCATGTTTTGGTGGCAGGCTCGTAGGAACCGCCGTTTTTGAAGACCACATTTTTAACGCGATTGACATGCTTGGCTGGGTTGATGTGCTGGTTTTCCGTCATGTTGCCGAGAGGGATGGTCGTGTTGTGGCACTCAAGGCAGCCCCCGCCACTGATGGTTTCGGCGTGACAGTCGTCGCAGGAGAATCCGGTGAATAGATGACGGTAATGGGAGTTTGCCTTGTCGGTGAGCGGCCCGGTGTTTTGGTACATGGGCATGGCGGAGAGCCACTTCTTCTCGGGGAACTTATTCCAATAGGAGCCATCACGACCATCGCTGTGACAACCGGAGGCGTTACAGCCCCCGGCCGACGGTTGATGACCATGGCAGGAATTGCACTCTTGATGGCCTCCGGTCCAGGCATAGTCTCTCATCTCTGGGTTCAAGGTAGTGCCGTCGCTATGGCAATAGACATTCTGGCAGGTCTTGCTGGAGGGGCGGTATTGGGGTTGTGGCATGCCGACAATTGCCCACTGGC